>CAKZPG010000043.1 GCA_937138675.1 uncultured archaeon | reverse complement strand
CTGGTTCCGATTACTGTTTGATTGCTTGGGGCGGGCAGGCCGCCATCGTAGGACTGGGTGGAAATCGCTCCGTTCCCAACCTAATTCCTACATCTGAACACGGTTGCCTGCCACTCCAAGACATGGATTAGTAATCTCGGACTAGCCGTCGAACGTGGATTGGTTCCGTGTTGTCGGATTCATCCTGCGGCTAAAGCCGCAGGTATTCTCCTCGAAATGTTATAAGTTAGAGCCGGTCGGCCCGACCCGCCGCGGTCCACGCGTCAGTCGGCGCGGTGTCCGGGAGACGAACCGGCCGGCCGCCGAGTGCCCGGGCTCGCCCCGCAAACGCCCATCGCGCTCCGTCCCACGTCTCCGGCGGCGCCGATGGCGCGACCCGTCCGTCCCGCAGGTGGGCGTGCACGGCTGCGACAACCGCAGCCGCCTCGTCGGGCTCCGCGTCGTCGAGCCCCGAGATATCCTCAATCACAACGGCAGGTTCCCGTGTTTCTTGTCCGGGAGGTCGTCGCGTTTGCTTGCGTGGACCGCGAGGTCCTGGACGAGGCGCGGCCGTGTCTCGGTTGGCTCAATGACGTCGTCGAGATAGCCCTGGTCGGCGGCAGTGTAGGGGTTCGCGAACTCCTCGCGGTACTCGGCGACTAGCCGGTCTCGGCGGGCCTCGGGGTCGTCTGCGGCCTCGAGTTCGTCGCTATAGAGGACGTTTACCGCGCCCTGCGGGCCCATAACCGCGATCTCGGAGGTCGGCCACGCGTAGTTGACGTCGGCACCAAGATGCTTCGAGGCCATCACGTCATAGGCTCCGCCGTAAGCCTTCCGCGTGATGACAGTCAGGAGCGGAACGGTCGCCTCCGAGTAGGCGTACAGAAGCTTGGCACCGTGCCGGATGATCCCGTTGTGTTCCTGATCGGTGCCGGGCATGAACCCGGGGACGTCCACGAGGGTGAGGATGGGGACATTGAACGCGTCGCAGGTGCGGACGAACCGCGCTGCCTTCTCCGACGCCTCGATATCGAGGGTGCCCGCGTTCACGCGGGGCTGGTTCGCCACCACGCCGACCGACCGGCCGTCGAGACGCGCGAACCCGCAGACGATGTTTGCGGCGAACCGCTCGTGAACCTGCGTGAACGAGTTCTGGTCGACGATCCGGCCGATCACCTCGGTCGTGTCGTAGGGCTTGCGAGGTTCGTCGGGGACGATCGATTCGAGTTCCTCGTCGGCCCGTTGTGGGTCGTCGAACGGGTCAACACGGGGCGGATCCTCGACGTTGTTCTGCGGGAGGTACGAGAGCAGGAGGGCGACCCGGTCGAGCGCCGACTCCTCGTCGGGGACGGCGGCGTGTGCCACCCCGGACGTGCCGGCGTGAGTACGCGCGCCGCCGAGTTCCTCGAATCCAACCTGCTCACCGGTGACTGTCTCGATGACGTCTGGGCCGGTGATGAACATATGACTCGTGTCCTCCACCATTATCGTGAAGTCGGTGAGCGCAGGCGAGTAGACCGCGCCGCCAGCACAAGGCCCCATGATCACGGATATCTGGGGGACGACACCGGACGCCTCGGTGTTACGTCGGAATATCTCTCCAAAGCCAGCGAGGCTGGCAACACCCTCCTGAATTCTGGCCCCCGCGCTGTCGTTCAGGCCGACGACGGGTGCGCCCACCTCAACGGCACGATCCATGAGCTTCGTCACCTTCTCGGCGAACACCTCGCCTAAAGAGCCGCCGAAGACGGTGAAGTCGTGTGCGAACACGAACGTCGTGCGGCCGTTGACACTGCCGTAGCCGGTCACGACGCCGTCGCCTGGGGGTTGGGTCTCCTCCATCCCGAAGGTGGCTGTTCGGTGGGTCCGGAACCGGTCCATCTCGGTGAACGTGTCCTCGTCGAGGAGGTAGTCGATCCGTTCACGAGCGGTCTTTTTACCGCGGTCGTGCTGGGCCTCGATTCGCTCCTCGCCGCCACCAAGTCGCGCGCGTCGTCGCTTCTCGCGGAGCTCCTCAAGCCGCTCTCGCATCGTCACGGCGGGCCACCCGTCATAAAACGGTGGTTAGATTCCCCGGAGGAAAGCGTTTCGGGGCAGTGGCCGCCTCGCCCTCACCCAGGACTGCCACCCAACGCGCGGCCCACGTCGGTACGTCCGCCGACGGCGCAGGCCAGTCAGGCCTCGCCGTAAACTGGCACCGCCGCGCCGCTGGTCGGCGCCGCGCCGTCGGAGCAGAGAAAGAGCATCACGTCGGCAATGTCGGCTGGATCGACCCAGGCCGAAAAGTCAGCGCCGGACATCATCTCTCGGTTCATCGGCGTGTCGATGACGCTCGGGAGGACGCAGTTCGCCCGCACCGTGCCGAGGTTCTCTTCTGCGACAGACTCGGTGAGTATCTTCACGCCGGCCTTCGAAGCGCGGTAGAACGCGTCGCCCTCTCCGCCCGACAGCCCCGACCGCGCCGACACTGAGACGACCGCGCCCTCCGTCTCTCGGAGGTGGGCCAGGGCGTGTTTCGTCGCGAGAAACGCCGTCCGCAAGTTGACGTCGAAGAGGAGGTCGAACGTCTCGACGGCCGTTTCGTCGACAGGGTCGCCGCCGCGCCAAGTCCCGGCGACGTTCGTCAGGGCGTCGATTCGGCCTTCCGTCTCAGCGACAGCCTCGAACAACGCCGCGACCGTCTCCTCATCCGTGAGGTCGGCCTGCCGGTAGGTCGCGCCGTCTGGTACCGCAGCGTCCACCGGGTCGACAACGTCGACGGCGACCACCGACGCGCCCGCGTCGACAAAGCGCGTTGCCACAGCGCCGCCGAGTACGCCCGCTGCGCCCGTCACGACCGCCACCTGCCCACTAAAGTCGTAAGAGACCGGCATAACTGTGCGTTGGTCGCGGTTCGTTTCAAGATACCGCCGGGCGCTCTACGGCGTGTCACCGAACGGCCAGTCTCAGGCCAGCGCGAACCCCTCGGTCCCGCGCACAACCAGTCCGCGGTCCTCCAGCGTTCGGAGAACCGAAAGCAGCGCCAGTCGCGTCTCGTTCAGGCGGGTCGCGAGGTCGTTGACAGTCGTCGGACCGTCTGTGGCGAGTGCGAGGTAGACCAGCTTCGCCTGTGCCGACACCAGCCGGGGCGGGACGGCCACGTTATTCGACGATCGCATATACTGAGTTCGACACGCGACGATACAAAAAGCCAACGGGCCGCCTACGGCTCAACGACAAGTTTGCCGAGGAACGAGTCTGCCATCACCGCGCGGTGGGCCTCTGCAACTCCGTCGAGGTCGTAGCTGTGGGCGACCTCAACCGACATATCACCGTTCGCGAGCATCCTCCCGACGCGGTCGAGGACGCGAGCGAGCGACGGCGTATTGAACATCGAGGTGAACCGGAGCGTGAGATCCTTCGAGCGTGTGAGGCCGACGTTCTCGAAGCCAGCCTGCGACTCATTCTCGCCGATACCGATAATCCGGGCGTCTTGTGCCGCGACCTCGGCGTCGAACGAGAGGTACTCGTCGAGGCGGTGGTCGAGGACTACGTCCGGACCGCCGTCTGTCGCCTCGCGCACGGCGTCGACCAGGTCCTCGCGGTCGTAGTCAAGAACGGTGTCGGCCCCAAGGGCCATGACGTCGTCGTGGTACGCGCGCGCCGCGGTCGCGACGACGTTCGCGCCCGTGGCCGCGCCGACCTGAACGGCGAGGTGACCGACGCCGCCCGACCCGCCGTGGATTAAGAGGTCCTCGGCCGGATCAAGGCCTGCATCGTCGACCAGCGCCCGGTAGGCAGTGACGCCCGCGACGCCGACAGCGCCGGCCTCGCGGAGGTCAACACCGGCAGGCAGATGTGCGGCGCGGTCGACAGGCACGGCGACCTGGTCCGCGCAGGCGCCCTGATGGGTCCGCGAAAGCCCTGTCGCGAGGGCACGGTCGCCCTGTGCGTACGACGTCACGTCATCGCCGACGGCGACGACCTCGCCCGCAGCGTCACACCCGGTCGTCATCGGGAGGCCCGCCGCGCGGTACGCGCCGGTTCTGAAGTACGTGTCCACGGGGTTCACTGCCGCCGCCGTGACCGACAGGACGACCTCGTCGGGGGCTGGCGTCGGCTCTGCGACCTCATCCACCCGTAGTACGTCCGGTCCGCCGTAGTCGTGGTACCTGACTGCACGCATGGCGGGGGAGATGAGGGGGAGCCTCATAATCGGTGGGGACCGACAGGCTCTCCGGGACTCCCGCCGTCTACACTCAGGTGTCGCTCGTCCGCTACGGGACTCTGTTCGCTGCCGTAGGCGTGACCGTCGCGCTTCTGTGGGCGGTGGCGTTCGGGCCGACGTTCGGCTGTACTGACGTTGCGTGTCCGGGTACGACACCGACGTACTCGATCGCGAGTGTCTCACTCGTGCCGCTCCGGGTCGGGATCTCCGACGGGAACAACACCTGCCTCGTCGCCCTGCCGGTCGTCATCGGGACGATCGCGGCAGTCGTCGGCGTGGTGGTGGGCGTGACCGGTCAGATCTGGCAGGCGTCAGCGTAGGTCCTCGCGATCGACGTCCGCTCGCCAACGAACACCAGAATCGTCGGGATTTAAGCGCATATCGGTCCCGGTCGCGCATGAAGATGAAACTCCACGAGTACCAGGCCAAGCAGGTCTTCGCTCAGGCCGGGATTGACGTCCCCGACTCCCGGCTAGCGACGACCGTCGATGAGGCCGTCGAAGCCGCTGAATCGATCGGATTCCCAGTGGCGATAAAGGCGCAGGTCCACGTTGGCGGGCGCGGTAAGGCAGGCGGGATCGAACTTGTCGAGACCCCCGAGGACGCCAGGGAGGCCGCAGCGCGCATCCTCGGGATGGAGATCAAGGGTTACCAAGTGGACTGCCTTCTCGTTGAGGCAGCGGTCAACTTTGTCGACGAACTCTACCTCGGCGTGACGATGGACCGCGGGGCCGGTCGGCCCGTGGCGATGGTATCGACGCGCGGTGGCGTGGACATCGAGGAGGTGGCTGAGAATCAGCCAGCATCGATCGCCCGCGAGCGCGTCGACCCCGCGTTCGGCCTTCAGGCCTACCAAGCCCGGAAGGCCGTCTACGACGCGGGCGTCGACCGAGACGTGGCGCTCGACGTGGCGGGCGTTCTCACGTCGCTGTACAAGATATGGGACGATCGCGACGGTGCCGACGCCGAGATTAACCCGCTAATGCTCACCGAAGACCGCGAGGTCGTCGCTGCGGACGCCGTCCTCAACATCGATGACGACGCTCTGTTTCGCCAGCCGGAGCTCGCGGAGATGGAAGAGGAGGCGGCAGAGGACGAACTCGAGGCGCAGGCAAACGAGTACGGCTTCGACTACGTCCGACTGGAGGGGAACGTCGGCATCGTCGGCAACGGCGCAGGCCTCGTGATGACGACGCTCGATCTCGTGGACTACTACGGTGGCGCGCCCGCGAACTTCCTCGACATCGGCGGCGGGGCGAAGGCCGAGCGGGTGGCGAACGCACTCGACATGGTGTTCTCGGACGAGAACGTCGACAGCGTCGTGTTCAACATCTTTGGCGGGATCACACGCGGCGACGAGGTGGCCACAGGCATCAACGAGGCCCTGTCGGGCTTCGACAGGATTCCAAAGCCCGTGACGGTGCGGCTGGCCGGCACGAACGCCGCCGAGGGGATGGAGATACTGAACGACGATCTCGTGGCCGTCGAGGAGACGCTCGAAGGCGTCGTTAAGCGTGCGGTGGCCGACGCCGAGGAGGTGACGTTATGAGCGCTTTTGTCGACGCCGACACCCGCGTGGTCGTTCAGGGTATCACCGGCGGTGAGGGGCAGTTCCACACCGAGCAGATGATCGAGTACGGCACGAACGTCGTCGCCGGGGCCGTGCCGGGGAAGGGCGGGCAGGAGGTTGCTGGGGTTCCCGTCTACGACACTGTCGCGCGGGCCGTCCGCGAAGAGGACGCCGACGCCTCCGTCGTGTTCGTCCCGCCCGCATTCGCGGCCGACGCTCTGTACGAGGCGCTCGACACCCCCCTCAACCTGGTGGTAGCCATCACCGAGGGGATCCCGACACAGGACATGACGGGCGTCAAGCGCCGTCTCAGCGAGACAGATACGTCACTGATCGGTCCGAACTGCCCGGGGGTCATCACGCCCGGTGAGGCAAAACTCGGTATCCTACCCGGCAACATCTTCTCGCCGGGTAAGGTCGGGCTCGTCTCACGGTCCGGAACGCTCACCTACCAGATCGTCAACTCGATGACCCAGCGCGGCGTCGGGCAGTCGACGGCAGTGGGTATCGGTGGCGACCCGATCATCGGAACGAGCTTTGTCGACACTCTCGACCGATTCGAGGCCGACACCGACACCGAGGCAGTCGTGATGTGTGGCGAGATCGGAGGCGAGGACGAGGAGCGCGCCGCCCAGCATATCGCGGAGTCAATGGACACGCCGGTCGTCGGGTTTATTGCCGGCCGGACCGCTCCGCCGGGCAAGCGGATGGGCCACGCTGGCGCGATCGTCTCTGGCGGCGGCGCGGGCACGGCCGCATCGAAGATCGATGCGCTTGAGAACGCGGGGGTCACGGTGGGTGACACGCCAGCAGAAGTCGTCAAATCGGTCGAGGCGCTACTCTAGCGCAGGTCGCCGCCTTCGTCGAACCGTTCACCAGGGTCTTCCGCAGTGTCGAACATCTCGTCGGCGTACTCTTCGGCAAAGTCGGTCTCCTCTGGTTCGCTCGGCTCAACTTCGTAGGCGTCGATACCGAGACGGAGCAGTTCCTCGGCCGCTTCCTCGCGGTTGACGAACTCCTCGTTCGTGACCCGTTCGAACTCGGCCCTCAGGTCTGTCGGCAGCGAGACGTCAATAGTGGGCATCGGTTTCATTTATTCGTCGAGATGTGGGGTCTTGAATGGTCCCCTCGGAACGGACAGCCCGGACCGAGGTGCGTCTGAACCGACTCCCCGTCGATCCGACGTGTTCGGGGGCATCTCACGGATTTATACTAAGTCAGGCGAAGAGTGAGTTAGTCAGAGCCCGATTGCCTGATGTAGCGACCACTCGTTCGAGAGGACCTCGTCCTTGTTGTCTGTTCCGCCTTTAGAGAGAAGTCCGATGTGACGGAGGTGGTATTTGAATTGGAAGTGAACGCCGGATTTGTACACGGTAGGATCTGTAAGTACTGGTTCGTTGATTTCGCCGTCGGCGGTGAGGACGTCTTCGCGCCGGGATCGGGTGAAGAACACTTCGACGGTGAGGGGTTGGTTGATGCGGGAGGCTTCTCGGGCGACTGCGTCGATGGTTGCGGGGTTGATGCCGCGTTGATGGAGGCGTTCGAGGGCTTCGATGATGAGTTGTGTTGGGTCGTACTGGATGGCGACTGAGCGTGCGAGTTGCGCCCAGCGGGGAGCGATCGTCTTGAATCGGGTTGACCGGCCTTTCCACGAGGCGAATTCGTCAAGGGCAGCACCAACGGTCCCGTGTTGGGCACGGGCGAAGCGGACGACTTCCGCACCGAGGTGCGTGAGTGTCTCTCCATCGGGCTGATTGTCGACAAGACCGAGAAGGATTGCGCCGCGGCGACCACCTGAGACGCTGTTGATCACGTGTTCGGAGTAGATGTCAGCGGTGTCGCCATCTGCAGCGAGGGCGAGTGCGTACCCGAGGTAGTTCTTCGGATGATTTACCGGGAAGCTGGCTTCGGTGAGTCGGTGCGTCGTGGCCTGAAATCGGATGGCGTCGATAGTAGTGGAGAAGTCACCGACGCCGGTGATGCGGGCAGGTTCGACGAGCGTAGCGTCGTGGGGGTTTTTGACGCCGATGACGCCGATGTTAAGATCGCGTGCGAGGGCACGTGCCTGGTCAGAGATGCTCTGGATGGGGGCGGCAACGTATCCGATGTTGACTTCGGAGAGGTGGCCGTGCGCCTGGTTGATTCCGGTCTTGACGTTGGCGGCGCTCGGGTCGGTGTTGTGGCCTTTCGCTTCGATGACGGCGATAGGGGTCGTCGCGGCGTCAGCGTTCAGCACTTCAAGAGCAGGCATTCCGACACCGAGGAGATCAGGCTCACCGTCAGCTAGACGAATCGTGTTGTATGGTGCGAGGCGACGACGCAGGTCTTCCGGGATTTCCCACCCGCCCCACGTCGGCTTGGTGAACTGGGTTTCCGTGACAGCGTAATGGTCCGGGCTTGTATCGAGATCAGGGTAGAGAGTGTCCTTCGCGGCAGCGAGAACGGTGGGCTCGGTGAGAGTAGCTGCCATTGCTACAGCTGTTCTCAACCTGTCGTCATTAAACTGGGCTGTGCAGGACAGTTATCGACGCGAGTCCAGGCCCTGATTCGGGTGCGGAACGGTGAGAGGAGCGTTAGTTGTCGTTCGGGTCGTAGATCTTCCGAATCCACGTGCCGTGGGCGAGCTTCAATTGTATCTCTTCGCCGGCTGGCCAGAGATTGTCGAAGCCGCCGAAGACGTAGCCGCAGCCATCTTCAAGCGTGATGTTGTCGTTGAAGACGAGACAGACGCGTTGGACGTCGCCGGGGTCGCTGTTGCCGAGCATGACTTTCTGGTGTGGGGTGTGGCTGTTGAGGTCGATGGTGTAGTTGACGAAGGCTTTCGTTTTGATTAAGCCGTTCGTGCCGTCGAGCTCGTCGATGTGGAGGAACGGTGGGCTGCTCATCCGTGACCACCTCCGCGGACGACGGTAACTTGCCCGCAGATTTGGACGGCGGGTTGTGGTTCTCCGCAGGTTGGACAGCGCGTGCCGCGTATGGGTTGGGGCAGATTCGAACTGCCGACCTGCTCCGTGTGAAGGAGCCGTCATAACCGGA
>CAKZPG010000042.1 GCA_937138675.1 uncultured archaeon | reverse complement strand
AACGGCGCTCAAGGACTGCCTCGGTGACCGTATCGACGGCGGCGCGGTCGTCGTCCCCGCCGACGCCGCCGACCCAGGAGCCACGCCGGTGGCGCGTCTCCCTGGCGACCACCCGGTCCCTTCGGAGCGCGGCGTCGAGAGCGCGGCGCGGGTCTGTGAACTCGCCGCCGCCGCCGACGAAGAGACGCTTGTCATCGCCGTTCTCGCGGGCGGCGGGAGTTCGTTGCTCGCCGCGCCGGCAGAGGGGGTGTCGCTCGCGGACCTGCGCGAGACGACCGACCGCCTGCTCGCTGCGGGCGCCGACATCGGCTCTATCAACGCCGTTCGCCGGCATCTCTCGGCGGTGAAAGGCGGTGGCCTGGCCCGCACAGCCGCGCCCGCGACGGTCGTCGGTCTCGTTCTCTCGGACGTGGTAGGTGACGATCCCGCCGTCGTCGCCAGCGGCCCGACCGCGCCCGACTCGACGACGTTTCAAGACGCTCTCGACGCGCTCAAGCGCTACGACGTCACGGCCTCAGCGCCGGTCCACGACCGACTAGATCGGGGCGCCCGCGGCGAGGTTGCAGAGACGGTGGGGCCGGGCGACCCTGCCGTCGCCCGGACGACGAACCACGTGATTGCAGGGGGGTACACCGCGCTCGCGGCGGCCCGAGACGCAGCGCGCGACCGGGGGTATGAGACAGTCGTCCTCGCCGCTGGCGTGACCGGAGAAGCCCGTGAGGCCGCCCACACCCACGTCGCGGTCGCGCGACAGGTGATCGAGACGGGGGAGCCAATCGATCCGCCCGCCGTCGTCATCGCTGGGGGCGAGTGTACCGTGTCGGTGCGGGGCGACGGCATCGGGGGCCCGAACCTGGAGTTCGCGCTGTCGGCGGCACTCGACTTGCGCGACGCCGGCCTCGGCGACCGGGTCGCGGTCGCCGCTGTCGACACTGATGGCCTCGACGGGAGTACGGACGCCGCCGGCGGGTTGGTGGATGGAATGACAGTGATGGACGAGCGAGCAGCACGCGACGCCCTTGCCGACAACGACGCGCTCAGCCATCTCGACAGAGCTGAGGCGGCGCTGCGGTCGGGGGCGACGTCGACGAACGTCAACGATCTGCGTGTCGCGGTCGTTGAGGAGGAAAGTGCGAGTGGGGGTCGCTCGTGATACTTGTGGGCGGCGAGGAGACAGTCACACGTGGAGGGCTCCGCGACCGACTCCGGAGCATCCTCGGCGCTGTCGGCGCGCTAGTGTAGGCGAGCGCTATCGTCGAGTACGTCCTACCCGACGGGGCCGTGGCTCGACTTCGGGATGGCCCGGAGCGGTGGCGCGGGCGACAGCGGTGGGGCATCGGTGTCGCCAGCATGGAGTCGGCTCGGGCTGTCGGGTAAGCGGCGGGGCTCCCGCCCGGCTGCTCTTTTCTCTGTGGCGGACTGCTGGCGCCCTTCGTCGTCCTCGGCACCGGTGCGCTGACCGGGGAAACGGGACAGGCTTAGGACCCTGCTCACACTAATCATTCATATGGAAAACGAGGCCGAGGTGGTGGGACTCGGCGTTGGCGTCAACGACCAGGGCTCGAACGTCCCCGCCGTTGTTCTGAACGTGCGCGATGAGTATCTCCCCATTGTTATCACAACAGACCAGGCACGAGCAATTCAGCTCGCGCTTTCGGGCGAGCCGTTCGAGCGCCCGCTGACGCACGACCTGCTGGTAGAGATGGTGACGGAGTTTGGCGGTGCGGTCGACGGCGTCCGGATCGACGACCTCGCTGACGGCACGTTCTACGCGAAGATAGATGCTGAGCGCTACGAGAACGGCCATCCCGAGCGGTTCGTCTTCGACGCGCGCCCGAGTGACGCCGTTGCTCTCGCCGTCCGGGTCGACTGCCCAATCGTCGTCAGCGACGCGGTACTGGACGTCGCAGGGCAGTCCGCCGAGGACGTCGAACTCGAGGGGCTTGACGAGGACTAGCGCTCGACCGCCTCGGCCTGCGCCCGGAACGCCACCCGCTTGCGACCGACGCCGTTCTCGACTGCACCTTCGACTACTTCGCTTTGTGCCGCCGTCGGCAGGATATTCTGATTCCTAAGGGTGACGAACGGGACTGTCGGTCTCGACACCACAGTCCCGAGCGCGCCGCCGGGAGCGACAACTCGAATGTGTGCCACACCGGGGCTGGCGCAAACTGTATGGCACGGCCGAGCGGCACCCCGGTGACTCGCACATAATGATGTTCGAGGTCATCATTCCGAACGACACCACCGATGGGCGGGCGCTCGGGGAGCCCGTTTGCCACTGACTGGCGGCGGACCGACCGGCGGGCTCTTGACGCCGGCAGGCATACAATTGCCCATGTCGCTCGATGCCACCACACCCGACCCGCCGGACCTCTCACCGGCCGTCGACCCGGAGGAGTACGAGGACGCAGACCTCGGTGGTGTTTCCGACGAGGACGGCGCCATGCACGACGAGGCCGACCCGAACGACTATCGCCGCAGCGAGATCGCAGATGCCCTGACCGCCGGCGCGTGGGCGGAGGCGTTCGGCCGGTGGGCCGCAACGGCGAAGATAGACGAGGAGACGTGGGAGGTCGTCGACGACCTCGACCTCGTCGCAGAGTTTGACTTTTTCTGGGACGGGTTCGCGGGCCGAATTGGATATCACGCCCCGGGCGTCCCGGAGGACTGGAAGGAACGAGAGTATCACCCCGATCTTGAGTCGTGGGCCACCGTCTCTGGCATCAACGCCGGACTGACAGAGCTTGGGCAGACGGTGTGTGACGTTGTCCAAGAGGAGTACGTCGACTGGGAACAGGACTACGAAGCACCGGACGACCTGCCAGACTTCTAACCCGATTCGTTCCTCACTGACGCGTCGTTGGGGTCAAGATCAGGCCTGGCTTTGTGCCGCCCGACCGGAGTGCCCATCAGAGTGGCACTTCCCCCTCGATACGCGTGATAGTGTCGGCCGACGCCCGCCACTCGACATCGCTACCGTCGACCAAGGCGCGCGACACCCAGACAGCGGCAGTGCGTCGCGGATAGAGCAGTTTGGGGAGTCCCCGGACCCCGGCGGCGAGACGAAGCAGGCTAATGAAATGTTGCGAATCCACCGGGATTGTATATTCGTATTGTCATAACTGAGACTCGTCGACGGCTCGCACCGTCGTGCACAGCGCCTCCACTCGTTCCGTCGGGTTCTTTAGCGCCGACCCGGACATTTAGTGTATGAGCGCGGACGCTGATGTGGACCCGGACCCGGACCCAGAACCGGACTCGGACTCGGACTCGGACGAGGTCCCGACCCAGTACGACCCGCAGGCAGTCGAGGAGCGGATCGGTGTGTATTGGGATGAGGCGGACGCCTACGAGGCCGCAAAGAAGGCCCACGCCGACGATCCCGACTTCTTCTTCGTCGACGGGCCGCCGTACACCTCCGGGCAGATGCATCTCGGGACGGCGTGGAACAAGACGCTGAAAGACGCCATTCTACGCTACAAGCGGATGGAGGGCTACGACGTCTACGACCGGCCGGGCTACGACATGCACGGCCTGCCGATCGAGGTGAAAGTCGAGGAGGAACTCGGCTTCGACTCGAAAAAGGAGATCGAGGAGTACGGCGTCGAGTCGTTTATTGACGCCTGCAAGGAGTTCGCTCTCGAGAACCGCCGGAAGATGGACGCCGACTTCCAGTCCATCGGAACGTGGATGGACTGGTCGGACCCGTATCAGACGATCACGCCCGAGTATATGGAGGCCGCGTGGTGGGCATTCGAGAAGGTCCACGACCGCGGCCTCGTTGAACGGGGCGAGCGAGCAGTCAGCCAGTGCCCGCGCTGTGAGACCGCCATCGCCAACAATGAGGTAGAGCGACACGATGTCCACAAGCCCGCCATTCACGTGCGGTTCCCGCTTTCGGAGCGGGCGGGCGCGCTTGTCATCTGGACGACGACGCCGTGGACGCTCCCCGCAAACGCGTTTGTCGCTGTCGACGGCGACGCAACGTACGTCGGTGTCGACGCGACGCGCGACGACGAGACTCACCGACTCTACGTCTCCAAGGCCGGCCTGGAGGAGACGCTCCGTGCCGGGCAGTACGACGACTACGAGGTCGTCGAGGAGCTGGACGGCGCCGAGATGGTCGGCTGGCACTACGATTACCCTCTTCCAGAGCGGGTGCCAGACCACGCAGCCGGCGCGGGCGTTCACGAGGTGTACGAGGCTGACTATGCCACCGCAGACGACAAAACGGGGCTCGTCCACTCCGCACCCGGACACGGTGAGGAGGACTTCGAGCGCGGCCAGGAGCTCGGCCTGCCATCCTTCTCCCCGGTGGGCGGTGACGGTCGGTTCACCGACGCAGGCGGCACCTATGCCGGTGAGTTCGTGCGGGACGCGAACGACGATGTGATCGCCGATATCGACGACCGGGGGCTGCTCCTCGCACACGACCCGACCCACCTCGTCGAGGGCGAGGGGCAGTGCTGGCGGTGTGACACCGATATCGTTCGGATTGTCACCGACCAGTGGTTCATCACGGTTACCGACACCAAGGAGGACCTCCTCGACAATATCGAGGACAGCGAGTGGCACCCCGAGTGGGCGCGGGACAACCGGTTCCGGAACTTCGTCGCCGACGCGCCGGATTGGAACGTCTCGCGCCAGCGCTACTGGGGTATCCCTCTGCCCATCTGGAAGCCTGCTGATGCCGAAGAGTACACTGCCGCGGACTGTCTCGTCGTCGGGACGCGGGCGGAACTTGCAGAGCGGGTCGACCAAGACATCGACCCGACCGAGCTGGATCTTCATCGTCCAGGTGTCGACCCGCTTACGATCACCGAGGACGGCACGACCTACGAGCGCGTGCCAGACGTGTTCGACGTGTGGATCGACTCCTCGGTTGCGACGTGGGCGACGCTTGACTACCCCGGCTCCGTCGACACCGGGACGGACGAGGACGGCCTGACTCCAAAGGGTGCGGAGGCGTTCGAGAGCCTGTGGCCCGCAGACCTCATTATCGAGGCCCACGACCAGACCCGCGGGTGGTTCTGGTCGCAGCTTGGGATGGGGACGGCCGCGCTCGATCAGGTCCCCTACGACAAGGTAGTGATGCACGGATTCGCGAACGACAGCGATGGCCGGAAGATGTCGAAATCACTCGGCAACATCGTCACGCCACAGGAGGCCATCGAGAAGTACGGTCGCGACCCGCTCCGGACCTACCTCCTCCGACACGACCAGCACGGAACCGACCTTGCGTTCGACTGGGAGGGGCTGGAGGAGACCAGCTCCGACCTGAACGTGCTCTGGAACGTCTTCCGATTCCCGCTGTCGTATATGGAACTCGACGGCTACGACCCCGCGACCCCGGAGCTTGACGACGGCGCTCTCCAGATCGTCGACGAGTGGGTGCTCTCACGGCTCCAGACCGTCGAGGCAGAGGCCCGGGAGGCGTGGGCCAACTACGCTGTCCACGACGCCCTCTCGTCTGTCCTGGAGTTCGTCATTGAGGATGTCTCTCGGTTCTACGTCAAGGCCACCCGCGAGCGGATGTGGGCCGAGGCGGACAGCCCCGAGAAGCGGGCCGCCTACGCAACGCTCGCAACTGTCCTCAACGAGGTGACGCGCCTGCTCGCGCCCGTTGCACCCTATCTCGCAGAGCGGATGTACCGCCGGCTCGACGGCTCGGCGACGACGGTCCACCAGCTCTCCTACCCCAGCCCCGACGAGAGGCGTCAGGACGAGGCCCTCGAACGGCGGATGGCGACGCTCCGTCGTGTCGAGGAGGCAGCGGCCACGGCTCGCCAGCAAGCGGGCCGAAAGCTCCGGTGGCCCGTTTCTCGCGTCATCGTCGAGAGCGCCGACGAGGCGACTCGCGCCGAGGTCAAGGCGCTTGCGGACCTCCTCGCCGACCGGACGAACGCCCGCTCCGTCGAGGTCGTCGGGTCGTTCGACGAACTCGTCGAGTACGCAGCGCCCGAGATGAGCGCGATTGGCCCCGCGTTCGGTGCGGACGCACAGGCCGTAATGAATGGCGTCGAGGGCAGTCGCCTCGCCGACCTGCAGGATGCCAGGGGCGAGCTCGTTGTCGAGGTTGACGGCGAGCAGTACGAGCTCACTGACGAGATGGTAGCCGTGCAGACAGAGCCGCCCGAGGATGTGAGTGGCGCCGCCTTCGCCGACGGGATGGTGTACGTCGACGCGGGCCTGACCGAGGCGCTCGAGAGCGAGGGGTACGCCCGCGACGTTGTTCGCCGGATTCAGGAGATGCGCAAGCGTCTCGACTTGGATGTCGAAGAGGAGATCGAGGTCGCGCTGGACGTGGCGGACGGTCGTATCGCGGGGTTCGTCGACGACCACCGCGAGTTCATTGCGACCGAAACCCGCACGAATGCGTGGGCTGCGCACGAGGACCGCGAGTTCGACCTTGTCGAAGAGTGGGAGGTCGAAGGCGTGAACGTGACGATCGCGGTCGCGCGAACGGAATCGGCCGAGCAGGCGGTGTGATGGAGCACTTGATCTCGGCGTGTGCGTGAAGCCGTGGACTTTCTTGTTGAACCGCTGTAGCGGATCCACCGGTACGAACGGATGCAGAACACACCAGTGCCGGAGCTTTCCAAACCAGCGTCACTACCGGAATCGTGCCGGCGCAAATAGAGTGGATGGCAGAAATTATCTCTCTCGAACGCCCGCCTCAGACGCCTCCTGGCTCGTACTCCTCATTAGCTGAGCTGAGCAGCGGTCACGATCCGTCAGTCGTCGCTATCGGCGAAAACGTCCCGGTGATATCCCACTCGTGGAGGCAGAACGGGTCACCAGTTACAGGGCCGTCGTCTGTCCGGACGACCACCCAACTCTCGTCGTTCCAGTGTTCGCGTCTGCCACACCGCTCGCACCGACGGTGTGTGGGTGTGCGGAGTCTCACCATACTTTGTCTCTGCTACCGACCGGCTTACAGCTTTCCCTGCGCCTACTTGAGGCCGGGGTGCGATATTCGACTATGGCGAAACATACCTTCCCCGTCGACCGGGCGGACGCCCTCGAGGACCAGACGCGCTACGTCCACTGTTCACGCGAGGAACTCCTCGACGCCCTTGCGGTAGGGCGAGAGGCGACCGTCCTCGACCTCGGGAGCGGCACCGGGTTCTACACCGACGATGTCGCACCCAGTGCCGGGCAGGTTGTCGGCGTGGACGTCCAGCAAGCGATGCACGAGCGCTACCGCAGGAAGGGTGTGCCACCGAACGTCTCGCTGTTAACGGCGCCCGTACACTCGCTTCCCCTCGCCGAGGGCGCCGTCGACGCCGCTTTCTCGACGATGACGTACCACGAATTCGCGACGCCCGCGGCCGCTGCGGAACTCGCGCGAGTCTGTCGCTCCGGTGCCCGCGTCGTCAGCGTCGACTGGACGAGCGAAGGGGCCGGTGGGTCCGGGCCGCCGACCGACGAGCGTTACAACCTTGCACACGCTGTCGAGACGTTCGAGGCCGCGGGGTTCCGGACGGTTCGGGCGGCGACCCGTCGCGAGACGTTCGTCCACGTATGTTGCAAAATATAACGATTCGACAACTAATATTCGGAAAGTACCAACAGTATTGTAGGC
>CAKZPG010000041.1 GCA_937138675.1 uncultured archaeon | reverse complement strand
AGATGCGCGAGGTCGGTGTCGACCAGTTCGTTTTTACGTCATCGTCAACGGTGTAGTAGTTATTGCGAATGCGATTTCTTTATTATACTCAGATGCTCGAGTGAATCTGTTCGCCATGACGGATGTCTCTGAAGTCAACTGCTCTGCTTAGTTCTCGCCGGGTTCGTCACTCATTCGTCACAAACCGCTTCGCGGAGTTCCTCATACAGATCTGGGTGATGTTCTTTTAGAATCTCGACATCAGTTTCCAGCTCGCTGATTCGCTGCCGAACGCGAGAAGCAGACTCATACCGCTTGTTGTCGGGGACACCAACCTCCCCGCTAATGCGGTCACGATCTGTCTTTGTCATGATCGCCGTGACTCCCATATTGCTATTCATCGGTGGCACACAACTTAGACATTAGGTTATATCACAATAAAAGTTAGGTTATATTCTAACGTTAGCTTATATCCTAACTCTTATACTCGTGGCGATACATGTCTCTGGTACGAAGCGCGAGACACCGGTCAGAAGTTGGCCGGGGCGTGTTTGGACCACGCCCGACCGCGCTTCCGGAAGGAAGCATGTTAACCATTAGATCCGCTGGAATTCAGACTTCCGGTACGATAGACGAATCAACTGACGAAGCCCGAACCGAAGGCCCGATCCTGCAGTTCGCCGAGCCGATGCTGTTGCCCAAAGACCTGCCATTCTGTGAAGCGTCACTGTGGGAGCGGCCGATAGCCGATAACGTCGAACCGTGCCTGCCCCCAGCGCTTCACCGCGCCATCACGGGGAAAACCCGCGACGCGAGTATCACAGTGACGTGTGTCGATCTAAACTACACCACCCTGCAGTGCCACGTCTGCGGCGAATTTGATCTTGTTAGCCAGAACGTCATACATTCTATGACCGACGGCTGCCCCGTTGGTATGGTCTCTCAAGATGAGAGCGCCGCCCTCATCACACAGCGAGCCACTCTCGCTGAGCCAACTGCACCGGCCTCCTACGCAGATGATTGAAGACATTGACCGCGATGTGTTCGTGCGGATCCAGACTGATCTGCTGGTGGTTGGCGACAGTATCATGACCGACCGCCATCACGCGTCGAATGGCAATTATAACGATGATGACCCGCAGAACCAGATCGGCGGCATCATCCCCGCCTTCCCGCTCTCCGGGTGGCTTCGTCACGGACTGGAGGTAACTGTACAGGAGTACGGCGGAACAGCCTGCCATCCCGGCGAGGCCAACGCGAATTTTATGAAGGATGGTATCTACCAGCGAGACCTTGACGCCGGCTACCACGAGAAGGGCGCATGTACCGACAACCCGAAGAAGGACAGCGGTTGTGTCGTCTTTGACCTGTTCGGCGGCTTCGGTGGCGTCCCCGGCAAGGTGATGCGTCGCCCGATCAAGTTCAACCCTGTCCGCTCTAGCGTGGACTACACGCGCGGACAGGCTGAAGGCCACTACCGTCGGCTGAATCGGAACATCGTCTCTCGGAACCGTGGCGATAACCGCGAAGCGCTACGGAACGCGTCGATTGACGCCGTCGCTAACCTCGATGGCTGTTGGCAGCTCTCTTTCCGGGAGATGAAACCGGCGTTTATTGGGCTACTCGCGGAGGGTATCGACTTCCTCGATGCGCACAAGACTGACTTCATGCACCAGCTCGGCGGCGCTCGCAACTTCGGCGCAGGGGTCGTTGACTGCGCGCTTATCAACCCGCTGTACGAGGACCACGAGCTGAAGCGCGTCTTTGACCGGCGACAGGGCAACACGAACAAGATGGACGAGAAAGACGACCAGTGGGCCGAAGAGTACCGCCCGGCGTTTGTCAATGCACTCGATGAACGCATCGAGGAGGGGCCATGAGCAGTAACACGATGGTCGCGGTCTACCGCCACGATGCGCACAAGATGAACGGCCAGCCCCACGACCACGCCCCGGAGACGTTCGCCGGGGTGCCCGTGAACCAGATGGTTCCTTACGGCGCAGACGGCGATGCGTCGGCACTCAGCCGCCCCAGCGGCCAGCCTGAGCAGACGGTGGTGAACCACGAGACGCTTTACCGGCTGTCACTCACCGAGGGCGAGAGTCGGTACGACCCGCAGGAGTTCACACGCACCAGCGTGGAAACCGCCGTGAGAGAACTCCTGATCGAAGACGACCCAGAGGCGATGCACCAAGCGTGGCTGGACAGTAACGTTGTCTCGGCGTTCACGGAGAGCGTCCACTATCCCTACACGAGCTTGAAGTACCACACGCTGCTCGCGGCAGCCCTACTCGACAACTACCGCGCTGGCCACGAGTTTGCCGACCTCCGGCTGGTCGTAGATGACGCCGATGAGATTGTCCCTCACCGGACGATCCATGTGGGTCCTGCGTTCTCCCTGCGGATCGACGCCGATGCTCAAGGCCAGCCATCGGCTCGACTTGGGAGTCGCCCGTGGCGGTCGTGGGCCTCGGCGTGGAACCGCCTGGAGGCACACCCGCTGGAGACGGCACAGGATAAGTATCACATGGTACTAGACGCGAATCTCCGGCGGATCGGTGCGTGGTCAACCGCGCTTCAGTACATTGAGGACTTCGAGGAGGCGTTCGACCATTGACGCGCATCCAGCAGGTTCACTGGGAGTTAGCGATGGATTATATCGGCCACCCGTACTACGTGAGCGGGAACGCCATTCTTCACGCACTCGGCCAGCACATCCCCCACGGCATCCATCAGGACCTCCACGCCAGTCACGGTGTTTTTGTTCCCGGCCAATTCGGGAGGTTCCCTGAAGAGCACTCCCAGAGCGGTGTCCAACCGTACCTCGGGAGTGGGCTCCCGGACGTCGAGAGCTACGATGACCTATTCCTACTGCGGAACCCGGCCCATCGGTGGCTTCTCGACAGCCGCCCACGGGACGCGCTGAACACGCACGATATCCGCCCACAGAGCGGGCACCCGGCGTTGTCCCATGAGACGATCATGGGGAAGCCGGAGAGTGCTCGCAAGCAGCAGCAGACGACAAAGTGGTACATCAACGCCTACCTGCACGCCGGTGACCCTGATACGCTCCCACTGGGCGAGGACGTGCTCGATGGCCTCCAGTTCGGGGGGAAACGGAACTACGGCTACGGCGTCACCCACTTGAAGGACACACAGGTTGTCGATCTTGACGACTTGGACTACTCCCGGTTGAAGGATAGTGATGCCTTCCTTGTAGAGGTGACGACGCCGTTCGTGCTGGAGTCGGAGTACCCCAGCGCCGCCGACCAAGACGTTCCGTGGTGGTGGCAAGAGAGCCGTCGGGATCTCCGCGAACGAGCGGAACAGATCCTTGAGCAACGAGTGGTCTACAAACTCCAGACCGTCGACCACGGGCAAGTCGTGACGTACGAGGGTGACTATCCCATTGAGACGGCGAAAAGCGGTATCCTTCGGGTCGGCAGTCACTCGAAGTACGGGTTCGGAGAGCTTCGAGTGAAGCCGGTTGACCCCCAGCCAGAGCAGGGTACGAACACAGAGACGAACGTCGAAACAACGGAGCCATCCGACCGGTAAATCAGCATACTCGTAGCGGAGGCCGTGTCGGGTGGCGCGCCGGCGAGCGTGGCTGCTCGATGAGCTGGGCTGGCTGGTGAGGTAGTGATCACTAACCGAGCCGACTGTCGTGTCGCCTAGCTTGGGTCCGGCGTGTCGGTCTCGGTGTATGGCGCACAGACGTGTT
>CAKZPG010000040.1 GCA_937138675.1 uncultured archaeon | reverse complement strand
CTGCGGTTACGGCCACCCGAAGGCCGAAGGATACCAAGCTACCCCACCGGCCCGCGGTATTTGCTTTACCTGAACAGTGAATAACGCTTGTGATGTAAAATAAACACTGTCATCCTGCTTACTGTAAAGTACCTCGGGGTCAAGCCCCGAGGCACTCGCCTTGCTTCTCTGTAAACTTCGATTCTGGGCCGTTTGAGAGCCGCAAAGAGACGTTCCGTGTTCCGGCGGGTCGCTTTCCCCACAGAGCACGCTCGTCACGCCGGAGCCGGACACCGGCGGCGGTGGTCGCGCGCCGCGGCGGTCAGGGCGGCCGTCCGGGAGGCGGTGGGCGAGGGCGCGCTGCGAAAGACCCAGGCTCGCGAGGCGCTCGTCGACGCCGTTGCACTCCCCGCCGATCGTGGCGCGCTCGCGACCGGCGAGCTCAAAGCCGACCTGTATCCACGGTACGACGAAAAATACTCGATTAAAAAACGGTGTGGAATAGCCTCACCCGACACCCCTTAGCCTCCGCACCATCTACCACGATCATGCGCAGACGAACGTACCTCGCGCTCGCGACGGCGACGCTCGGCGGCTGTGCGTCCACGTCACCGGGTGCGACGAACGACCCGGGGACGGATCCAGGGACAGATCCGTCGGGGACGCCGACTCCGAACGCCTACGTCGTCGAGACGGTCGCGAGCGGCTTCGAGAGTCCGTGGGCGGTCGAACCGCTCCCGGACCGGCCCGATCTCCTCGTCACGGAGAAGCCGGGCCGCCTGTCGCTCGTAAACCGCGAGACGGGCGATACACGACATGTCGATGGGACGCCTGACGTCGTCGCGCGGGGGCAGGGCGGCCTGCTTGATGCGACGCTCGGGCCGGCGTACCCCGAGAAGCCGTGGCTATATATCACGTACTCCGTCGGACGCTCTGACGGAACTACCTCGACACGGGTCGGCCGGGGGCGACTGCGCGGCCTTGACGGCGACGACCCGCGGTTGACGGGGGTCGAGACACTCTACACCGCCGCGCCGTTCGTCAAGTCGAGCGGCCACTTTGGCTCGCGGGTGGCGTTTGCAGACGGGATGTATGTCACCGTTGGCGACCGGCAGTTCAAGAACTTCGGGCCGGACCACGTCGCCCAGGACCCGTCGAACGACCTCGGGACGACCCTACGGCTGGCCCCGGACGGCTCGGTGCCCGAGGACAACCCGTTCGTAGGCGACCCGGACGCGGCCGACGCTGTCTTCTCCTACGGTCACCGGAACGCACAGGGCCTTGCAGTCCACCCCGACACCGGCGTGGTGTGGGAGACGGAGTTCGGGGAGCGCGATGGTGACGAAATAAACGTTCTCCGGGCGGGCGCGAACTACGGCTGGCCGGTCGCCGACGAGGGCTGCCAGTACGGCTCCGAGAAACCGGTGGGCGTCCCGCACGACGATCGCGAGGACGTATCCGCGCCGGCCTACTCGTGGCCCTGTGGGTCGGGCGGCTTCCCGCCGAGCGGTGCGACATTCTACCAGGGGTCGGCGTTTCCGTGGACGGGCGATCTCCTCGTCGGTGGGCTTGCCTCGCAGTATCTCGCGCGGTTCCGCGTTGACGGCGAGACCGTTGTCGAGGCCGACCCGTTACTCGCTAATCGTGGCTGGCGGGTGCGCGACGTCGCGGTCGGCCCCGACGGCTACATTTATCTCGTGATAGACGCTGGCGACGCGCCAGTCGTTCGGCTGGTGCCAGCCGACGGGTGACGACCGGCCGCGGATCCGACAGTTCATTTCCCTCTGGCCCCCAACTGATTGCGTGCCACCTGCCGTCATGTTGTACGACGGTCGCCGCCGCGTCTTTCGAGCGGTCGCGGACCAACTGGCGAGCTGTGACGATGGCCTCGCAGTCGGGCGACTGGAGTCGTCTCCCGTTCAGCAGTTTTTGGAGGCCCAGTTCGGCGGTCAACCGTTCGTGTTCGTCCTCGTCGAGAATGAGTCGGTCCATGTCGGGAGCGCGGCGGTCAGGCATCTCCTGCGCCGCCGCGGAGCCGGGCGGACCGCAGGGCTGGTTGCTCGGGCATACCCGCCCCTCGCGCCGCCGTTCGGGCGTGTCGTCCACGGTGAGGAACCGGCGGACATCGACGGCACCTTTCCGCTCGCCGACGCTGCCCGCGCGCCGCTCGCGGCGCTCCAGGGCGTGTCAATCCCGGTTGACTAAGCTGAGAGCGCTCACCTCACCGACTCGTCGACCGGCGTCCGGTCGAACGAGACGACGTTCTGAAGATCACCGTCCTGCTCAACTGTCATTGGATGTCGCATGCTCTGAACTAGCGGGCGGGCGATCGCGTACTGGACGTTGCTCGTGAAGTACCTCGGGGACAAGCCCCGAGGCTTCGCCGTTTTGTCCGTGCCGTCCAGAACCGGACGGATGGACGCAGGCGAATTTAATTCCCCTCGACCTTCCCGACCCGGGTCGGCTGGAATTCACACCCGAACGCTCGGTGCGTCCGTGAGGGTCGGCGGCTCCACTCCGCCCGACAACACCCGTTTCACCTGCCGTAGCAGGGTGTTGAGAGGTGCCGCATTTCCTCGCAACTACCGGCAGTTGCTTCGGATTACGGTCTTTAATCCACGTCGTACCTGTAATCCTCAGGACGGTGACGTGCGTAATAACCGTACGGCCTTCACCCTCGGGGTCAAGCCCCGAGGCACTCGGCCTGTTCCGCCTGTAGACCCGACATAACTAAGTCTTGATATTGCTTTTTACCAGATTCGTCTGCCATACTATTTTATGCCTTTTGGGGTAATAATTTATTGATGCTTTTTAGACGAGTAGTAACTCTACGCTCACATTTGTAGCGTTAATTCTCTAATTCTCAACAGCTACCCACCCCCTTCTGCTGGTATTTTTACGTTCTGCTGACCCGGACCGAACGTTGAAACGAGAGCCGGGTGAAGTCTCAATATGGACTGCCCGGAGTGTGGGGGGCGACTCGTCGACTACCGACTCGGTGACCGGGAAGCCATGGCGTGTGAGGACTGTGGCTACGTCGGCATCGACGCCGAGCATCGCGGCCGCTCGCCCCCGCGAGAGTCGTGGAACGACGCGGTCGAACGGTTCCGCCGGCAACGAGGTGATACGACGGACGAGCACGCGCGTGGCGAGACCCCGGGAGACGAGGGAGAACCGGACGCCGAGGCCGGACAGGAGAGCGAAGGACCCGTTGAGGAGACCGATGAAGGAGGCTCGGACCGCGAGCGTGACGAGTCGAGTGCGGAGGACGGTGAGAGCGACGAGTCGAGTGCGGAGGATAGTGAGAGCGATGAGTCGGGTGCGGAGGATAGTGAGAGCGATGA
>CAKZPG010000039.1 GCA_937138675.1 uncultured archaeon | reverse complement strand
CGGCGATCCGCTCCATCGACTCCCGGCCTTCCTTTGTCTTCGTGTTGACCAGCGGTCGGACGTGGAGACAGCCCGGGCCAGCGTGGGCGTAGAACGAGCCGAACGTCTCCTCTTCCTCGAAGATGTCTTGAAAGTCCTGAATATACTCTGGGAGATGTTCCGGCGGCACCGCGATGTCTTCGATAAACGCGATATGTTTCGCGTCGCTTGTCCGCGAGAGCAGGATAGGCGTGGAGGCCTTTCGCATTTTCCAGAACTCCTTCTGTTCCTCCTTCGAGTACGCCTCCATCCCGTCGAACGCGATATCGCCGACGCGGTCCTCCAAAAGTCCCGTTACCTGCTCGCGGGCGTGGTCGTCGTCGTCGGCGTAGAACTCGACGAGGAGGAACGAGTCGGTGCGCTCGGGCAGTTTGCCGACGACATCTTTGAAATCCTCTAAGTCGCGAGCGAGGTCCAGCAGGACGCCGTCCAGCACCTCAACGGCGGCGGGGTCGTGGTCGAGGATCGCCCCCACGTCCTCCATCGCCTCAATGAGTGAGTCGTAGGTCAGGAAGCCGATAGCCTTCTGATTCGGAACCGGTTCGAGCGACAGCACCGCCTCTGTCACGACGGCGAGCGTGCCCTCGCTCCCGACCATGAGCCGTGCCAGATTGACCGTCTCGCGTGGGTTGTCGGGGTCACGCACCTGCTCGGCTTCCTCCACCAGCACGTCGATGTTGTAGCCCGAGACGTTGCGCTTGATCGAGGGGAACGCCTCCGAGACAGCCCCGGACTCCTCTTCGATGATCCGCTCGGCGACTGCGTAGACGCGCTCCTCGGCGTCACCCTCGGGGTCGGCGCCCGCCGAGAGTTCCTCAAGAGTCACCTCGCCGAGCGTCGCCACCGTTGCGTCCGAGAGGACGACCTCGATCTCCTCCACGTAGGCGTCGGTCTTGCCGTACTTCAGCGAGTGCGCGCCGGTCGTGTTGTTCCCGATCGCGCCACCGATCGCGGATTGGTTCGCCGTCGACGGGTCGGGCGCGAACTTCAGGTCGTACTCCGAGAGCGCCTCGTTCACCTCGGCGAGGATGGCGCCGGACTGAACTCGGCACTCCCGGCCCTCGGCATCGAGCGAGAGCAGGCCGTCCATCTCCTGTGTGAAATCGAGGACGACCGCCTCGTTCACCGACTGGCCGGCAAGACTGGTGCCACCGCCGCGTGGCAGAACCGGGATCTCCCGCTCGGCGCAGTATTCGACGGCCGCGGCCACGTCTGCCGTCGACGTGGGGAAGACAACCCCGATGGGCGTGACCTCGTATGCGGAGGCGTCGGTCGCGTAGAGCTGCTTTGTGTAGTCGTCGAATCGCACCTCGCCGTCAACCAGACCGTCGAGATCGTCGACCAGTCCCGGTCGCTCGACGTCCGACCCGGCGTAGTCGTAGTTCGCCCGCTCGTCTCCGGTCGGATCGGGTCCGTCCGATGGCTGCTCGACCCGTTCGTGTCCGCTCCCAGTCCCCCGGTCGTCCGCCTCAATAGTCTCGCCCGGATGCTCACTTCGTGCCATGAAATATCTTGTAAGAACAAGATGTCCAGCGGAACTAAGTCTGTCGGTGGAAGGTCGGTGATCGACCGTGTACGACTCTGCGAAAGGTTCAGGTGGCCGTCCAGAAACGTCGGGTGCATGGCGATCACAGCGGTTGAGGCGATCCCGCTCCGACGCAACCTGAGCGACCGGTTCGCGAACGCCCAGAAGTGGATCGACAGTCGAGAGTACTGTCTCGTCCGTGTCGAGGACGAGGACGGCACGGAGGGTTGGGGTGAGTGCTGGGGACCCGTCGCGGCCAACCGCGAACTGATCGATGATTATGTGGGCCCGTGGCTGGAGGGCCGCAACCCCTCGGCGGTCGAGACGATTCACGACGACCTGCGATACCGGCTGCGCTCGTCGTACCACTCCTACGTGCCGGTCTCGGCGCTCTCAGGGGTCGATATCGCGCTCTGGGACCTGAAGGGCAAGCGACTGGGGACCTCCGTCGCGCGGCTGCTCGGCGGCCACACGCGCTCCGAGGTCCGGGCGTACGCGACAGGGCATTTCTGGCCAGACGTAGACTCGTTTGCGGAGATCCGCGAGTCGGTCGTCGCGGAAGCCGAAGGCCACGTCGACGCCGGATTCGACGCGCTGAAGAACAAGATCGGCCTAGAGCGGAACTACCCCGACTACGGTCGCGCAGAGGACGTCGAACTCGTGCGGGCGATCCGAGAGGCCGTCGGCGAGGACGTGCGCTTGATGACCGACGCGAACCACGCCTACGATCCCGGCGACGCCCGCTGGGTCGGCGACCGACTGAGCGACCTGGACGTCCACTTCTTCGAGGAGCCGGTTGTCCCGCGGGATAAGCGGGGGTACGCCCGGCTGAACGAGGCGCTCTCGGTGTCGCTCGCGGGCGGCGAGTGCTGGGCGTTCGTCGACGAGTTCGACGAGTGTCTCGATCGTGGCTGTGTCGACTATGTGCAACCCGATGTGACGAGCGCCGGCGGCCTCACATCGATGCGCCGGATCGCAGACCTCGCAAGTGCGCGAAACGCAGCTTGTTACCCACACGTGTTCGGCTCGGCGGTAGCCGTCGCCGCGAGCCTCCAGCTGATCGCGACCCTGCCCGACGTGCCCGAGCCGATGCTCGAGTTCGACCGCACGCCAAACCCCATCCGCGAGGAACTCGCTGTCGACCCGATCCGGAACGACGGAACGACAGTTCCGATCCGTGATGAACCGGGGCTCGGGATCGAGATAGACCGCGACGTGCTGGCGACGTTCCGCGCGGACTAACCCTTCGTCTCGCCAGTCGTCTCGTCTGGTGATTAAACGGTGTCGCCAGTCACAACCACCGGCCGGTCGGTGTCAAGGACCACGGCCTGCGTGACGCTTCAGAACAGTAGGGAGCCGAGCAGCGAGCGCTTGCACCCCTGGACTACCCGTATCGCCGTCGGCCCCGCGGCCGATAGGGGCGTGACCGCCGCGAGCGGTCGCGCGGGTCCGCACAAAGAGCCTGACCGCCCCACGATGAGAGGCGGGAGGACTAAGCCCCCCGGCGACGCCGTGCCGTCGTGAACGCGAACGACCGGGCGCTCACGGGCTTCACGATGCTCGGGCACGCAACCTTTCACACCTACGAGCTGGTGATCCCGCTGTTCGTCGTCGTCTGGCTGGACGAGTTCGGCCTGACGCCAGCAGTTATTGGTGTGGTCGTCGGCGCGAGCTACGCGCTGACGGGCGTAGGGGCGCTTCCGGCAGGGCTGCTCGCGGACGCCTACAGCGCGAAACGGCTGGTCCTGATTTGTATCGCCGGGATGGCAGCCGGGTTCGCGCTGCTGGCGACCGCACGGGGACTCGCGATGATCACCATCGGGCTCCTCGTCTGGGGCGCAGCGTCGAGCGTCTACCATCCCGCCGGGCTGACGCTCATCTCTCGTGGCGCCGAAGCGCGTGGCACCGCCTTTGCCTATCACGGCATCGCGGGGAACGTCGGCGTGGCGATGGGGCCACTGCTTGGAGCGGTACTTCTCGTCTTTCTCGACTGGCGGGCCGTCGTCCTCGCCCTCGTCGCTCCGGCGGCCGTCGCCCTCATTCTTGCGACCCGACTTCAGTTCAACGAAACTGCGGGGACCGCCGCACGGGAGACGGACGGCGGCGAAAAGACGGAGGGGCTGCGCGACCTGCGCTCCGTCGTTGCAGACTCGAAGGTATTGTTCGCGGGTGGATTCGCTCTTGTCTTTCTTGTCGGCAATCTCTACGGCCTCTACTACCGTGGCGCGTTCACCTTCCTCCCGGAGGTGCTGGCCGGGTTCGCAGTCTTCGACCCGATCACACTCGGGAGCCAAGCCATCGAGCCCAGCCGATACGTCTACTCCGGGCTCCTCGTCTTCGGCGCCGCAGGACAGTACGTCGGCGGGAAGCTGGTCGACCGGGTGCCCGCAGAGCGCGCGCTCGTGGGCTCGTTCGTCGCGCTGGCGTTCGTCGCCGCTGTGTTCATTCCGGCGGCGGCGGCGGGGCTCGTCCCTCTGCTCGTGGCGGCCGCGCTCCTTGGCTTTCTCGTGTTCATGGAGGCGCCTATCAACCAGGAGGTCGTCTCACGACACGTCCCGCCCGAGGCCCGTGGGCTCTCCTTTGGCTACACCTACCTCGCGGTCTTCGGCGTCGGCGCAGCAGGCGCGGCAGGCGCCGGCCTCGTCCTGACACGGTCGTCGGCCACGGCTCTGTTCGGGGCGCTTACAGCCGTCGCCGCCGTCGCAGCCGTCCTCGGACTCGTTCTTCACCGGCGGTTCGTGCCGTGGGGGACGACAAAGCCCGACTGACCGGCTACGGACACGCCCCGTCGAGCGACATCGCCCCTACGCGGCGTCCTCGCTCTCGCCGTCGTCCTCGCCCTGAATTACCCAGAACGGAGTCGACATCGTGAAGTGCCGTTTGCCGAGAAACAGTAGTATCGATGCCGGCAGCGCGAGCGGCGAGGCGACGACAGAGACGGTGCCCATGGCACAGGCGAGCATCACCCACGTCCACTTGACCCGACGGCGAGCCCAGCGAACCGCAGCCGCCTGGAAGAGGGTTGCGAACCCGAAGGTGACGACGAGGAGGAGGACCTGCGCGGGCGGGAAGCCAAGCGCCGCGTACTGTCCGGAGGCGAGTGAGTAGAGTCCCCACGCGGCGACGACAAGCGTCACCAGCGTGGACGCAAGTAAAAAGCCGGCTCCGAGGGCGACGACTTGGACCGGGACGAGGTCGAGAATGCGGGTCGCGATCCCCCGCTGGTCGTCCTCGGGCGAGAGCCCGTCTGACGTCGACGCCTCGCTCTCGCCGGTCGCGTAGCGCTCGTCCGCGTCGTCAGGCGCCGGGGGCCCGGACGCCCCATGGGCGGGGTGATCCTCGTCGACGGCCTCGTCGCCCGTACTGTCGCTCATCACGGCTTATAACCGACGCGAGGCAGATAACCTCACCGACGTATACAAGTAAAATAGATCATATAGATCAACAATAGGGAAGAATTTAAATACGCTAACCGAAATTCTGTATGCGCATGGGAATCATCCCCGAGTCCATCACAGAGAAATTAACTAGCCGCCCGGCCGTAGCGGGCACCGTCGTGTACGCACTCTTATGTGTGCCAGCGTACCTGTTTCTGGTCTCGCCTAGTTTCCTGGGCGCAGATCACTCGATGGCAGGTTCGATGGACGGTTCGGTTGCGATCGGCGGCCTCATCCTGGGGTCACTGATGATCGTACCAGCGCTTACACTCCGGTTCAAGCGCCAGTATGGCGGCGGACAGACCGAACGGCTTGGATTCGCCGAAGGCGGCGGTGACTAATGATGTACGTGACAGACACTACATACGCCGACGATCCGGTAGCTGACTACACACACGGGAGGGACACTTCATGGTAGACGCCAATCTCGACGGACTGCGTAAGACGTTCAACAACGGCAACGTCGTGGCGGTTGACAGCATCGACCTCCACATCGAAGAGGGCGAGTTCATCGTGCTCGTCGGCCCGTCAGGATGCGGGAAGTCGACGACGCTCCGGTGTATCGCCGGGCTCGAAACGCCGAACGACGGCAAGATCGAGTTCGGCGGCCACGACGTCACCGAACTCCCCCCGAAAGACCGGGCGGTGTCGATGGTGTTCCAGAACTACGCGCTCTACCCCTCCATGACGGTGTACGAGAACATGGAGTTCGGGCTCAAGATGCGTGGTGCGGACCGCGAGACGATAGACGAGCGGGTTCGGTGGGCCGCCGGCATCATGGAGATTGGCGACCTTCTCGACCGGTACCCCAACCAGCTCTCGGGCGGCCAACAGCAGCGTGTCGCCCTTGGTCGGGCAATCGTGCGCGAGCCGGCCATCTTCCTGCTGGACGAGCCGCTGTCGAACCTGGACGCGAAGCTCCGCTCCGTGATGCGGACGGAGATCCAGGAGCTCCAGCGAAAGCTCGACGTGGCGACAGTGTTCGTCACCCACGACCAGGAGGAGGCGATGACGATGGGCGACCGGATCGCGGTGATGAACGCCGGGCGGATCGAGCAGGTCGACCCGCCAGAGGTCATCTACCACGAGCCGAACAGTCTGTTCGTGGCCGACTTCATCGGGAGTCCCGAGATCAACTTCTTCGAGTCAACGTTCGACGGGAGTGATACTGTCGACACCGGGGCGTTCGGATTTGACGTCCCAAGCGAGGTCGCCACCGAACTCAGCAGCGGGCTTGACGGGCGTGACCTCGTCGTCGGCATCCGGCCGGAGGATATCAGTCTCGCCCCTCTGGGCGAGGGGGTCATCGATACCGAGATTCAGGTGCTCGAGCCGATGGGCGACACCCAGATTCTCTACTTCGATATCGGTGACAGCCGCATCCGAGCGGTTGTCCCCTCCGCCCAGCCAATCGGTGAGAACGACAAGGTTGGCCTCTCGGTGAACTGGGAGAACGTCCACTTCTTCCGCCCCGATGGCCCGAGCGTCGTGAAGTGGCGCAAGGCGACGGACGAGGGTGTCAATACGGACCAGGAACTACGTACGGACCAAAGAGCTGGTAACCAGTAATGTCAGCAATCGACCAAATAGGCAGACGAAGAGAAGGTATTGGCGGGATAGTCGACAGTGTTCTCGAAGAGTACGGGTCGGTTCAGGGGCTTCTGTTCCTGCTCCCGACCCTCGTGCTCCTGACGGGCATCGTCTTCTATCCGATGATCCAGAACGGGTTGTTGCTCAGCCTCCGTGACTACACGCTCAATCCGGCGGCCCCCGATCCCTTCGTGGGTTTGGCAAACTATGAATACTGGTTCTTCGGTGCCGGACAGGCGCTGTTCCTGTTCAGCATCAAGGTCACTATTCTCTACGAACTCCTCGTCGTCCCGTTTGACCTCGTCGTCGCATTGGGGGCGGCCCTGCTCATGAACGAGCGGTTCCAGCTTCCGGGCCTTGGCATCGAGACCCGGGCGTTCTGGCGAGGCCTGATGCTCGCGGGCTACGCAAGCCCGGCTATCGCCGCTGGCCTCACGTGGGGCATCATGCAGCAGGCAGCAGAGTACGGCATTGTCTACCAGTTCCTGACCCAGTTCTTCGACATCCCAGCCTCTGGCGGCATCGTCAGTAACAAACCGTGGGCGTTCTGGGGTGTCGTCATCGCGAAGGTCTGGCGGGACTTCGGGTTCATGTACATCGTCTTCCTAGCGGGCGTTCAGTCGATCCCGTCGGCTCTGTACGAGATCTCGAAAGTCGACGGTGCGAACCCGATCCAGCGGTTCCGCTACATCACGCTCCCGCACCTTCGCACGGTGATCGTCACTGTCGTCATGATCCGGACAGTGTTCACCGTCGGGAAGCTGGCTATCCCCCTGGCCACCACGCAGGGTGGTCCGGTGAACTACACCCGCGTTCTCGGCCTTGTGATCTACGACGTCGGGTTCGGCGAGTGGGCGCTAGGCCGCGCCGCAGCGCTCGGGATGATGTTCGCGGTGTCTATCATCCCACTGATCCTACTCTGGGTCAAGACCGAGACGGAGGACTACTGAAATGGCAACGAAATCCGGAGCCGACGACTTCACGTTCGAACGCAGCGGGTCGAAATACAACTGGGAAGACCACTACAAGCCGGTGCTGAAGTACGTCTTCCTGATTGTCTTCCTCTCGTGGATCCTGCTGCCGGTCTACTACACGGGGGTCAACTCCATGAAGGGGCCGGGACAGATATTCAAGACGGCAATGGGGATTCCGTACTTGACGTTCGACCCACTCCCATTCGGGGCGCTCATCCCGATCCTGCTCGGTGAGGTGCCGCTCGTACCGGCCGGCAGCAGCGGGTCGTTCACCGGCCTGAGCGCGTGGCGGACGATGTGGGAGGCCTTCCCGTTCGTTGAGTATATGGTCGCGACGACTGTCGTGAGCGTTGGTACGGCCGGGCTGGCAACCGTCGCCGCGGTATTCTCGGCGTACGCGTTCGCTCGTCTTGACTTCCCGGCAAAGACGCCACTGTTCATCCTCAGCGTCATGGGCTTCACCTTCCCCATCGTCCTACTAGCCATCCCGATCTTCGTGCTGATGCAGCAGCTCAGCCTGCTGAACACATATCTCGGGATGATACTCGCGTTCACAGCGTTCACCCTGCCGTACAACATCTGGCTGCTCCGTGGGTTCTTTGAGGATCTGCCCGACAACCTGGAGGAGTCCGCACGGGTCGACGGCTGTACGCAAATCGGCGCATTCTTCCGCGTCATCCTGCCGCTCTCGCGCCCGGCTATCGCCTCGGTGTTCCTGCTCGCCTTCCTGCTGGCGTGGCACAACTACCTGATGGCGTTCATCCTGGGTAGCGACCCACTCCACACGACGCTCGCGCCCGCCATCCTGCAGCTGCGCGGGACGTTCTTCGTGAAGAACCTGCACTACATCATGGCCGGGACGTTCCTCTCGATGTTCGTCCCGATTCTGATGTATATGTACCTCCAGACGCACCTGGTAGAAGGGCTCTCTTCCGGCGGCGGCGTCAAAGGCTAACGCGAGCCGCACACCTCGTCTTTCTCTCTTCGCGCGCCACGTCGCAGAGCTACGGGTAGTCGCCCCGGCCTGCGAGACAACGGCGGCTTGCGTGGAACTCATCATCGTTTAGGTCAATACCACTGTCCGGCAGCGCGTGTCGACGTGTCAGCGCGGGAGACGTGTCTCTCAGCGCGGACGGAGCGATCGGCGTCACAAGCCGGGGGGCCGTCCGCCCTACCGCCAGAGACAACTCATCGTCGGCGTGACAGCCGGGTCGACGCGTCGCTGTCGAAGTGCCGAGGTGCTGAGACCGCCGCCGTCGGCTCGCGATGCTGTCAAGAACGCGAACCGCATCTCCGTGGCTGGTTTGACGGCGAATCACTGCCGCAACGAGAGACGGCGACACGAGACAGACAGGTGCTGGGTAACGGGGAAGGCTTCGGTGAAGAGCGCGAGACAGGCGGTGCTCAGCACCAGAGAATCGGGTCGAAAAATGCGAGAGCCGCTGTGTCTATCGGCTGGTGTCGACGACCCACTCTTGGGTCTCGTCAACGTCTTCGGTCTGGTACGCGACGATCATCAGGGCGGCTTTCGAGATGAGGTAGGAGATTACGAGGACGAGAACCGCGAGAATAAACAGTCCGCTGTTAGCCTGGGGCTCGTCTGCAAGCGCGAAGGCGTCAATAACGGCCATGCCCGGACTCTGCCAGTCTAGCCAGAGCCCACCGAGAAACAGTGCCGCGGTCAGTACGTAGCCGACGTTCGCGACGAGTGTGAGATAGTCCGGCAGTTCGCGGTCGCCGTACCCGCTCATAGTCTCCTGACTCATGGCGGTACCATTATGCTACATCGATATTAAACATTATGACGTGAGTGCGATGGAGTGGCTTCGCCGTCGGGCAGGGTCACCCCGCCACCGGCTGTGGATTCGGCCGCTTCAATTTGGAAACGTTTATTATAAAACCGGAATTATATGCCGTTGGGTTGCTAAACAGTGACAGACGATAACGCCAGCAAGACGGACGGTAGTAGAGTTAGCCGTCGCCGGATGCTGCAGACGACCGGTATCGGGGCGGCGGCGTTCGCACTCGCCGGGTGTAGCGGATCCGGCGGCGACGGCGACGGGGGCGGCGGTGAGGAGGGAACCGACGG
>CAKZPG010000038.1 GCA_937138675.1 uncultured archaeon | reverse complement strand
GCACGGAGGGGCGACACGTCACCTCGCCCTGAAGTCGGGGACGCTGAACGTGAACGGCGGCTACTCGCCTGCCACCCAGTAGGGTCGGCCAGAACGGGAGTCCACCGACAAGCTCCGCCCTAAAGGGCGGAGAAGGTGACGGACGACACGCTCGGTGGTGGGGCAGCGCCGCCGACGTCCGACGTGACAGGGACGTCCGATCCCGACCCGCCGGCGCCGGATAGCCGAGGACCCGAGCGATCAGAGGCTGAGGGGGACGCCTGTTGGCGATCACGGGGACGAGACAACCGACGCTGGTAACAACGACCTCGAACGGCTGTCGCTCGACGAGGAATCGGGAGACGAGACGCGGACAGATGATATGGTTGGCGACGAGGAGAGCACGAACGACACGGACGTGAAGGGCACCGATGACAGACCGACCGGCGGCTTCAAGCCTCGCGACCGGGAGTGACCCAGGGCTTCGCCACCCTTTTCTCGGCACGACTCCGAGCAAAGAAACATGTTTGGAGGCGGGATGAACCCCCGAAAGATGCAGAAAATGATGAAGCAGATGGGGATCGACATGACCGAACTCGACGCTGAGGAGGTGGTGATTCGCACCTCCGACGAGGAACTCGTGTTCACCGACGCCGAGGTGACCCGGATGGACGCACAGGGCTCACAGACCTATCAGATCGCCGGCGAACCGGAGTCGCGCGAGCGCGGCGCCGGTGAGGACGAGGGGGCCAAGGAGGGTGACAGCGAGGCAGTTCCCGACGCGGATGTGGAACTCGTCGCGACACGGACTGGGGCTGGCGAGGCGGCTGCGCGCGAGGCCCTTGAGGCGGAGGACGGCGACCTTGCGGCCGCGGTCTCCCGCCTCGAGTAGTCGGTGTATCTGCTCCGACACCGGACGAGCGACCGCGAGTACCTCCGCGCGCCTGATGACGACTTGGAGACTGATATCGGCGTCCTGACCGTGCCGTCGGACGTGAGCCACGGCGACGTCCTCCACACCCATCTTGACGAACCCTTCGACGTGCGCGCACCGCGCGGCCCGGACCTGTTCGACCACCTCGACCGCACGGGCGCGCCGATGATGCCGCGAGATGTCGGCCTCATCCTCGGCCACACTGGCCCCGCCGCCGGCGACCGCATCCTGGACGCCGGGACGGGTACCGGTATCCTCGCGGCCTACCTCGGCCGTCTCGATCTCAACGTGACGACCTACGAGCGAGACCCCAACTTCGCCGAGACGGCCCGCGAGAATGTGCGGGTGGCTGGTGTTGCGGACCGCGTCGATATCCGAACTGGTGATGTTGTCGATGACCTCGACGGCCTGACTGGTGACGAGTGGGACCTCGTGACTCTCGACACAGGCGACGCGCCGGCGATTGTCGAACGTTCCCCCGACCTTCTCGCGCCGGGCGCGTTCGTCGCCGTCTATGCGCCCTTCGTCGAGTCGGCGCGGGCGGCCCACCAGGTGGCCGAGAAGGTCGGACTGTCGGCGGTAGAGACGTTCGAGACGATTCAACGGCGGATGAGCTTCGACGGCCGCGGCTCCCGGCCATCGACCGCCGGTGTCGGCCACACCGGCTACCTGACATTCGCACGGCGTCGCTAAGGCGACGATTTAAGATGGCGGCGGTTATTCGCTCAAATATGGCAGATAGCCAGCGACCGGTAACCGACGGAGGGGCAGAACAGACAGTCGACGAAACAAAGACCTGGCCGGAACTTGCAATTGGCCTGTACGAGCGACTGACGGGCCGTGGCGCGGAGATAACCTACGAGTTCGAGGAGATGGAGATTATGGTCCCCTCGAAGGTCGGCGATGACGCCGAACACGCACAGTGGCATCTTGACGGCGCAATGAAGATCCGCACGCGCGAACCCGAGAACTGAATGGACCGCCTGCTCTCGGTCGAGGCCGACCTCACGGCGACGGTCGACGGGCAGGAGGTCGAAATCGATGGCTACGGGGACCGCGTGGTCGTCTCCTTCCCGAGCTTTAGGATCGCTCGGCGTACCCGCGAAGGAGTCGAGACGCTCCCAATCCCGTTCGACTCGTTCGAGGCTGCGGCTGATGCGGGCGTCGACGTGGATGTGCGTATCAGGGGTGCGAGCGTCGCCCGCCTCGGACCCGGCGTGCGCGCCGGCCTCATCTCACGGCTCGTCGGCGCGGCGCCCGCACGGGTATCGGTCATCGGTGTCCTCCGAGCGCTGTTTTAGCTGATTGAGGCGCTAAGCCCCCTTCCTCAGCGAGCGACCAACGGGAGC
>CAKZPG010000037.1 GCA_937138675.1 uncultured archaeon | reverse complement strand
CTCGGTCGCTTCGCTCCCTGCGTTGCTTCTTGAGGAAGGGGACTTAGCGCCTGAAGATGATTAAACCTTAGAGTAAGATTAGAGCCACCGGCGGGCAGGCAGTATACGAACCTGTGAACTACCCCGGGGGCAAGTCCTGAAACGCTCGCCCGATTATTTATATACTCCAGCCAGCCAGCGGGAACCTCCGGTCGGAGGCGATAACGGAGGGTACAATTGGCTCGCTCCGAGAGCAATGTGGGAACGACGAACCGCCCGTCGGCGACTCGCTACTCCTCTGCGGTAGGCACTGGCCCGGTTCCGACGACCTCTTCCACGGCCGCAACGAACGTCTGTCGGGCGTCGAAGTAGCTCACGTCCACCTCGTCAAGAACGTCGGCCAGCGTTTGCGCGCCGTCGGGCGTCCGGATCTCGGCGTTGCCCTCCTTCTCCCGGACCCGGCTGGCCTCTTGAGGCCACGTCAGTCGAGCCGCGACACGCGCAAGTGGCGCGCCCTCGACGGCAGGACCATCGCCGAGTGGAACCGCTGGAACTGCCTCCTCTTCGCTGTCCTCGTCGTCTGGCATAATCAAGTTGTGGGCCCGGGAGGGCAAAATCACTTCTGCTCGCCCGTTCCGTCTTGCGAACGTCTGACGTACCGTTTTGTGGGGGCGCAACCGTACCACGAGTATGACCAGTCTCGGCGAGGTGTACGGCGGCACGCGGAAGCAAGAGGCGGAGACCGGCCGTCTGTACGCCGGCGTCGTACTCTTTCTCGCCGGGGCGGGACTCGTTCTCGCGGGGGTCGTCGTCGCGACGACAGGCCTACTCCGTGGGGGCGGGACAAGTATTTACGAGGTGCGTGAACTGGGCGGTATTCTTGCCGGTGTCGGTGTTCCCGCCGTCTTCATCGGCGTTCTCATTGTCCTTCCCGCCGACCGTGACACCCGCGCTGCTGCTGTCGTCGGGGCTGCTGTTGCCGTACTCGGTGTCGCCCTGTTCGTCCACGCGTACCCATGTCAATGGTCCGGCGCGACCTGTGCGCCGGCCGGCGATCTCACACTCCCGACAGTCGGGATATACACGCTCGGCGCGATGATCACGATGTGGTCCATGTTCGTTGGCATCGCGACGTTCAAACGTCGGAACGACCCCGGTGGAACCGTCCGTATGAATGTCACCCGACAGGGCGAGACCAAGATAGTTGAGGTCAATCCCCGACAGGAACAGAGCAGCGTCGGTCTGTTCGGCTCCGGGTCCTCAGCGCCTGTCCAAGCTGTCACTGGGGTGGGCGACGCCGAGGTGATGGGACAGACCGACGGTGGCGCGACCGACCAGGACATTCAGGAGATAGGTGGCGGGAACGTTCCCGCCGACCGCTACTGTGGCAACTGTGCATCGTTCGAGTACGTCCAGACCGAGGAGGGGATCAAGCCCTATTGTGGCGCACACGACGAAGTCATGGACGAGATGGACCCGTGCGAGAAGTGGACACCGAATGGCCGGTGAACTACCCCACCCTACTCGCTCACGGCTGACGTCGTTCGCTGCTTGAGGGGAGGGCTTCCTGCTTCCTCGACGCGCTTCGCACTATCGCGCTCGCGGTGTCGTGGCCACAGAAACGGAGGTACGGGACAAGGCGATTCGAGGCGCTGTCGACGAGGAAGCGAGCCATCACCGGTTCAACCGAGGAACGTCCGCAGCTCGTCGAGCGACCGGGTGTTGACTACGTCCGCCGCCGTCGCCCACCCCCGGCGGGCGGTATGAACGCCGTAGCGATCGTTAGTGAGAGCCGCTGTTCCATGCGCGTCGGTGTTGACTGCTATCGTTGCCCCCGCTTCGACCGCGACTCGGACCGCGTCGCCGTCAAGATCCAGACGGCGTGGGTCGGCGTTGACCTCTAAGGCCGTGCCCGCGTCGGCGGCGGCCACGGCCACCCGCTCCACGTCGGGCGCGATCCCCAGTCGGTCGTTTATGAGTCGCCCGGTTGGATGACCGATGACGTTGACCTCGGGATGTTCGACAGCACGGACCAGCCGTTCAGTCGCAGTCTCGCGGTCCTGGCCGAGGCCGCTGTGAGGCGAGGCGACGACCACGTCTAGTTCCGCGAGAACGTCATCGCCGGTCGAGAGGTCACCGTCGGCATCGACGTTCGTCTCGACGCCGGTGAGGAGCGGGATGGGGACGTTGAGGGTCTCGATTGCGGCGATCTGGTCACGCAACTCGTCGTCTGACAGGCCGACGCCCCCGACCATCCCTGGGCCGGTCGCATGGTCGGTCACCGCGTGATAGGCCGCGCCATGGTCTGTGGCGGCCTGGACCATCGTCTCAACGCTCTCACGGCCGTCCGACCAGTCGGTGTGAGTGTGGAGGTCGCCCCGGAGGTCCTCAGGCGCGACGAGGTCGGGCATGTCCCCCCCTGCCGCAGCCTCTATCTCGCCGCGGTCCTCGCGCATCTCGGGCGGGATCAGGGGAAGATCGAGGATGTCATACATCCGGGCTTCCGTCTCGCCCGCGACCCGGTCGCCGGCTCGTTGTTCCTCGCGGTCGTCCTTGCTCAGACCAGAGACGTCGAAAACACCGTACTCGTTCATCTTCAGACCGCGCTCGATCGCCCGATTGCGCAGTTTCACGTTGTGGTCCCACGACCCCGTGAAATACTGGAGCGCGGCACCGAACTCTGCCGGTCTTGCGACACGGAGGTCGACACGGGTGCCGTCGACCCGGACGCTTGCCTTCGTCTCGCCCGCCTCGATGACCGTCTCGACGCGGTCCCAATCGATCAGCGCGGCGATCAGTTGATCGGGGTCGGCCGTCGCCGCCAGTACGTCCACGTCCCCGACGGTCGGTGACCAGCGCCGGAGCGAGCCAGCGGGTTGTGCGCGCGCGGCGCCCGCGTCCTCAGCCAGCGCGACAGTCGCCTCGGCGAGCGGCCGGGCGTCACCGAGACGGACTCGCCCGCTCGCCTGGCGTGCGAACGAGACGTTTTCGCGGATGTTCTCCTCGGTCTTCGAACCGAAGCCCGACACTTCGCGTATCTCGCCGGCCTCCGCCGCGGCCTCAAGTTCGTCGAGATTACTTATTTCGAGCGCGTCGTACAGTGTCCCGACCGTCTTCGGGCCGACCCCCTCGACGGTCGTGAGCGCGCCGATATCGACGGGCAGGTCCTCGCGTAATTCCGCCAGTTCCGCTATCTCGCCGGTCTCTATGTACTCGGCTATCTTCGCGGCGATGGCGTCGCCGACGCGGTCGAGGCCGTCCAGTTCCTCGCGGGCGGCCACGTCCTCGATCGGCTCGGGATGATCGCGGACAGTCTCGGCCGCGAGCCGGTACGACCGCGGCTTGTACTTGACACCGGTAGCCTCCAGTCGGTCCGCGAACTCCACCAGTCGGTTGGCGACCTCGTCGTTGCGCACGGGTCAGAGCCCCCTACTCGAGACGTCCTCCTTCCCGAGCGCCTGCTTCAGGAACGACATCCAGCGCTTCGTGTCCGCGGCCTTCTGCGCCTCGATCTCACGTTCGACTGACGCGGCGCCGAGACTCTCCAGAGCCTCAAGGGCTCGGTCGATACCGACGACACCATCGGCGATCTGCTCGCCCTCTTCAAAGCTCACCTTGCCCTCCTCGATCAGTCGGCGGCGCTCCAGTCGCTCGCGACGGAGGTTTCGCTTCGCGCGGTCGACCCGGTCGCGTTCGCCGGGCGGGACGGTGTCGCGGCGCTTGATCTCGAAGACGAAATCGCGGAGTTCGACCTCCTCGCCTTGTACCTCAACGCGGTCGGGGATACGGACTCCGACGGTCGCGCCGTCGCGGTCGATCCGCTCGACCAGTTGCTTGCGTTCGAACTCCCTCACAGATACGAATACGCGTGGGGCGCACTTCACGGTTTACCCCGATATGGATGTAAACTACCCTACCCTACTTCGCTCACCCCATACGGGGTTCGCTCGTTGAGGCT
>CAKZPG010000036.1 GCA_937138675.1 uncultured archaeon | reverse complement strand
CACTCGCTCTCAACGCTGCTGATGTGCTTTGATCTCCGGACAGTCTTTCGCTTCCTCCACGTGTTCACCGGTCGCGTTCAGAGTGCTGACGGTCTGGGCCTGTTCTGTATCGACTCTGCGGCCCACGACGACCAACCGATGAACACTCTGAAACAGCTGTTCGACGGTATCGCCACCACGTCGGAGGACGAAGAGCCGTCGGTCCGGTTGCCGCGCAACTGACACCTGGCGGCACCTCCTTGAGCCCGGCGGGTCTACGTGGTCCATGCCTGTCACCGATGACGAGGGCCTGCGGGAACTGCTCGACATGCGGCGTATCGCCGTGGTCGGCTGTTCAGGCACACCGGGAAAGGCCGCCCACGAGATTCCGGCGTACATGATGCGCGCCGGCTACAATATCTACCCTGTCAATCCCTACGCCGACGAGATACTTGGCTGTGAGGCTGCGGATTCACTCGCAGACGTGGCCGAGCCAGTCGACCTCATCAACGTGTTTCGCCCGAGCGACGAGGTGCCTGGAATCGTCGACGACGTCCTCACCCGCCACGAGGACCGCGGCGACGTAAACTCGGTCTGGCTCCAGCTTGGGATCACCCACGACGAGGCAGGCGAACGGGTTGAGGCGGCCGGACTCCAGCTTGTCCAGGATCGCTGTCTGAAGATCGAACACTCCCGACTGGTCGCGTGAGCCGTTATTCGGCGCCCGTAGTCGTCGTGTCACTGCCGGAGTCCGTCCCGGCCGCTCCGCCCGTGTCGCCCTTGGATGCGCTTTGCCCCCCCTCACCGTCCGCCGCTGTCTCGCCGACCGGCGGTTCGGCGTCCGAGAGGTCGACCGACTCGGGGTCGACGCCGTTGGCCGCCAGCAGGTGGTCGATGAGCGAGCGCTGTTCGGCGAGTTCCGCCTCTAATCGTGTCGTCCGTTCCGCGGTCGCCTCGACCGTTTTGCGGGTCGCATTGACCTCTTCGCGCAGTTGCTTGAGCTTCGCGTAGACGTCCTCGGCCATGTCTGCCACCTTCTGGAGCTTCTTTGCCGTGCTTCCCAGTCCCATGGAACAGTATCGGTCCCCGGAGCGGGTGTGCGTTTCGATCAGTCGAGGCCCGCGCGAGCGACGACCCGGCGGAGAGCGCGATAGCCGACGACTGCCGCGGCGGCATAGTACAGAGTAAAGGAGTCCGTTGGCGGGAGCGCGAGCAGTCGGCTCTCCAGGCAATCATGCCGGCGTTCAGTCGTAGTTATAGAAGCCCTCGCCGGTCTTCTTGCCAAGGTGGCCGGCGTCGACCATCCGGCGCAGGAGTACGGGCGGGCGGTACTTATCGCCGAGTTCGTCGTGGAGCGTCTCTGCGGCGTTGAGGACGACGTCAAGACCGATATGATCGCCAAGCTCCAACGGCCCCATTGGGACGTTCGTCCCGAGTTTTAGCCCCGTGTCAATATCCTCCTTTGAGGCGACGCCATCGTCGTACGCCTCAATGCCTTCGCAGACCCACGGAATGAGGACGCGGTTGACGACAAACCCCGGTCTGTCGGCGGACTCCCACGTCGTCTTGTTGAGCCCCTCAGCGAACTCGTGGACGAGGTCGACCGTGTCGTCGTCTGTCGTCTCGCCGGTCACAACCTCGACGCCTTCCATAATTGAGACGGGGTTCATAAAATGGAGACCGACCACGTCGCCCGGGCGGTCGGTCGCAGCGGCGATCGCCGTCACAGAGAGTGTCGACGTGTTCGTTGCGAGGACTGTTCCTTCGTTCGTCACGTCGTCAAGCTCCGCGAACACGTCTCGCTTGACATCCATCTCCTCAAGTACCGCCTCAATGACGAGGTCCGCACCAACGAGATCGCTGAGGTCGGTCGTGCCCTCGACTCGCTCGCGCGCGGCGTCGGCGGTCTTTTGATCGAGCGTGTCGCGGTTCACCAACCGCCTGAGACTATCCTCGATGCTCTCGAACCCGTTCTCAACGTATTCCGGTTCGATATCGCGCATCACGATATCGTAGCCGGCCGTCGCGGCGACCTGTGCAATACCGGCGCCCATCGTTCCCGCGCCGACGACTCCGACTGTTTCGACTCCGTCCACTGTGAACATGGCCGGCGATACGAGTGGGCAAGCCTAAGAGTGGCGGTGGGGCGCAAGAGACACCCTCATGTTTTTAGTCACGGTTCCTGTGCGAATATGTATGCTCACGGGCGCTGACGAGGCCATCTCCCGCGACGGAAAGATCCTGATCCTCGCGTACGACCACGGGCTTGAGCACGGTCCGGTGGACTTCGAACCGGTCCCTCGCACTGCCGACCCCAAGGTAGTGTTCGACCTCGCAACCCACGACGCGGTGACGGCACTCGCGGTCCAGAAGGGGGTCGCCGAGGCGTACTATCCCGACTACGAGGATGAGGTGACGCTGCTGGCGAAGCTGAACGGCACCTCGAACATGTGGTCAGGTGAGCCCGACTCGGCAGTGAACTGGTCGGCTGACTACGCCGCCGAGGTCGGCGCCGAGGCGATCGGATTCACCGTTTACGGTGGGTCGAACCACGAGATCGAGATGATCGAGGAATTCCGTGAGGCACAGGAGACCGCCCGCGAGCACGAGATGAGTGTCGTGATGTGGGCCTACCCCCGCGGACAGGGGCTACGGAACGCGAGCGACCCAAACACCATCGCCTATGCCACACGGGTTGCCCACGAGGTTGGCGCGGACGTGGCAAAGGTGAAATACCCTGGCAGTAGCGACGCAATGGAACACGCCGTTGAGGTGTCGGGTCGGACGAAGGTCGTGATGTCCGGCGGATCGAAGACGGACGACCTCGATTTTCTCCGGACGGTTGAGTCGGCGGTCGACGCCGGCGCGAAAGGGCTCGCAGTCGGCCGGAACGTCTTCCAGCGCAAGCGTCCGCGAGCTATTCTCGACGCCTTGGAGGCGGTCATTTTCGAGGAGGAGAGCGCGGAGGACGCGGTTGAACTGTCCGGACCGGAGCCTGCAGACTGATATCTATCACGGTCACCGGCAGCGGGCGCTTGCTCACTATCCCCAAGTCGTGGCGGACACGCACTGGGTGCGCGTGACCGTCGCCAACGACGGCCCGGGGATTAAGAAGGCGACCGCGGACCGACTCCTCATGCCCGATACACGACCGTTGGCGATGCCCCCGAGGACGGAGCGACGCTGGCGATAGACCGTACGGACGGCCCACTCTGACATCCTCCCCCGACTGAAGTCGTGGGGGTCCACGGTCACAGACCGTGCCCACGGCAGAGAGGTTCCCCACTCGTACGCGGTGGGGGTGTGGGCCGTGCCAGTCCGGCCCCCGACTCGGATAGTGTGCTTCATTTACCGCCGCGCTGGCCGCCGTCCGTGGCGTGACCGGCACCGCCCGGGGCCGGGTCGCTGAGGCCGTCGCGGCGGCCAAGCGCAATCTTGACCCGGGCGAGCGTATCGCGGGCGGCGACGGCGAACGCGTCTACGGCCTCGTTGAACGGGCCGGCGCGACACCGGACGCCGTTCCGCTCGAACCGGTTGATAGCGCCGAACTTCGTTGTCCGGTCAAGCGCGACCAAACGCTGACCTACGAGGATATCGTCGTCGACCACGACTCGTTCCTCTTTCACCTCCACGCGCTCGGCGGCGACCTGTCCGAGCACGGCCGAGCGTCCGCGAGGGGCCAGGACTCGTGACAGCACAGCCGGTCGGAAACCGTGCCTCTCCTCCTCGATATCTGCTACACGAGCGCGGGGTCAGCGCATTTGATTACCGACGACCGACTACCCTTTACGTCCCGTCTCCGAAGAAGGTTCCATAGTGACTTCCGCATCACAAAAAGCGCTTGCTGTCGGGGTCGGTCTCCTCCTCGTTCTGAGCCTTTTGACTGGCATACTGGCGTACAGACAGGTCCCCGAGGGCCACGCTGGCGTTGAAAAAGAGTGGGGTGCCGTCACCGGTACGACGCTCGACGCCGGCGCTCACTGGAAAGTCCCGATCATGACGACTGTCCAGGGCGTCGAGACCCGTCCCCGGACGTACACGATGAGTGCGACAGAGGGGGAAGGTGAGAGGTCGCGAGCAGACTCGATTACGGTGAAGACAGTCAACGGTTCGTCTGTAGACGTCGATATCACCATCCGCTACCGGATCAATCCCTCTGAGGCAGACACGTTCGTCAGGGACTGGAATCAGGAACAACAGATGGAAGCGCGACTCATCCGCCCGACGATCAGAACGGTTCTGAGGGACGAGGCCTCAAGTCTCCAGACCACCGGGGTCGACGCCATCTACACGCAGACGGGACGTGCCGCGCTCGAAGAGGCAGCGCTTGGAGCACTGCGCGCTGAGTTCGAGGACGAACCCATCACGCTCGAAGCTGTCCAGATTCGTAACATCGACCTCCCAGACCAGATCGACCAGACGCTCGACGAGAAAGAACAGGCGAAACAGCAAGTCGAAGTCGAGAGAGAGAAGATCAACCAGGAAGAGGCACGAGCCGAACAGAAGATCGTTCAGGCTCAAGCCGACGCCGAGGCAATCGAGATCCGCGGTGCGGCGCTTCGTCAGAACCGAGTCGTACTACAACAGCGCTACATTGAGGCGCTGAAAGAAGGCGAGACAATCTACGTCCCGACCGAGAGTGGGGGGATCACCCTCACCCGTGATGTCCGTACCGGCGCGAGTTCGCCGGCCACCAGAACGAACACGACGGTAAACGTGACGAGCTAACGGTCGGTCTCATGGTTGCCAAACTCGCGTTTGTCTTGCTCACGGTGACGGTTGTCCTCCTGGCCGCCGTCGTGGGGGCGTATCGGTACTTCCGTCAGCAGGAGCAGCACCGGCATGAAAAAGAGATGTTCCGTGAGAAGCGAGACGCCGCTCTGTTAGACGACGACCAAGGCGCGCTCGAGAGTGAACTCGATCGTGAACTCGAACGCGGCCGCGACCGAGATTGAAGATTGTCGCGCCGGTATCTCGCATCTGCGCGGCCTGCACAGCACGTGATATCGACCGCGGACGACCGGTAGCACGGACCGAAGGCGTCTTCGGCGCTGTGCATCTCGCCCTCTCGTGCCATGCCAGAGCCAGTTCAGATCGTCTCGCTACGGCGAGTCGGATAGCCCGAGAGCCGGTGCGTCGACGGTCGAACCCTGTCTCCGGAGACACTCTCCTGCTTGGCGTCGTGTCGTACTCTGCTTGAACTCACCCGTCCGGCGCTCTGTCCCGGTTCTTGCGGTCGATCAGGCCCCCGGCCACGAGAAGGAGCACGCCGATTCCTGTAATAGAGATTACGAGCGCATACCCCCGTCTTCAGCCGGGGGTTGAGCGGACAGTTGGCCCGTTTGTCGGTGGATTCATTTTTGTGGCTCCCGTTAACACGGGTGCTACAGACTCGGTGAGATGCCGTCCCCGAACCACAAGGGGTGGCGAACCGGCGGTGGTTC
>CAKZPG010000035.1 GCA_937138675.1 uncultured archaeon | reverse complement strand
GGTGTCGCCTCATACGTCCTCGCGGCCATTGAGGACCGGGCGCGAAACGTCTATCTCTGGGGAAGTATGGGTGTTACCACGCCCGTTGGCCTCGGCCTCGCGCTCTCAATCGACGACCCCGTGACGGTCCTCGACGGCGACGGATCGATGCTGATGAGCCTCGGAGCGCTCTCGACGGTCGGCGGGATCGACCCGCTGAATCTCGTCGTCGTTGTTTTTGACAACGGCGGCTACGAGACGACCGGCGGCCAGCGGAGTCACGGCGAGACGACAGACGTCGCAAGCGTCGCGACCGCCTGTGGGCTGGCGACGTGGACGGCCGAAACAGACGACGAGTTCGCGGCCGCCTACGACGCCGCGGTCGCACACGACGGCGCGGCGCTCGTTGACTGTGCCGTTGCACCGGTGGACCCGGAGGACCGCCCCCCTTTCGACTTTGCGCACGTCACTCGGCGCGCTCGAGAGGCACTCGCCACAGAGTAGCGGGCCAAGATACAAACCGACTCCCATCGACTTTGACACCATGGCGAACGACCTCGGGGCTCCACGAACGGCTGTGCGATCAGCGGATAGGACGTGGTTCGACACTGTCGATGAACTCTTAGACGCGACAATCGACGCGGACGAGAGGGTCGAGTGTACCTTCGATGATCTCGCGGTCGACGTTCCGATGCGGATGGGCGAGGAGTCGCCACTCGCACGCTGGCACCTCGACGGCACCATCCGGATGTCTGTCGAGGGAACACGCGGCCCGCTCTCCGAGTGGCTAAGATGGTGGGCGGGTCGGGTCGAGGAGTAGCCCGGTCGGTCGGGTTTTTGATGCCCCCCGTCGACACTATAGTATGACGAGTCACGACCGCGACGGGGGGGAGCCGTGACGGGCGAGGCGCAAGAGCCAGCGACCGACTCTGGACCGCTCGACGGAGTCACTGTCCTTGACGCCTCTCGGGTTCTCGCCGGCCCCTTCTGTGGGATGCAACTCGGTGACCTCGGTGCCGACGTAATAAAGGTCGAACGACCTGACGGCGGCGACCAGACCCGTGGGTGGACCCCTCCGTCCTACCAGGACTCCGAGGAGGCGGCATACTACCTGAGCGTCAACCGGAACAAGCGCTCGGTCGCGCTAAACCTAGCGAGCGAGGCGGGCCGCACCGTCTTCCGAGACATCGCAGATGAGGCGGACGTCCTCCTCCACAACTTCCGGGTCGGCAAGATGGCCGAGTGGGACTTGGACTACCCTACGCTCTCCGACCGGAACCCCGGCCTCGTCTACGCTCACATCACAGGCTACGGCGAATGGGGCCCTGACCGCCACCGACCGGCCTACGACCTCGCGATTCAGGCCGAGGGCGGGATGATGAGCATCACCGGCCTGCCCGACGGCGAACCCGTCCGCGTGGGCGTCGCCATTACCGACCTCGCGACGGGCTACTACACGACTCAGGCCATCGTCGCCTCGTTGTTCGCCCGCGAGGTTGGGTCTGGCCCGGGCGAGGGCCAGAAACTCGACATCTCGCTGCTCGACTCCGCGGCCGCGCTCAACACCTACGCCGCGATGTTCTACTTTGCGACCAACGACCCGCCGGGACGGGGTGGGTCGAAAATACCCAACATCGTCCCGTATCAAGCGTTCCCCACACGAGACGGCCACGCTGTCGTCGCCGTCCCATCCGAACATCTGTGGCCAAACTTCTGTGCGGCGCTCGGCCGCGAGGACCTGACGGATGACGACCAGTTCGCGACTAACGACGATCGGGTGCGAAACCGGGACGTCCTCGAACCGGCGCTGGAGGAGGAGACGGCCGCTTACACGACGGAGGAACTCGTCGCGCAGATGCGAGATCATGACGTGCCTGCGACGCCTATCAACGACATGGCGGACGTCTATGATCACCCCCAGATCCACGCCCGTGGGATGCGCGCGTCCATCTCTCACCCTACTGCGGGCGAAGTGGAGATGCCTGGGTCGCCGATGCACTTCTCTCGCACCCCCGCGAGAGTCCGTTCGCCCCCCCCGCTCCTCGGCGAACATACGGCCGAGGTGCTGGCCGAACTTGGTTACGACGAGAACCGTATCGCCGACCTGATTGACGCGGACGCGGTCGCCTGATGCGACGGCCGGCCGCTCAGAGCGCGTCGGCGGCAAAGCCCGACCGCCGCACACGGTGGGGGTCGACGCGCTCCAACAGGTCAAGCTCCTCCTCGGCCGGCGGAGACGTTTTGACCGGGTCCGCGAACGTCGGGTCCCACCCCGTCCGCTCGCGCACCGTCTCCCGGCGCACCCCTGGATGGAGCGCGGTGACTACCAGTTCGCCGTCCAGAGATTCGAACACGCAGAGCGGCGTCACGAGGTAGTCGAGATTTCCCGCCGCGGTCACGAAGTCCACCTCGGCCGGGAGCGTCCGCGGTGAGTGTTCCGTCCGCCACCCCCACGCGTGCTTCACGAGGGGGAGCAGCGACCCCGAGCCGCCGCCCCCGCCGAACTTCACCGTCGGCTCCGCCCACGACCCCGCGGCAGTGCTATTTATTTTGCCCGCCCGGTCGAAACCCGCCGCGCCGACAAAGAGCACGTCTACGGCGCCCCGCGCGGCGAGGTCGAACGTCTCTGGCGAGGTCCACTCGGCGGGCGCACCGTCGAGAAGCCGTGCGCTCTCTGTGGAGAGCGGTGTCGACGCCTGCGAGTCGACCGCGCCCGAGGCCGAGAGATGTGTCGTCCCATGACACTCCGCGGCGGCCCGGAGCGCTGCCGTGGGGAGTGGCGAGGCGAATCCCTGAAACGCGGTATCGACCTGTTCGAGCCGTCGGAGCAGGCAGACCGCCATTGTTTCCGCAACAGTGACCTCCCGGTCGGGTGCCGGGTCACGCCCTGCGCCCGCGCCGGGGCCGTCCCACGCGAACGTATCGGTCCGGCCAGCGACCGCTCGGGCACGGTAGCCCTCCTCGCTCGCCCCGACCACCTCAGTGACGTAGTTGTTGACCTCGCCCGCTCGCGACTGCTCGCGGTAGGACGCGATCGCTCCGGCATCGTAGTCGTACGCGCCTGGGAGCGCGGTGGGGTGCGCGCCATAGGGCACCTCGGCCACGCCGTCGACAAGGTGATTGGGAACGCCTGTCTCCGTCCGACGCGCCGCGAAGGCCTCGCGTTCTTCGACTCGCTCTGCCGTCGCCAGCACCGTCTCGGCGGCGCCCGCACAGAGCCGTTCGGTCAGGTCCGCACCTCCGAGTCGCAGGTCTCCCCGCTCAGTCGCGGCGACAGCGTGGACAAGGGCGACGTCCGGGTCGACAGACTCCACGACCGTCCGCGCCTCGTCCGTTGTCGGGTCCGGCGCCCGCGAGAGGTGAGGGTTGACGTCGAGGAGGTCGCTCCCTGCGAGGCCGGCGACCGGGAGCGAGTCGACACCGGCGCGCGCGGCCCGGAGGCTCATCGCGACCGTATAGCAGGTACCCTCAAGTGGGTCGACGGCGCCCGACTCGACCGCACGGCGGTAGTTCGGCGCGAGGCCGAGGGCCTCGAACCCGACGTAGCCGTAATGAATCGCCGACACCGTTCTGGCCCCGCAGAGCAGGTCAACGTCAAGCGAGTTGGCGAGCCCGACGAGCGTCAGGCCCTCAACGCCCTGCCGGACGAGTTCACGAACGAGCGCCATCGGGGCACGATGGAGGGTCTTGCCACCGAGCGCGACGACGTCGCCGTTGTCGACACGCGCGGCGAGGGCAGGGAGGTCCGTGACCACAGAGTCGTCGGTCATGCGCTGCCCTCGCCGAGGGCGTGGTCGCCACCTGCGTGGACACCCATGTTCTCGTGGTCGTGGCCCGACACGTCTACCTCGCACTCGACGTTCGTGTAGCCGGGGTCAAAAGGGTTGACGGCGCTCTTCCCCGGGCTGTAGGCGTGGCGTTCGACACAGCCAGCGTCTGCGCCGAGAGGCTGCACCGAGACGGAGGGCTCTCTCGAGACCGCTTCGACGCTGTGAATGTCGTTCTCCGGCGGGACGAGACGGTAGTAGTCTCCGCGGGATATCTTCTCGCTCCGGTTCTGCTCTAGATCCGCGCGGTCACTCTTGCTGTCGTCGACACGGCGGTAGAACGTCTCGCGCTGGCAGCCGTCGTGAAGTACCTCGGGGACAAGCCCCGAGGCACTCAGCCTGTTCCGCTTGTAGAGGCCGACCATCCCCCACGCGAGACGGTCGTGGACGAGTGTCGACGCCCCCTCGAGGAGGACGAGGGTGAACAAGGCAAGCATCGGCCCCTCGCGGTAGAGCAGCCACTGCGCGATATCGTCGCCCATCTCCCCTTTATTATCATAGTATTCATCCGGGAGACGGCGATACTGCTCCAGGAGCCAGTCGTCGTCGGCGAGAAGCGTCTCGAACGCGGGACTGATGACGCCGAGGAGCGCGGGAACCGCTTCGCGCGCTACGGCCGTTTCGTTGACCAGCTCGACAGGCTCGCGGACGCGCGTGTGGTCGTGGATGAACTCCGGGTCGGCGTCACTCATGTCGCGCGGGTGCGGTGCGGGGCTACATAACACCCTGTGCGACGCGGAGCGGGCACGTCCAGCGGGGATCGCGGCGGTTGGCGACCGGGCCGGCCACAGTCCGTACCGCTACGCCGGCGACCCAGACACGTCTGTCCCGACGAGGTACGTCCCGGCGGTGAGGAGGATGGTCGCGGGCACGAGTAGTATGTTGGAGAACTCGGTAGCGGCGACACCCATCGCGGGCGCGAACATGACTGACCCGACGATGATGAGGACACTACCGACGAGGGTCCGCGTGCTCAGGTCCATACCCTCCGATTACTCCCAGCCGAATAATCCGTTTCGGTCACTCGGCCTCAGGCGTCGTCTCCGACGCCGCCTCACCGGAACCGCCCGACCCTGTCCGTTCCAGGCCACGACCGTTCGGACCGTCTGACACCACCGCAACCTATTAGCCGAACGCGTTGGGACGGTGTATCATGGCCGTTCACGGCCGGTCGACGCTGCGAGACCTGTTCGATGACGCTCCAACACCTCATATTGCCCACCCGCCGGCGACCCACCGCCGGCACTACTACGTGGCGACCGACGGCTCGTATCGAGCCGACGGCGGGGGTCTTGGTGCGGTTATCGAGACGCGCGATGGGACACGGGTCGCTCGACTCGCGCTCCCTCACGCCGCCCCGGACAACAACGTGGCGGAGTATCGCGCGCTTCACCTCGGACTTGACGTCCTCGCGGCCCGCGCGCCCCGGTCGGCCCGTGTAGGCGTCCTCGTCGATCTCGACCAGCTCGCCGCAAACGTCAATCGCGCCGCACTCAAAAACGCTGGTGACGACTGGGCGCCTGGCGGCGAGGTGGCCATCCCGTCTGGGAGCGAATACCACTGGCGGGGGGTCGAAGCCCGTATCGCCGGCTTCCCTGACCTCCGCGCGGCCAGCATCGACGGTCGGGAGAACCCGGCCCACCCGCTCGCGAACGCGCCCGAGGAGTTCGCCCACGTCAACCGCGAAGCCGACCGGTGCGTGCGCCCTGCCGCCGACCACGGTGTGAACGGGACGACCGGTATGAGCAAGAACGGCCGGGGGCTGCCGCCATCGCGAGCAGAGCGGCGCGCGAGCGACTAGTCGAGCGCCGCTAGCGCTGCAGGGCCAACAAACGCCACCAGCACTGGCAGCCCGATGAATACGAACACAGCCATGGGTCCGGCACTGACGACGTTCGCGACGACCATGGCTGCGGCGGCCGGCCCTGTATCCATCCTCTGAAACGCCACCAGCCGGTTGAGCTGGAGGTAGTAGCCGTACAGCGGCGTGACGAACCTCCCCGACCGAGAGCAGGAAAGCAACGCCACCGAAGACGGCGCCCGCGGTGAGCGCGGTCTGGACACTGTTAGCGTCAAGTAGGACGGTCGCGACGGCCGTCACGACCCCGAACAGTACGGCTCCGACGACTGCCGAACAAGGCGCGTACGCGCCCGGAAAGCCGTAGACATTGCTCAGATTATAGCTTTGCGCCGAACGCGTACGAGGGTGGAATCTTGTTTTTCCGCGACCGGCCGACGTTCGGCGCGCGTCGCTACTCGCTGTCGCGCCCCTGGGCGTCGACAACGGCGACTGCGCCGAGGTTGACGATGTCTTTCACCTCGTCGCCGCGCTGGAGAACGTGGACTGGCTTGTCCATCCCAACCAGCATCGGCCCCACAGCGTCGGCACCGCCGAGTCGCTGGAGTAGTTTGTAGCCGATGTTGCCTGCCTCGAGATTGGGGAACACGAGGACGTTCGCTGGCTCTTCGAGCTCGGTGAACTCGTAGGTGCCGTTCAGTATCTCCTCAACGACGGCGGTGTCGGCCTGCATCTCGCCGTCGACCGGGAACTCAACACCCGTCTCGTGGAGCAACTCTACGGCCTCACGCGACCGCTCGGCCGACGCGCTCTCGACGCTCCCGAAGTTCGAGTACGACAGCATCGCCGCCCGCGGCTCGACGTTGAACTGCTCGGCGAGGTCGGCGGTGTGTTCTGTTATCTCCGCGAGTGCCTCCGCGTCGGGTTCGAAGTTCACAGTCGCGTCTGCACAGAATATCACACGATCCTCAAACGCAAGGACGTACACCCCAGCGGCATAGTCGGCGTCGGCAGCCGTACCGACCACTTGGAGCGGCGGGCGAAGCGCCGACGGGTAGTGATGGGTAAGGCCGGTCAGCATCGCGTCGGCGTCGCCCATCTCGACCATCACGCTCGCGAGGTAGTTGGTGTCGCGCTGGACCAGCTCCCTCGCCTCAGAGTGAGTGACTCCCTTGCGCTGGCGAAGTTTGTACAACCGCTCTGCGTACTGGTCGTGTCCGCCGTCCCGCGGATCGACAACCTCGGGGTCGAAGTCGAGGCCGAGGTCGGCGGCGGTCGCGTGAATCGCATCCTGATCGCCGAGGAGCACCGGGTCCGCGATACCCTCCTCTTGCATCTGATAGGCCGCACGGATCATCTTCTTGTCTGTCCCCTCCGCGAGCGCAACCCGTCGGGGGTCGGCCTTTGCCTTGTTGTGGATGACCCGCATCAGTTCGCGCGAGCCCCCCATCCGGGCCTCTAGCTTGTCGCGGTACTCCGTCAGATCGACCTCTGTTCGGGCGACGCCGGACTCCATCCCAGCCTCGGCGACGGCCGCAGAGAGGTCAAGCATCACGCGTGGGTCGACTGGTTTCGGCAGGATATACTCGGGGCCGAACTGGAGTTGCTGGTCGCCGTACGCCTTCACGACTTCGTCTGGCACGTCCTGTCGCGCGAGGTCGGCCAGCGCGTGGGCGGCGGCGAGTTTCATCTCCTCGTTGATGTCCGTTGCGCGCACGTCGAGCGCACCCCGGAACAGGAACGGGAACCCAAGGACGTTGTTGACCTGATTTGGGTAGTCGGACCGGCCGGTTCCCATGATCACCGTATCGTCCCGGGCCGCCTTCGCGTCGGGGTAGCTGATTTCTGGGTCGGGGTTGGCCATCGCGAAGATGATCGGGTTGCTGGCCATCTGCCGGACCATCTCTTGGCTGACGATGCCGGCGACGGAGAGACCGACAAAGACGTCGGCGCCCTCCATCGCGTCGTCGAGGCCCCCACCTTCGATGTCGCGTGCGAACTCGGTCTTGTACTCGTTGATGTCGCCGGCGTCGGCGCGCTCCTGGGTGATGATCCCCGAGGAGTCACACATCGTGATGTTCTCGTGGGGGATGCCGAGTGAGACGTAGAACTTTGCCGTGGCGATAGCGCTCGCGCCCGCCCCGGAGATGGTGACGTTGAGGCTCTCTAACTCCTTTCCAACGATATCAGCGGCGTTGATCAGGCCCGCGCCGGTGATGATTGCTGTCCCGTGTTGGTCGTCGTGAAAGACAGGGATCGACATCTCCTCGCTCAGGCGCTCTTCGATCTCGAAGCAGGCGGGGGCGCTGATATCCTCCAAGTTGATCCCCCCGAACGTCGGCTCCATCGCCGCGACGGCTCTGATGAACTCGTCGGTGTCGTCGATGTCGAGTTCGACGTCGAATACGTCGATATCGGCGAATCGCTTGAACAGGACACCCTTGCCCTCCATCACCGGTTTCGAGGCGGCTGCGCCGATATCCCCGAGACCGAGGACTGCGGAGCCGTCGGAGACGACGCTCACGAGGTTTCCGCGGGCGGTGTAGTCGTACGACAGTGTCGGGTCCGCCTTGATATCGCGACACGGCGCGGCGACACCAGGAGAGTACGCCAGCGATAGGTCGCGCTGCGTGTTCGTTGATTTTGTCGTTCGGATCTCTATCTTGCCCGGCGGCTCACGCCGGTGATACTCGCGCGCCTCGTCGTCAAGTTGCTCGCCCATGCCCGCGCGTTACCCGGGGATGAGAAAAGCAGTCCGGTTCCGTCGACGGCAGGGTACGACGATCGTCGATTCTGGCCGACCGCGGGGCATAAGTGCGCCCCTCTCTCACTCAAGAGTATGTCCCTCAAGACGCGCACCGGGGGGGCGCTCACCTTCCCGCGGTTCGCGGCGCTCACGGCGGCGACGACGCTTACGCTCGTCTCCCTCGGCGTCTACACGTCTGCGACTGGCTCTGGGCTCGCCTGCTCCGCGCAGTGGCCGCTCTGTGACGGCGGCGTCCTGCCCCAGACAGTGCCGTCGTTCATCGAGTGGTTCCACCGGCTGGTGGCGATGGTCACCGGCTTCCTCATTCTCGGCGTCGCCGCATGGTCGTGGTATGCACCGGAGGCAGACCGCCGCACCGCCGCGACGGCCACGCTCGCTGCCGTTCTCCTCCCCCTGCAGGTAACTGTCGGCGCCGTCACCGTCACGCTCTCGGGGATGGTCCCTGGCGGCTACGCGGTGTCGACTCACGCTGCGCACCTGTTCGTCGCACTCACCATCTTCACCGCCCTGACGGTCACGAGCCTCCGGGCGCTCGACGGGTCGTACTCGGACTCCGCGGCCGAACGCGCCCGGCGCGCGCTGGCCGCCGCCGCGGTGGTCATTGCGCTCACAGCGCTGTTCAGCCGTGTCGTCCCCGTCGTCCCGTACATCCCGTCCGCACAGGCGACGTTCGTCGGGATTGGCCTTGCTGGCTACGCCTCGCTCGTCGCCGCAGTGCGCTGGCTCCCAGACCGGCCGCTTGACCGCGCGCTCTCCCTCGTCGCCGCCGCCGCGGTTGTTGTGGCGCTGGTGCTCGGCCGTGACCTCGTGGTCTACACCGGGCAGGTGCGTCTCGTCAACGCCGCCGCGCTCGTCGTCGCCGTCGGGGCGGCGATTCTCGCCGCGTGGCGTGTCGGATCGACGTCAGTGACACCCTCCAGCGACCCCGTCACGAGCGACCGGACAACGTAGGGGCCGCTCACATGAAGTCGCTGAGCCCAGCCTGACCGTCGTCGGCCTCCGGCCCGTCGTCAGCGGGTACGTCTGTATCCGCGGTCGTATCCCCGCCCGCATCCGAATCGTCACCCTCCGTGACCGGTGCGCCTTCACCTGTCACCGCTGCCGACTCGATACCGCTCTTGTCGTCCTCACGGGCCGGTCCCGGGACGAACGCCTGTCCCGCGTGCTCCGACAACTCTTCAGCTCGGCGCTCCTGTGCGTCGGTGACTATAGAGGCCACCTTGTTCGTCGACTCACCGCTGCCGGTGACAAAAGCGACTCCTGCCTCGTCCAGGTCGTAGGCCGCAGCCATCTGAACGGTCAGCTCGCGGGGTTTGCAGTGGTGCGTGAACGTCTGGAGAAAGGGGAGCAGTTCGCGACGGGCCGTCGCAAGGCCGGTTCCGTGGGCTGTCGCAACTGCACGCACGACGGCCGTGGCGGCGTCAGAGCGGTTCGTCCAGAACTGTGGCCGGCCGAAGCGGGTCCAGCCGCCTTTCGTCCCGTCGCGCGCCGCGGCAACACCGGCGGCGACGTTGTCCGTCGCGTAGCGCCAGTAGGCGTAGTTCTGGCTCGCGCGCACCCGCCCGAGCCATCGGTCGGCGTTCGCGAGGTGTTCGTACGCCCGGGCGAGCTCCCGGCCCTCGTACACTTTCGGGGCGTTATGTGCGACCCACTTGGTCAGGTCGTCTGGCGTCTCGTCGGTGGCGTAGGCCGACCGCATCACCGCCTCTGGCGACTCCTCTTTCAGCACCGCGTCGAGGAACTCAAAGACCCCCATCGAGCGATCACGCTCGCCGGTCACCACGTCCTCGACAGTGATCCGGTCTCGCCCCTCGGCTGCGGCCTGGAGATCACGGATCGCGGAGCGGAGGTCGCCGGCGTCGTTCTCGGCGATCCGTTCGAGCGCCTCGTCCTCGAACTCGACACCTTCGCGCCGGCAGAGATCCCGGAGAACCGGCCGGATTGACCGCGCGCCAACGTCGCGGAACTCGATCTCCTCGCAGGCGTTTCGAAGCCCGCGGCTCATCTCGTAGAACTCGTTCGCGAGGAGGACAACCGGCTGGCTTGACTTCTTGACCAAGTCGGTCAGTGCCCGCGCACCACCGCGGTCGTAGGTGCCGTGGAGGTTGTCGGCCTCGTCGACTATCACCAGCTGGCGGCCGCCTGTGCCCGCAGCACTCCCGCCGAGGGTTGCGTTCTGGGCTGCACGGCCCGCCAGCCGCTCGATGACGTCGGCGGTGCGCTGGTCGGAGGCGTTGAGTTCGACCGTCTTCCAGCCCATGTCGTTCGCGAGGGCGTGTGCCGCAGAGGTCTTGCCCACACCGGGGCTGCCGTGAAGCACCGCAGCCTCGCCGTGGTCGTCCCACGTCTCGGCCCAGCTCTTCAGCGTATCCCGGGCCTTGTCGTTCCCCCGGATTTCCGAGAGTGTCGCCGGACGGTACTTTTCTGTCCAGTCTACCATCCCGTGTCTCTCTCGTCCCCGCAGACTGCCGCGCTCTCGATACCTGCGTACGTCGTCATATAGAATCAGTAGTCGGTGAGCGGCAAAAACGGCGGTGGTCAGCGGCTGCCCGAGCCGACGGTCGAGCCGACCGCCGCTCTCCCAGACCGACAATTCGACACGCCGGGGCTCCACGCTGCCTCCCGTGCGGTCGCATTTGCTGACCTACACCGAGCGGGCTCTGTCACACACGACGAACGCCGGTCTTTCCTGCCGCCGAGTCGGGATGAGACGACTTGGGGTCGGTGACCCCGGGCGGCGGCGGTAAAGCCGCCAGCATTAGGTCCGTCGGCGCGCTCTAAACGGGCGTGTACGATGTCGAATGGGTGGTCGACGCCGGGGCGGCGATCTGCGAGGACGAGGTGATCCTCGGCGACCGGTGCGTCGTCGTCGCCGACGGGACCAGCGGCTTCGGCGACCGCTCGTTCATCGACGGCGAGAGCGACGGCCGGTGGTACGCCCGGCGCGTCGCCGCGACGTTCGTGGAGCGTCTTGACGACGGTGCGGACCTCCGGACGGCCTGCGCGGACACGATCCAAGAGACTGGCCTGGCGCTTGCGGCTCACGTCCCTGGGGACGCCGACCGGTCGGTTCGGACCGCCGTTGCGGCCCACGAACTCCCGAACGCGAAGGTGGCGGCGGCACGCTGGTCCGAATCAGGGCTGTCCTACCTCGTGTTGGGCGACGTCTCGGCAGCGTTTGTCGACCCCGCCGGTCACGTTTCGACACCGGGTGCGCTGGACCGCGTCGACGCACGGACGGCTCGTATCCGCGCCGAACTTCTCGACCGCGACGTTGACCAGACGACCGTCCGGAAACACCAACTCTCGCATATCCGGTCGACCCGCGCCCACTGCAACGTGCCCGGGGGCTACTGGGTCGCGCGCTTGAACCCGCTGGCAGCCGAGTTCGCGGAGACCGGCGAGCAGACCGTCAACGACGGCCCCCTCCTGCTGTACACCGACGGATTTGACCCGCTGGTGGCGTCGCTTGGCGTCTTCGACGACCCACCGTCGATGGCGCGCTACGCTGCCGCCGAGGGACCAGCGGCGCTCTTGACCCGGCTCCGTGAGGCGGAAGCCGGTAGCGACGCCCGACTTCACGCGCCAGACGACGCGAGCGCGGCGCTTGTACGGCGCTGACCGCCGGCGACGGAGTTTGGTGCCCTTGCGGTAGAGTCGACCCGGATAGATCTCTTTGTTCCCGACCGTCGTTACGACCGACCGCCGACACGCTGCCCGTCTGGCCTCGATACCGTCACACGGTGGAGGCGCGCGGGGAGTGGCGCGACTCCACGCGCGTCGGACAGACCGTCGACTACTGCCCGCGGACCTCGATCAGGCGCGCCGTGAGCGTCCCGGCCCCGAGCACGACGAACAGTAACTGGAGGCCGGAGCCGACGACGGGGAACACCCGCTCGACGCGCTGTCTAGTCTCTGCGCCGGGGGTCCGTGGCTCTGGGTCGATGCCGGTGAAATAGGCCGTATTCGAGGTGTTCTGTACCGACCGGTCTGGCGAGATGTCGACGAATGTCTGGACAACTCCACGCTGGTTCGAGAGTACGAGTCGGCCATTCATAGAGATGAATTCGTCGTGAAGTGGGTAGAACAGGTTGACACCGTTCGTGAGGAGGTCGGGCGCAACACCGCCGAGGGCGACGGCGGCGACGGCCACCCATGCGGTCCGTACGCCTGCCCGACCGTAGCGCGCTCGCACGAGCCCGGTCTGGCGCGCATCGACGGCGAGGAGGGCAGCGAGGAGGAGCGGAAAGAGAAGGGTATGGAGGAGCGCGCGGTGGGCGCCCGTCACAGCCAGTCCCACGAACGTGTCCAGGTCGGGGACAGCGGCCGCGGCGAGGACCAGGCCTGCGCGGCGCGGGGTTAGGTCGTCGGCGAGGAGTGTCGCTGCGAGGATGGCTGCAACGCCGACATGAACGACAGTCGATGGCACACTACCTGCGACGCCGGGCGCGCGCAAATCGGTTGCGCCCTCCGACACGCTTTTTTTGGCGCTCGCCGGCCATCGTGTATGCCACAAGCCGTGGCGGGGAGCAAGCGGTGAACGGCGACGCGGACGCCGACGCGCGAGTCCGGTTGGCCCGACGAATCGCCGGCGAGATCGTGTTGAGCGACGAACCCGGCGCGACCCTCCGGAAGTGGCGGACAGACTTCGACGTCTCCCAGACGGATCTTGCGGACGCTCTCGACGTCTCCTCCTCGGTTGTCTCGGACTACGAGAGCGGCCGCCGGCAGAGCCCAGGTATCGGCGTCGTTCGGCGTACCGTCGAGGCTCTCCTCGATATCGACAAAGCACGGGGCGGCCGGCGCGTCCGCCAGTACGCCCGGGTTGTCTCAGCGGGCTTTGAGAGTGACGTGGTCCACGACCTCCGGGAGTATCCAACTGCCGTCCCTATCGCGCGGGTGTACGACGCGCTTGGCGCCGAGCAACTGGTCGCCGGCGACCGGGACGTGGCTCACGGCCACACAGTAATAAACAGCGTCGCGGCTATCACTCGGCTGTCGAGCGAGGAGTTCTACCGGCTTTACGGCCAATCGACCGACCGCGTGTTGGTGTTCACGGGAGTCACCCGAGGCGAGTCGCCGCTTGTCGCCCTCCGAGTCGTGACGCCGACACCAAACGCTGTCGTGCTTCACGGTATTGACCCCGAGAGCGTGTGGGAACACGCCCCTGCCCTCGCCCGGGCCGATGGGATGGCGCTCGCGGCGTCGACCCGGGACCTCGACACCGCGCTCGCGGACCTGCGTGCGATCTGAGGGCCCTGTCACTCACTCTGCTCGTGCGCCACCTACTCCACGTACTCGTACTTGCGCTCGTTCATCCGCCCCCAGCCGGCGTGAATGAACTCGCCGTTCGGTTCGGTGAACGCCTCTATCTCCGTCTCAACCTCGTGATTGTGCGCGTCGTGGATGTGTTCGTACTCTGCGAACGAGAGCGAGTGCCGCTCGGCGAGACGGTCGAACGGGTCTGCGGCCGCGACTCCCTCGCGCCAGCCCTCGCGCACCGTCTCGGCGTGGATTTCGGCCTGCGCACCGGACCCGTACGAGCCGACGAGCAGTGTCTCGCCACCGATGTTTCGGTCGTTCTCGAGTGCTGCGAGCAGGGCGCTTACGCGCGCGATGTGGACCGACCCGGTGTACCAGTTTCCGACCTCGCGGGCGATGCCGAGCGTGGGTTCGACAGTCTCGCCGTACCACGTCCGGTAGCGCTCGGTCCCGGAGAGAGCGTCAACGTAGTCACGCATATTCGTCTCGAACGACTCGCGGCCATCGAAGTCGTCCTCGCGGGGCTGGCGACCGATCTCGGGTTCGAGGGCGTCCTCGATCTCCGTTCCGCGGGTGACGTGACGGTACGCGAGCACTGCGGCCTTCCGGACCATCCCCGGGAACGGCGTGTGGAACGGGGCGAAGACAAAGTCCTCGACGCCAACGCGACCGGCGACGGACTCGTAATCTTCGAGCGCCTCGCGCATTCGCGAAAGGTAGACCTGGACCGAGCGCTTGCCGTCCACGCTCGGGAACTGCTGGTTCGGCTTGAGAAAGTCCGTCTCGTCCATCGAGCCAATCCCTTGCTCTGTCGAGAGCGTGACGATCGACGGGTCGACGTCGACCAGCATCGCCACCGCGCCTGCGCCCTGTGTCGCCTCACCGGGGTCGCCCCGGGCGTACAACGCCGTGTCCGTGGCGATGACGAGCGCCGCTCGCCCACGGTTCCGCCCTGCGCGGATCCAGTTGTACGCGTCGTCGATCGACTGTGTGCCTGAGACACAGGCGAACTTGCGCTCGCCCTTGTTCGCGTGCCGGAAGTCTCCCTCGTACACCTGTTCGAGACAGCCCGCCACGTACGTCGAGACGGGCTTCGAGTTGTCGAACGCGCTCTCGGTCGCGACGTCGATACGGCCGATATCGGCGGGGGTCAGCCCCTCGCGGTCCATCAGACGCTTGGCTGCGTTCGCGCCCATCGTCACGATATCCTCGTAGGTGTCCGGGAACGACGACGCCCGGAGACCGAGCCCCTTCGTGTACTTCTCCGGGTCCTCGTCCCGTGCCGGCGCAAACGTGTTGGCAAGGTCTAACTTACACTTGCCCGTCCAGATTTCGATGGCGTCGAGGCCGACGGCTGGCTCTGTCATGTCCGGCGAGATGAGAGACGGTCACGAAAGGGTGTCGATGTGGGTTACGTCGATCGTCGATATCCTCGCCCACGTGCGTGGTCGTGTAGTCGATAACCTGTCTCCACCGGTCCTCGGTCGTCTGGCAGCCCGCGAGTGTGAGTATTAGTCGTCCTCAACGACCTCGGGATCGGTCAGCGCGGACTGGAGGCTGTCTAGCCCGTTGACCCACTCAGCGACCAGGCCATACTCCAGTTCCTCGACGACGGCCATGTCGAGGTCGTCGCCGTCGACCACGCGGGTGCCCGCCTGGACGACGTAGCCTAGGGCGGCGTCGAGGTTGTCCTGTGTCTCGGCGTCGGCCGCGGCGTGGACGTACTCGGCGACGGAAGCGTCCGTTGAGACACCCGCGGCGACGTACTCCTCGGCGGCGTAGAAGACGGGGACGAGGCTTGTCTGCACGCCGTCGATAAGCATCAGGGCGTCTTCGTCCTCGAACTCCACCTCGGTGAGAACGATCTCGTGGATCCGCTGGAGCTCCTCAACAGCCGTCTCGTCGTCGACGGCACCCTCCTCGCGGGCCGACACCACCTTTGCAACGGCGATGGCGGCGTCGTCCTGAAGATTGATCAACAAGCGAGCCGACTCCTCATCCTCTGGGTCGAGGTCTTCGTTCTCCACCCGGTCGAGCCAGTTGTGCCACCGGTCCTCCGTGTAGAACCGATTCTCCTCCTTGTCAGCCACGGCGTCGTCCTTGGCGGCAGCGTCACTCCCGCCTTCGTCGGTCATAACCCTCCGTCTTTCTCCGCGCTTCAAATGCCTTTCCTATGACCGGATCGGACGGCCCGACCCACGGGCTGGCAGTTAGCCGTCAAGCGTCGCCACTGTGTCAACGCCGTACACTGCCCGCGGCGTCTCGACGTGTGCGTTCCGCACTGCCTCGTCGTGGCCATCTTCGAGCAGCCACCGCGTCCGCCGCGGCACCGTCCTTGGCCCCATCACCGCGCCTGGACGGTCCGGGTCGTCGATAAAATCTGTCTCGATTAGGAATCGGTCGCCTCGCTCGGCGTGCGCGTGGAGCCACTCCTTGCGAGCCATCACACTCGGGGTCGGCCCGTCCAGCCGCTCGCCTGCGTAGTGTTTCACGACTCGTGAGGGGTCGAGTCCGCGCTCCTCGGCCCACCCCGCGATCTCGGTCAGGTCTTCGCTCGCCTCGGTGTGTAGCTGGACTGCGCAGTCTTCACGCGCGCCGAGCGAGAGCGCGTGGCGTAGCACCCGGTTTGACGCCTCCCAGACCGTGTCGGCTACGTCGTAGTGGGGTCGCCCTGATTTCAACGCCACCGCGCGCCCCTCGGCGACGTAGCCAGCAGCGCGATCAAGCCCCGCGCACATCAGGTCGGCCGCGTCTGTCGGCGAGTACCCACGCTCGTCGACGAGTCGCGACACCAGTCCGGGGTGGACACCGAGAACCGGCCACGCCCGACCGGGGAGCAGTTGATTCGCGCGCTTGACAATAGTGACGGTGCGTTCGAAGACGGCATCGAATTCCGCCCCCGTCTCCACCTCGACGCCAAGGTGCCACGACGGCTTGTTGACGACGAGAAGGTGTGTCCCGCCCAATCTGCGGAAGTCTTCGACGGCTGCGAGCCCGCGCCCATGGTCCGGGTCGAGATGGAGGTGATCGTCGAGTACCGGGGTTCCGAGGTCCTTGTAGTCGGTCACGAACGAGCCTTGTGGCGGCGGCTCAAAAGTTAGCTGTCGAGCGTCACCGAATCGCCAGCGGCGTTCCGGAGCGCGTCCGACCGCCCGTGTTCGCCGGGCGCGACCGCGACGGTCCGCACCCCCGCGGCGTTCGCGGCCTCAACAGCTGGCTTGAAATCTGTGTCTCGAGAGGCGACCACGACGACGTCCGCACCATCTGTGACGGCGACGCGGGTGAGATCTACCGCGAGTCGGACGTCAACGTCGCCGCTCGTCGTCACCACCTCAAATCCGCGAGCTTCCGCAGCACGCACGAGCGACGGGCTGGCGTGCTCGTTGAGATAGACCCGGGTCAGCGCAGGCCGGCCGTACTCCATCGCAGCCGCCCGCACGTCGTCTAAGTCCACGTCGAACTCGTCGCGGAGCAGGTTCGGCCCGTCGACGAATAGCGCCACTCGCCGCCCTTCGTCGCGGTCCAGAAGTCCCATACCTGCATCGCGCACCCGACGGGCTTACTCGCTTCGACGACCGGGCCATACTCCCGTTTCTCGCGCCGGACGCCTCTCTCCGTTGTTGGGTCGTTTCTGACTGTCTGCGTGTCGAGCCTCTATCTTTCTACAAGGAGAGAATCCCGGCGGTTACGCCGGGAGTGAATCCGACAACGCTGACCCAATCCATCACGGACAGCAGGTTGGATATTCCACGCACATCCACATCATTAAGTGGGATTGTCTACATAGACTATGTATGGCGATTCAGGCC
>CAKZPG010000034.1 GCA_937138675.1 uncultured archaeon | reverse complement strand
ATTCCCGACTCACTCGTCGTCCCACACGGGACGACTCGCTCCTTAGGTGAGGAGGAACCAGGCCGACATTCAAACACGACAAAAAGCGTGTGTCGGCCCGTGGACCCGCCCCATAGACCCAATCGAAGTGGGACACTCCGAATCCTCGCCTGCGGAGTCTGGAGCCGCTGTAAGAGGTTCAGTCTCGATGCACGTCTCCCACGTGGCCGCCGCCTCGTCAGAGAGTTTTAACCTCTCGGTCCTTACCCTCCGGTATCAGCCATGTCCGACGCCACCGAGAAGAGTGATACAGGAGATCATCAAGACCGGAAGAAGTACGAGTTCCGGCGGGTCATTGAGGAGCTAGATGGGTACGACGGCTCCGGCACCCAACTCGTCACGATCTACGTCCCGGAAGACAAACTGCTCTCGGACATCGTCGCCCACCTCACCCAAGAACACAGCGAAGCCTCGAACATCAAGTCGAAGTCGACCCGAACGAACGTCCAAGATGCGCTCACGAGCATCAAGGACCGCCTGCGGTACTACGACAACCCGCCAGAGAGCGGGATGGTGCTGTTCTCTGGTGCTGTCAACTCCGGTGGGGGCCAGACGGAGATGGTCACGCGCGTTCTGGAGAGCCCGCCGGATCCCGTCCAGTCGTTTCGCTACCACTGCGACTCCTCATTTCTCACCGAGCCACTGGAGGAGATGCTCGCCGATAAGGGGCTCTTCGGTCTCATCGTGCTGGACCGCCGCGAGGCCAATGTCGGCTGGCTCCGTGGCAAGCGCGTCGAGCCGGTTAAGTCAGCGTCGTCGCTCGTCCCCGGCAAGCAGCGAAAAGGTGGCCAGTCGGCCCAGCGGTTCGCCCGTCTCCGTCTCGAAGCTATCGACAACTTCTATCAGGAGGTGGCGGGGATGGCAAACGACCTCTTCGTCCCCGACCGCCACGAGATGGACGGTATCCTCGTCGGCGGCCCCTCACCGACGAAAGACGAGTTCCTGGACGGCGACTACCTCCACCACGAGCTTCAAGACCTCGTCGTCGACAAGTTCGATGTTGCCTACACCGACGAGTCGGGGCTGAGCGACCTGGTCGACGCCGCGCAGGAAGCGCTCGCCGACCAGGAGGTGATGAAGGACAAGTCCCAGATGGACGAGTTCTTCAATGAACTCCACCGCGGGGAGAAGGCAACCTACGGGTTCGCCCAGACGAGAAAGAATCTGATGATGGGCTCCGTCGAGCGTCTCCTCATCTCCGAGGTCCTCCGGGCCGACGTTGTCGTCTACGAGTGTCCGGAGGGCCACGAGGAGTACGAGACGGTCGACCCGCGCCACGCCGACCCCGACCACCGCTGCTCCAAGTGTGGCGCAGACGCCGAACCGGTCACACGTGAGGACGCCGTCGAACATCTGATGACGCTCGCCGAACAGCGCGGTACCGAGACGAAATTCATCTCCACGGACTTCGAGAAGGGCGAACAGCTACTCGACGCGTTCGGCGGCGTCGCCGGTATTCTGCGGTATTCGACGGGTGTGTGAACTACCCCACCCTGCTCGGCCTGACGGCCTCGCTGAGGGGGGCTTAGCGCCTGCACCACAGCTAAACTGCCTGATCTGGCTCTCTGTCCGGGGTGAGTCGAACGGTCCCTCTAGGGGTTCGTCCTCCAGACGAAGGCGGAGAGCACGCTCGTGCTTCTCCGCTCGGTCGATGCGACCGACGGCCTGACGACCGCGGAGACCGACAGTAAGCGGCGACAAAGCGGTCTCCTTGCCTGATCCTCGGCGTTCGTTCAGACCGCAAGGCCTTCGAGGGCGACATGAGAGGAGCGGTCATGGCAGCGAGTGACGGGTCAAGCGTGCCGCTCTGGTGGATTGTTGTCTTTCTTGTTCTCTCGCTCGGAGCGGCCTACCTCACAATACTCGCGGTGGGTGGGCTGTAGTCACATCGCTCGGGGGGCCTCGACACCGACGATGTCGAGAGCGTTGGCGACGGCGTGGCGCGCGGCCCGGACGAGTGCAAGCCGGGGGCCGCGCAGGTCCGCTGGAGCGTCGAGGACCGGGCACTCGCGGTAAAATGCGTTGAACGCCTCTGCGACATCGCGGGTGTACGTTGCGACAACGTGAGGCGAGAGGTCGCCTGCGGCACGTTCGACAACGGCCGGGAGGCGTGCAATCTCGTGGAGCAGGGCTCGCTCGCTCGGGCTGGTCAGGCCCGTGCCGTCGACGTCATCCGGCACGCCGTCGGCGCGTTCCTCGATTCCAAGACACCGCGCGTGGACATACTGGACGTACGGTGCGGACTGTGCCTCAAAGTTGAGCGCGCGATCCCACTCGAAGGTGATGCCTTTCGTCGGCTGTTTCGAGACCATGTCGTAGCGGACGGCTCCGACGCCGACCTGTCGGGCAATCGTCTTGACCTCCTCATCGGCCACAGCACGGTCTCGTCCCTCGCGCCGTCGCTTGACCTCTGCGCGGGCGCGGGCAACGGCCTCGTCCAGCAGGTCGTCTAAGTCCACACCTGTCCCCTCGCGGGTACTCATCCCGCCGTCGGGGAGGTTCACCCACGAGTAGAACACCTGGTCCAGCGGGTCTGTGTCGGTTCCGAGGAGTGACAGCGTCGTCCGCAGCTGGTCGGCCTGAAGATGGTGGTCCTCACCGAGAACCGTTACCGCGCGGTCGTACTCGGCAAGCTTCCACTTGTGGTACGCCAGGTCGCGGGTCGGGTAGAGCGAGGTGCCGTCCGAGCGCAGGAAGACGAGATTCTTCTCGATGCCCTCGTCGGCCAGGTCGAGTTGCCACGCCTCCTCCTCGTAGACGGCTTCGTCCAGTTCCTTCAGCCGCGCCACGAGGTCCTCCGTGGCGCCGGAGCGGACGAACCGCGACTCCTTGACGAACTCGTCGAACTCAGCCGGGAGACGGCCGAGCGTCTCACGCATCCCGGCGAGGACGGTATCGACCACCTCGCCCACACGCTCGTAGGTCGCCTCGTCGCCGGCCTCTAGGCGCTTAATAATCGAGGTAACCTCGGCCTCGGCGGCTGCCACCTCGTCGGAGTCCCCGGTCTCCAGCAGTTCGTTTCCGGCACGGTAGTACCGCACGAGGTCGTAGTCGGCCTTGTCCCGTTCTGGCTCTGGTAGCTCGTCCTCGTCGAAGTAGTCGTACGCCCACGTGAACACCGCGACCTGTCGGCCGACGTCGTTGACGTAGTACTGCCGGTCGACGTCGTTTCCGGCGAACTCGAGCAGTCGCGCCAGCGCGTCGCCGATGATGGGGTTACGCGCCCGGCCGACATGGACTGGCCCCGTCGGGTTCGCAGATGTGTGTTCTACCACTACGCGGTCGCCGGTCGGCGGGAGCCGTCCCCACTCCTCGTCTCCCGCGGCCACGAGTGTGTCGTCGAAGTACCGGTCCGTCACCGTGAAATTCAGGTACGGCCCGAGCGTGGAAACGGCTGAGAGGTACTCATACCCCTCGACCGAGAGTGCCTCGGTCACCTGCTCGGCACACGCCGGCGGCGGCGCACCGAGTTCGCCCGCAAGCCGGTAGGCTACGCTCGACGCCAACGTGGCGTCGACGTCCGCCGGCGGGGATTCGACCCCCAAGTCGTCGGTGGGCAGGTTGAGGTCGGAGAGCGCCTCGGTCAGGGCCGCTTCCACCTCCGCCCGGAACTCGCGTCTCACGCACCGGAATTCTGGAGGCGACGTGAAGCCAGTTGCGGAACGTGCGTCTCGATCCCGATATACGTCACGTATTCGGTACGGTTAACAGCGCGGAGGCCGGAGTTCTCAGTATGTCAGAGACGACGGCTGCGGTGGGGCCGAACGAACTCGTCGCGCTGAAGCAGGTGGCACTCGCCGGCGGCCTGACCGGCGACGCGCACATCTCGTGTGCAGGGCTCGGTACGTCGCTCGATGTTTCGGACCAGACCGCCTCGCGGCGCCTCCGCGTGCTGGCTGACGCCGGTCTCGTGGGGCGGACGGTTAGCGGTGACGGACAGCGCATTTCGGTCACCGACGAGGGCGTCGCCCGCCTCCGTCGCGAGTACGCTGACTACCGCCGCCTGTTCGACGATGACGCGCTCTCGCTCACGGGCCGCGTCACGAGTGGGATGGGCGAGGGTCGCCACTACATCTCGCTCGACGGCTACATGCGCCAGTTCCACGAGCGACTCGGCTACGACCCCTACCCCGGGACGCTGAACGTCGATCTGGAGGAGCGAAGCGTGCGCGCTCGCGCAGAGATCGAGGCGTTCGAAGCCGTCCCGGTCGACGGCTGGGAGGACGAGGACCGTACGTTCGGGCCCGCGACCTGCTACGCCGCGACTGTCTCGCGCGTCGACGACGGTCGGCGCTACGAGGGCGCCCACGCGATCATTCCGGAGCGTACCCACCACGACGCGGACCAGATCGAGGTGATCGCCCCCGACCGCCTGCGTGACGAACTTGACCTCGTCGACGGCGACCGCGTCGCTCTACGTGTCGTCGACACTGAGAGGGCGGACCGGTGAGCCGATCGGACGCGGGTGGCGCGAGGAGTGGTGACTCCGCCGAGCATGCGGTCGCCGCTCTCGCCGCCGGCGACCCTGTCCTTGTCCACGACGCCGCCGACCGCGAGGGCGAGACCGACCTGATATACCACGCGGGCGCTGTCGACCGGCACGCGGTCGCTCGCCTCCGTGAGGACGCCGGCGGCCTCGTCTGCGTCGCGCTCTCAGACCCTGTTTGTGAGGCCCTGGCGCTCCCGTTTGTCCGCGACGAACTCGATCACCCCGCTGCGACCGGACGCCCCGACTACGACGACCGCTCCTCGTTCTCCTTCACCGTCAACCACCGCCAGACTCACACGGGGATCACCGACCAGGACCGCGCGTTGACGATCGCGGCGCTCGGCCGGGTCGCAGGCCTCGCGGCTGACGGCGACTGCGGCCCGGCGGAGTTCGGTGATCGTTTCCGCTCTCCGGGGCACGTCCACCTCCTCCGCGCCGCGCCGGACGGCCTCGCGGACCGCGAGGGCCACACTGAACTCGCCCTCGCCCTCGCCGACGCGGCCGACCTCTCGTCCGCCGCTGTCGTCTGCGAGATGCTTGATACGAAGACGGGCGGTGCACTCGCACCCGCCGACGCCCGCGCGTACGCGGAGCGGGAGGGACTAGCCTACGTCGAGGGTACGGCGCTGCTCGCGGCGTTTCAGGACTAAACCTCGACCGACGCTTCGCTGGCCCTTCTCGGTCTCGCGGGCTCTCCCTCTGCTCGGCCTCGGGCTTCGAGCGTAGCGTTTTATGCCCGGTCCGTTACTCCCTGATAGTATGAGCTTCGACGAGATGGACGTCGGAACGATCTGGATGGACGGCGAGTTCGTCGACTGGGACGACGCCCAGATCCACGTTCTGACGCACGGTCTCCACTACGGTACCGGTATCTTCGAAGGCGTTCGCTGTTACGACACCGAGTACGGCCCCGCGCTCTTCCGCTGGGAGGAACATCTCGACCGCTTCTACTCCTCCGGACGCCCCTACGACCTCGATATACCCTTTTCGCGTGAGGAACTCACCGAGGCGACGCTCGAACTGATCCGTCGCGAGGGGCTGGAGTCGTGTTACGTCCGGCCGGTCGCCTTCTTCGGCTACGGGTCACTCGGAGTCAGCCCTGAGGATTGCCCTATCCAGACCGCGATCGCCGCGTGGCCTTGGGGGACGTACCTCGGCGAGGAGGCTCTGGAGAATGGTGTCGAGGTGATGGTCTCTTCGTGGCGTAAGCACGCCTCCTCGCAGATCCCGACGAACGCGAAGACGACCGGCCTCTACGTCAACAGCCTCCTCGCAGGCGAGGAGGCACGCCGGAACGGGTTCACGGAGGCTATCGTCCTCAATAAGGAGGGCCAGGTCGCGGAGGGGCCGGGCGAGAACATCTTTCTCGTCCGTGACGACGAGCTTTACACTCCCGGGCTCTCTCAGAGCATTCTCGACGGTATCACCCGCCAGACGGTGATCACGCTCGCTGAGGAGCGTGGCTACACGGTTCACGACCAGGCGACAATCTCGCGCGGCGAGCTCCACACCGCCGACGAACTGTTTTTCAGTGGAACCGCGGCCGAGGTTACTCCCATCCGGAAGGTCGGAAATGTCGAGATCAGCGAGCGCGGACCGGTGACCGAGGAGTTACAGAGTGCCTTCTTCGACCTTATCGAGCGTCGCACTGACGACCACGACGACTGGTTCACCTACATCGAGAACTAAACGGCCTGCTCTTCGCTCTCGCCCTTACCGTCCCCCTGACTCTCTCTCTGACCGTCCTCACCGACGTCTGTTGGGTCCCCGACCGCTATCTCCGTCTCCGCCTGCTCGGCGAACCCGGCCGACAGCACGCGCGTTAGCGCCTCTTCTACCCGCTCGTCGGTCGGCTCGACCCGTTCTGGTTTGACCTCGATCACGAACCCTGTGGTGATGTTGGGCGCAGTCGGCATGAACAGCACCTCGCGGCCGTCCGCGGTCCGCTTTCCGGTCTTGAACGCTGTCATCCGCATCCCAGGCCACGTCTCGATCCGCACCGGCGCCTGAAGTTCGTCGGTACCGGTCAGCGCCGTCTCGACCGCGAGTTTCGAGGCGTTGTACACCACTCGGACGAGAGGAACACGGTTCATCATCGCGTCGATATACGACTCGACGATTCGCCCCGCCGTGGTGCGCATCAGGTAGCCAACCGCGAACGTCAGGGCGATGAGGACGACGATAGCGACCGTCACCCGGAGCGCGACGGGTTCGATCTGGGTGACGAAGGGAAGGTCTGCGATCTGACGGAACACCCAGTTGGCCACCACCATGATAACTATGAGAGGGACGAGAACTATCAGGCCACTAGCCGCGTCCCGCTTCCACATCGACATCTATCTGCGATGCGGTCGCCGGGGTTAAAATGGGTTGGAGACACGGACGCCGGTCAGCTTCACTATCCCGTGTCGTCGGGTGCCAAACGATAGGTCCGGCCGACGGCACGACCAGCGGTTTGACGACACGTGACCTCCGCGCACTCGTCCTGCACGTCGCCACCGTCGTGAACGCCACGCTTGTGGGCTTAGTCGGTTGGTCACGGGTATGCGCTTCGCCCTGGCGTTCGGGACCGGACTCTCCCTCGCCGGCTGTTCTGTCATCGTCTGACCGCCGGTGTTCGGTGACGCGACGCGACGCGCCGCCTCGGTCTGTCGGGCGCTCTATAGCGGTACGCATTACTACCCGAAGGTAATGGTCACAACAGAGATGCCGGGGAAGGCGGACGGCGACGACGTGGGGGGAAGCTCACTTATTGAGTACGGGATCGAGGACCGACCGCCGTTACTCCGGTCGCTCGGCCTGGGGGTCCAGCACTACCTGACGATGGTAGGGGCGAACATCGCTGTCCCGCTCATCCTTGCGGGCGCGATGGGGATGCCGGAGCAGTTCGTCCCGCGGTTCGTCGGGACCTTCTTCATCGTATCGGGGATCGCGACCCTGGCACAGACGACGTTTGGGAACCGCTACCCCATCGTTCAGGGCGCCCCGTTCTCAATGCTCGCGCCCGCGCTGGCGATCGTCGGGGTCGTCGCGGCGAATCCACCTGCGGGCGTTGAGGCGTGGCGCGCCGCGCTCCTCCAGCTTCAAGGCGCTATCGTCGTCGCGGCGCTCTTTGAGGTAGTCATCGGCTACACCGGTCTCGTCGGCCGTCTCCGGCGGTACTTCTCGCCTGTCGTCATCGCCCCGGTGATCGTCCTCATTGGACTCACCCTCTTCTCGGCGCCACAGATCGCGAGTGCGACACAGAACTGGCCGCTCCTCATCCTCACGTTCGGGCTGATCCTCGCGTTCTCGCAGTTCCTCGGCCACCGTGCACGTGCGTTCCAGCTCTTCCCGGTCCTGCTCGGTATCGTTGCCGCGTACGCCATCGCCCTCGGCCTGTCGCTCGCGGGCGTTTACGCGCCGAACACGCCGGGCTACGTCTCGCTGACATCGGTCGCGGAGGCGCCGCTCGCGGTCGCCATCTACCCGTTCCAGTGGGGTATTCCACAGGTGACGACAGGCTTCGTGATCGGAATGCTCGCGGGCGTTATCGCCTCTATCGTTGAATCGCTCGGCGACTACCACGCCGTCGCGCGCCTCTCCGGTACCGGCGCGCCCTCTGGGCGCCGGATTACCCACGGCATCGGGATGGAGGGGCTCGCGAACGTGTTCGCGGGCCTGATGGGCGCCGGTGGGTCAACCTCCTACTCCGAGAACATCGGGGCAATCGGCCTCACGGGCGTCGCGTCGCGCTACGTCGTTCAGGTTGGCGCGCTCGCGATGCTCGTCGTCGGCTTCTTCGGGCCGTTCGGCGCGTTTATTGCGACGATTCCCTCGCCCGTCGTGGGCGGACTCTACGTCGCGATGTTCGGTCAGATCGTCGGCGTCGGCCTGTCAAACCTGGAGTACGTCGATCTTGACTCCCAGCGCAACCTGTTTGTCCTCGGGGTCGCCCTGTTCGCCGGCCTCGCGGTCCCAGAGTACTTCTTGAACGTCGCCACGGCGTCGCCCGACGGTGTCGGCGGGGCGACCTACTTCGCACAGAGCCTCGCCGCGGTGCCCATCCTCGGCCCGATCCTGGGCGCCGAGGTGGTTGCGAACACGGTGTTTGTCGTCGGCTCGACGGGCATCAGCGTCGGCGGGATCGTCGCGTTTGCCCTCGACAATGCCATTCCAGGCACTGACAAAGAGCGCGGTATTGCCGACTGGGCCCGGACCGCGGAGGAGGACGAGGACTTTCGCTCCGCGTACGACCGGTTCGCGCGCGGCGGCGACGAGGCACGGGCGGACTGACGTAGCACGGACAGGAGTACGATGCCGCGCGCCGGCTCTCAGGCTTCAGGAAGCCGACCGCCGTCGACCGAGATGTTCTGCCCGGAGACGTAGGCGGCGGCGTCGGAGCAGAAGAAGAGAACCGGTGCGGCCACGTCGTCAAACGAGGCTGGGCGCCCGCGCGGGAGGCTCTCTTGATCGACGTCAACGATGGTGTTCTCGACGGCGAACGGCGAGATAGCGTTGGCGGTCACGCCGTCGAACTGGGTGTCGGCTGCCAGCGCGCGGGTGAACATGAGTACGCCCTTTTTCGCGGCGAAATACGGGAAGTTCTTTGGCGTCGCACAGTCGCGGGCGGCATCGGCGACACCGAAGTTCACGACCCGGCCCCACCCCCGGTCGCACATCCCGGGGACGACGGCGCGCGAACTGAGATATGTGCCCATCAGACACGACTCGTAGGCGTCACGCCACGCCGCCGGCCCGAGTTCGTCCCAGTTGCCCTGCGGGAAGTTGCCGACAACGTTACAGAGTATATCAACACCGCCGAGGTCGGCTTCTACGGCCGCAACCATCGCGTCTACGTCATCAGCCTCGGTGACGTCGCCCTGGACGACCGTCGCCGATGCACCCCGGTCGCGGGCGTCCGCGGCGGTCGCCTCGGCCTCGGCCTCGCTCGTCAGGTAGTGGACGGCGACGTCGGCGCCTGCCGCTGCGAGACGCAACAGCAGTTCGCGCCCCACGCGGGTTGCGGAGCCGGTCACGAGCGCGGTACGTCCGTCGAGGTCAGGAGTGAGATTGACCATGAGGGCCTCACGGCTCGCGTTGGATTAAGTGTGGACGACCGACAGCTCGTCGCCGACGCACATCGTCTCGCCGGTGCCTGCCGACACGCCCGCCACGAGGGTGAGGGTGTAGTCGTGTGGAAAGGCGTCGCGGTCGGCGAAGTCCGGAAAGGTCGCGCTGCGGCGCTCAACGAACCGCTCGCGAAATCCCGGGAGCGGGTCGCCGGTGTCGGGGTCGCGTTCGGGGACGACACATCGGGCGCAGGGCTCGACGCCGTGGAACTTGACGTCCCCAACCCGGAAGCGCGGAGCATCGGGCCCCACGAACTGGTCCTCCCAGAACGCCGGGACGCCGCTGACCTCGACGTTGACTCGAAGACGCCGGCGCACGTCCGCGGGCGAGAGCGCGTCGAACCACGACGCAACCTCCTGGAGCGTCGCCGTCGAGACGACGGTAGGGCCGGCGTCGGGCCGGTCGACGAACCCCGGCGGGTCGCGGCGGCGGAGCTCGGCGTCGACACCGAGCACCCGCGCCAGTCGATTACCCGCTGCCGTGCGTCCGTCCGCGCTGTCGAGGGGGAACGTCTCGCCCGCGACTCGGAGCGTCGCTGGCGGGTCGAAGCCGGCGTCAAGCGCGTGGATCCGCTCGCTCTGCTTGCCGTTTATCGCCCACTCGACGGCGTCGCCAGGCTCCTCAACCGGCGGCGCGTCGGGCGGACAGAGTGCGTACTCACGGTCGCCCGCGAGGGTGCCCGCGTCGGTAACGGGCGCGGCGTCGACAGTCACGCCGTCCAGCCCTTTTACCGGAAAGACGCAGAGTGACCCGATCCGTGCCATAGCGTCTCATGGCGCGGCACGGCGAAAAGGGTGACGTGCGTGTCGTGTGGACGGGCCGAGTCGTCCGCAGGACGCGCACTGGGCTGTGTCGTCTGCGGTGGTACCGTGGGGCGTAGCGTTTTGACGCCCTTCCCCGTAGAAAAACGTATGGATGACGTGACGGCGGTGACGGTCGACTCGTATAGTACGCTCGTCGATGTGGACTCGCAGGTGACGGTACTCTCGGAGGTGGCCGGTCTTGACCCGGCGGCGGCCGAGGCTGTGTCGGGCACCTGGCGCACCCAGTATCTCGTCTACTCGATGCTCGCGAACGATATCAACGCATACCGGCCGTTCCGCGACCTCATCGATATGGGCCTTTCATACGCGCTCGCGGTCCACGGCCACGAGGTTGACGCGGAGACGCGCGACCGGGTCCGCCGAGAGGTCTACCACGAGCGACTGGACGTGTTCGACGACGTGCGCCCGGGCGTTGGGCGACTGGTCGACGCGGGCTATCCCGTCTTCGTGCTGTCGAACGGTGACCCCGGGATGCTCGACCACCTCGTTGAGGCGGCGGGGATCAAGGACTTGATCGGTGGGACGGTGAGCGCGGACGAGGTCGAGACGTACAAGCCGAACGTGGAGATCTACCGCCACGGCGCCGCGCGGGTCGGCGCGCCAATCTCGGAGATCGTCCACGTCTCGGGCGGCGGGATGCGCGACGTGTGGGGGGCGAAACACGCGGGCATGAAGACCGCGTGGCTCGCCCGTCCCGAGAAGCGCCTGCCCCGCGAGTCGCTCGGGCCAGAGCCAGACGCGGTCGTCGAGAGCCTTGGCGAGGTCGCAGACCGCTTGGCTTAGTCAGACGCCGACGGCTCCGTTCGCTGCCTGCTCGCCGGGATGAGTCGCTCTCGGAGCGCCGGGACGACCGACCGGTCGAGACCGTACGTCCCGCTGCCGGTCACCATCAGCGCGGAGGTGAGTCCGAACAGCGTGATGTGGGCGAGCACCGGGTCGTCGGGCAGGCCGAAGAGCGTCGTAGTGAGCAGGAGAAAGCCGATGGCGGCGGTCCCGCGAGTGAACGCGCCGGCGACGAGAAGAAGACCGACTGCGAGTTCGGTCAGGCCCGCGCCCGCAACCCAGAGTTCGGGCGCGACGGGCACGACCCGCGTCAGGTTGTACTTCGCGACGACCTGAAGCGCCGGGCCGGGCGCGAGGAGCTTTTGTGTCACGCCGAGATACACGAAATTCAGACCGAGACCGACACGGATGACGAGTGGCGCGAGGTCACGCTCAAGCCCGACCCGTGCGAGTACCTGGTCTGGCGTGGGAAGCCCTCGGAGCCGGCTCGCAAACGTCCGGTCGGTGACGACCAGTCGCCGGACGAGTGCATCGGCGCTCGGCTGCCCCGGCCCGATAAGAAAGATGGCGGTGAGACCGGCCACATACTCGGCCGAGAGCAGCATGGGAGCCCCGTGGGTTAGGAGTCCGACTCCCCACGCAAGGAGGCCGACGAGCGCTGCGGGCCGGGTCGCGAGGCCGAACAGGAGGAGAAAGCCAACGCCAACCTGAACGAGGCGCGCTTCGGCGGGCACGCTCGGGCTGAAGTAGTAGCCCGCGAAGCCGGCGCCGACGAGCGGCAGCCCCATCGCGAGGCGGAGCATCCACGGTAGGTAAGGGCGGTACGAGGCAAGCGTCCGCCGGGCCACGTCTACATCGGGGATCCGTTGACCGTGTCGGAGATATGTGACCACGCCGGCGCCGCCCGCGACGGCGCCGCCCGCGAGCAGGGCGAGGCTCGTGGGGTCGCCAGTCACCGCCGCGAACAGTTCGGCCGGGGTTGTCGGCGTAGACCCCTCGGTCACGTAGTCCACGTGGGCGGCGGCGGGACGAGCCGTGACGAGAAACGCAAGAAGTGCGAGGGCGACCGCGGGAGCGCCTCGTGTCTGTTGGGGCATGTTTGAATGTACGGATCCGAACCTATTAAATTGGACGATCGCGAGCGTTTTGCTCACAATCACCGAAGGCGAACGGTTATTCTCCCGAGACACCTTCGATCGTGAAAGATCGTATAAATTGCCAACCGACTTGCGGCGCCCGTCTCGGCGGTGCTGGTGTATGCGTGGCCGTCGTCTCCCTCCGACGGTGTGTCGTCCACACGGAGAACCAGTTCGGTGATATGGTGTTCGAGGAGCCCCGTTCTCCGGTCCTGCTCATCCTTTCGCGGCCGTCTTGCTGATGCGCCCGCATACTGTGGTGACCGCCGTCGACGAGACGCTCGAACTCTTCTTTCTGCGTCCGTCGCTCTCTACCGTCGTCCCCTGGCGCACGCCGTCGTTGAGGCTGGCCGTTGTCGTCACGGGCCTCCCGCAGCCGGTTCGGGAGACTGACCGATGAAACACCTCTAACGGCCACAAACAGCCGGTTTCTGGACCATCGCGGGCGTCTCCGCGATGGGTAAGTCGTCTGTCGACCGACGTGTGGCCGCCCCCGAGATTCTTTATGTTGATCGACGAACAGTGCGTATGAACGAATCCACCGTCGCATCCCCGATGACAGAGGGCATCGTCACCGCCCCCCGAAGTGAAACGCTTGACGACCTCGCCGCGCGACTGACCGACCTCGCGATAAAGTCAGTCGTGGTGACAGACGACGACGACCGACCCGTCGGCATCCTCACCTCGACGGACTACCTCGCACTGGTCGACGACGGCGCCGACCCGGCCGCCACGACCGTTGGCGACCGGATGATACGCGAGGTGGTGACAGTCCGATACGATGAGACGATCCGGCGCGCGGCACGGCTGATGGACCGCCACGGAATCGGCCATCTCCCAGTCGTCGACGCCGACGGGCGCGCGGTCGGTATCGTGTCGAGTACGGACCTGACGGCCCACCTCGCGCGCGGCGGGGACTGACCGGCCGGCGCTCCGTTACCCGCCTGCTCTGCGTTGTCGCCTCCTCGGTACCAACGACGACGAAGTCGGGCGACTACCCGACGATGGCGGCGAGCGGTGACGTGGCGACTGTCGTCTCGTCAATACTCGCCCCCGGGCCGGTGACGTGTGCCGGCGCACGGACCAGGACGTCTCAGTTCGTTACGCCTGCTCACTCCTCGCTCTGGTTCCGCACGGAGAGGACGACGCTTTGGGCGTCCGACCGCACCGACTGGTTCGTCGACCCGGCAACGAGCCGACGGAGTCGCCCTTTAGTCGGCGCGCCGAGAACTGTGAGCCCGTAGTACCGGGACTGCTCTGCGATCGTCGCGGCGATATCGTCGCGCTCCAGCATCCACCGTGTTGTGGTCTCCGGGCGACCGATCCGGTGATAGACGTCGTCAACAAGTTCAGCCGCGTGCTGACGCCGGCGCTCGTCGGGGTCCGCACCGACGATGTGGAGGATATCGACCCACGCGTCGTACTCCATCGCGATCGACCGAGTGATATCGGTGGCCACTCCCAAGTGTGGCCCGCCGGCGACCGCGAGGAGCACTGACGCGACCTGTTCGTAGCCGGCCTGACCGTTGACTGTCACGACGTCACAGTCCGTGTGTGCGGCAATCTGCGCCGTCACGCCCGTGCGAACCCGCCGGAGTCCGCCCTCGCTTGGGAGGACTAAGCTGTCGACATCTCCGGACCGGACAGTCGAGTGGATGCCGCTGACCGTATCGCGCGTCCGTCTGACCTCGCCGACGAGCGAGGTGCCTGTCTCCTGGTCGAACACCTGCGCCTGTACGGCGTCGGTATCGACCTTCTCGGGATCGTACGTTACCGACGCCTGGTCCGTTCCGTCGAACGGGTTCATCACTGTGAGCGCGGCTCCCGTCGGCCGGGCGAGTGCGACTGCCACCTCGATCTGGTCGGCGACCGGCCGAGGGTCGTCAGAAAGCAGCGGCACAAGAACGTGGTCACCGTCGAACTGTCCGGCGACCCGGGGGGCGGACCCGCTCTCGCCGCTCAGTAACTGCTCTCCGAGTACCGGGAGACGCATACGAACCATTTAGATTCTCATGAGTAAAAACCGGACGTCCGTTCGCATCTCGAGAACGTTGGGAGTGGGTCGTGATCGTCGCCGGTCCCGTCGTTGTCGTGGAGGTGGACGACCCGAATCCGGTCGCCGCACCAGTCGACGAACTCGCCGTAGTCACCGCTGCTCGCCTTCGCGTGACCCATATCGAGCGTCAGGCGCAGGTACTCCGTCTCGACGTCAGCTTCGTCTTCGGGTCGCTCACGTTCGTCGCCGCGCTCTGAGTCTTCCTCTGAGCTACCGGCAGTCGGGCGTCTTTAGTTATATGCGCTCCCAACAGGCCTCGTGGTTGACCCAGTCCGCGCGCTCGTTGCCACGACAGGCGCGTTCACCCTGACGCTCGTCCCGGCGCTCGTCTTCATCCCGGCCCTCACCGACACGAGTCCGTCCGTCACCAGCCCCGTCCTGACAACTATTTTCGCGCCGGCGCTGTATGTTCTCTTCGGTCGCGCGCAGGCGTCGTAGCGAAGATCAGGGCCAACCGCGGGAGAGTTCGTCACGGCGCAGGTACCCGCGAACACAGAGGCGCCAGCGTTCGTCGTGCGCAACAGCGAAGAGTCGGAGGCGTCGTATGGTATCTGGCCTACAGGCAAAGCCAGACGGACTGCGAGGGGCCCTCCGGCACCACCCTCTCCCGACAGCGTGACGGTGAGCCGGTCACTATCGATTGGGCTGATGCCGGCACACTCGCTTCAGCCGGACGGTGGAGGTCGAGGCCACTACCGAGGCGACTCGGTACGACGGCGATCGTATCGAGATGGTTTAATTCTCAGAGCCTCACGCCCGCACATATGGACAAGTGGCAGCGTCGTACCGCTTACTATTCGCTTCTCCTTGTCGGCTCGATACTTCTATTTGCGCTTCTCTATCAGAACGGAATGCGGATCTACGAGGGTGCTCCGAGAACGTTTCTCCACTCCCTACAGATCGTCGTCGAGACGTTCACGACGACGGGGTTCGGCTCGGATTCGCCGTGGGTCAGTCCCGAAATGCAAGTGCTCGTCATCATAATGGACCTGTTCGGGACGCTGATCATCTTCATGGCGTTTCCTGTCATCGCGTTTCCACTGCTAGAAGATATTCTATCGACAACTGTTCCGATCTCGGTTGCGGACGACACTGAGGATCACGTCGTGATCTGTTCGTACACGACTCGTGCGGAGGCACTTATCGACGAACTCGACTCGTGGGGCGTGGACCACCTCATCATCGAGTCGGACCGCGAGCGTGCGACGGAGTTATACGAGAACGATCACCGCGTCATCCACGCGGATCCAACGTCGATTACGGGCCTTGAGGGGGCAGCACTCGGCTCCGCACGGGCACTCGTCGCGGACGTCTCCGACCAAGTCGACGCGGCGATCGTGCTGACAGCCAAGGAAGTCGCAGAGGACGTCGAAGTAATCAGCGTAATCGAGGAGCCCGACCGACAGAGCTACCACCGGCTGGCCGGCGCTGACCACGTGCTTTCACCCCGGCCGCTGCTCGGCAGGAGTCTCGCCTCGAAGGTCACGACCTCCGTAACGGTCGACCTCGGCGACGCTATCGAAATTGGCGACGACTTGGAGGTCGCCGAACTCCCGATCCAGAGAGGGAGCCGTCTCGTCGGCACGACGCTCGCCGAGAGTGGCATCCGCGAACAGTCGGGGGTCAACGTCATCGGGGCATGGTTCCGTGGCGAGTTCGAGACCCCACCGTCTCCGAACGCGACGCTCACCAATAGAACGGTGCTTCTGGTCACCGGTCGCGAGGACCAACTTGAGGAGCTCAAACGGCTAACGCTCTCGGAAATCCGGCTGTTCACCCCCGGCAAGACCATCGTCATCGGCCACGGAGAAGTTGGGAGCCGGATCACAGCCGCTCTGGGCGACGCCGACCTTCCGTACACAGTGGTCGACCGAACGGAGATGGACGGGGTAGACGTCGTCGGCGACGCGACGGAGCCGGAGACGCTCCAGGCGGCCGGCATCGAGAATGCCCGGTCGGTCATCCTTGCGATACCTGACGACACGACAACCGAGTTCGCAACGCTTGTTATTCGGGATATTAGCCCAGAGACGGAGATCATTGCCCGCGTTCAAGAGATCGAGAGCGTCCAGAAGATGTACCGGGCCGGTGCGGACTACGTGCTGTCACTGGCGACCGTCAGCGGCCGGATGATCGCCTCGACGATCCTCGAGAATGAGGATGTTCTCTCACTGAATCAGCAGGTCGAGGTGGTCCGGACGGTCGCGCCCAAACTGGTCGGCCAGACAATCGATGACGCAGACGTCCGGTCGAAGACTGGCTGTACGGTCGTCGGTGTTGAACGCGATGGTACCGTCATGACGGACGTGGGCCCGGAGTTCGAAGTCGAAGCGGACGACGCAGTTATCATCGCCGGAACCGACGAGGGCATCCGACAGTTCACCGAGCAGATGAGCTGAACGACCCCCCCTCGGCCTCCCGGGACGTGTGACCGTCGTCGCCTGCCGAGACAGGGCCGTCACGCCCGCAAGCCCTGCGAGAGGTCGAAGACGAGGTCGACAGCCGCGAGTACGAACGCCAAGGGTTCGACCGGGACGCCCCAGAGCGCGCCCAGTAGGTTGATCACACGAACGCAAGGAGGAAGCCCACGGCTTCAGCCGCGGGAGGAATCCGACCCCGCCGAGAATTAGTGACATCCTCCCACGACTGAAGTCGTGGGCTTCCCGAGGTTCTTATATTACTCCCGTCAATTCAGATGGTTGAGAATCTAAGGTTTCTGGACAGTCAGCCGGTGGCTCTGCCACGAAGCCGTCACTCGTACCCTGTGAGGGGCTTCGAGCTACCTGATTGTTTAGCGACTGTCGGCGTGGTCGGCTTACGTGTTTGATTTCGGCTCTCGCCGTGGCAAATACCGAGTCAACTGCCAGATTTCCACGCACAGACGTTTTCAAAACATAGTTTGTAAAAATATTGTTGGATTCATGCCACGAATACAGTCGTGGTTTTTTCTTGATTCTCTATCTTGATTCAGCGAGAGAATCCCGCTGTTCACGGCGGGCGTGAATCGCGTAA
>CAKZPG010000033.1 GCA_937138675.1 uncultured archaeon | reverse complement strand
GTCCGTCCCGTCACGAACTTTCCGGCGTACGCGAACCGTTCGTGGTCGAGATCTAATCGAGGATCGTCGTCGGGCCAGCCAAGAAGCGTGAGCGCCGCCACAAGGGGTAGGGGGCGCCGGGATGCAAGAGCGTATGGGGCGAGCGGCCATCCACAAGACGTGTACGGCCCCGGCGACCTGCGCGCGTTCGACCGCCTTGCTCGCCTCTACGACGTCGCGATGCCGCCCGCGCGACGCGCTCCCGTCGAGGCAGGTCTGCGCGTCGCAGACCGCCCTGTCGACCTGCTTCTCGACGTTGCCGGCGGCCCCGGTCGGGCCTCCGCAGGCCTCGCCGTCCCACAGCGGGTGGTCGTCGACGCTGCCCCGGGGATGGCCAAGCGGGCCCGCGCTCGTGGCCGCGATGTCGTGCTTGGTGACGCCGGACGGCTCCCAGTTGCAGACGGCGCCGTCGACGCTGTCCTTGTCACCGACGCCCTTCATCACCTGCCAGATCGAACTGCGGCAGTGACCGCCGCGCGAGACGCCATTCGGCCCGGTGGCGTTCTTGTGGTTCGGGAGTTCGACCCATCGACGCTGCGTGGCCGGGCGCTCGTCGCCGCAGAGCACGCGATTGGCTTTGACTCCCGGTTCGAAGGGCCGGACGCCCTCGCCGACCGGATGGCACGGGCGGGCCTCGAACCGACTGTCGTCGGCCGGGGGTTCGGCTACACCGTCGCGGGAAAGCGGGAGGTTCAGTAGGGGCCCGCAAAAAGAGCGAGCGATGGCTGACGACGGGTTTCTGGGCGGACGCATCGTCTCCGGCTCGTGGCCGCTCGCGGTCGTAGACGTCGTCGCGCTGGTCGTGGTGTTCACGGGCGGCGCGATACAGCACCACAGTCCGACCTTCCCGGTCAACGCGCCGGTCGCGTGGGTCCTGACGATACTCCCGTTTCTGCTCGGGTGGCTCCTCGTCGGCCCTCTCGTTGGGGTTTACTCTGCCGGCGCCGCCGAGTCGGCGAAGGCCGCGATCCCCCTTGCGGTCCGCGCGTGGGTTCCGTCGGCTGTGGTGGCACTTGCGCTTCGCGCACTCGTCTTCGACCCCGGACCGATCGTCCCTGTCTTCGCGCTGATCACGCTCGTGACCGGCGCCGTCGGCCTAGGCCTCGCACGCTGGCTCCGCTTTCGATTTTAATCGCTCGACCGCCCGGCCCGCCGGAGTAGCACCACTCCGAGAATCAGCCCGAGCCCTGCGACCCCTGCGAGCCCCAGAAATAGCGCGGTTCGGTCGGCGTACGCGAGAAGGCCACCAGCCAGAACCCCGCCCATCGCCCCCACACCGAACACACCGAGATAGGTGAACCCGTACGATAGGCCGCGCGCGTTCTCGGGCGTGTACTCCGCGACCGTCGCCTGGTAAAATGGCTGGGCGAAAAACAGGACGAACCCGAGGATCCCACAGAGAGCCAGAAGGGCTGGGCCGCCCCGTGGCGCGAGGATCGGGAATATCAGTGCGATGAGGACCAGCCCCGAGAACGATGCGACCAACCCTCGCTCGACCGCGACGCGGTCAGTGAGCTTTCCTCCGACGTACTGGCCGACGACGCCGACGACCAACAGCCCGGAGTAGACGTAGCGTTCGGTCTGGATCGTCCGTTCGGCTCCGACTTCGCCCACGAGTGCCGAAAGTGAGACCGGCTCGAACCCCGGCAACGAACCGAGAAGCCCCGGCAAAAACGTGAGAACACCACGGTAATAGAGCCCCGAACACATCACCACGGCGAAGACGAGAACGAACGACCCCGCGAACAGCGCCCCGGACTCGCGGCGAAACTCTGCAAGCGACTCGACACCGGTCGTGTCGCTCCCCCCGTCTGCGGCCGTTGTCGCCCGCCCTTCGTCGAACTCCGCGCCGAGGGCGTACCCTCCCGCGAGGAGTGCCGGGAGCGCCAGCAGGCCAGCAACGAGCTGCCAGCCGACGGCGAGAAGCAGGAGCGTCGCGACCAGCGGGCCGAGCGCGATACCGAGATTCCCGGCGATGCCGTGATAGGCAAAGGCTGTCCCGCGCTCTTCCACACCCGTGCTGATGAGCGTCAGCCCCGCGGGGTGGTAGACGCTCGCGGCCGCGCCCCAGATCAAGAGTGCGGCGGTCACCGAGAGCAGACCGGGCGAGATGGCAAGCAGGAGAAACGAGGCGCTCATCCCGAACAGACAGGCGGCGATGAGGCGTCGCGAGCCGACCCGGTCGACCAGCACGCCCGCCGGGAGCGCCCCGGCCCCGAACAGCGCGTAACCGGCCGTGACAGCCAGGCCTACCGTCGCCGTCGTCACGCCCACCGTTACCGGCCCGAGGGCCACGGGGTCGAAGCTGACGAGCCAGATGCCGACGAAGATGGGGATCGAGAGCTCGTAGGTGTGGACCATCGCGTGACCGACCATCACCAGCGAGACGATAGCCCGATCGTTTTGTTCCACATCCCCGGATTGCCGGCGCATCGCTTGTAGCCGTCGCTCTCGGGCGGTTGGAGCTGTCGGCCGACCTATAAGTTATGCGTGTATTTTTCTTACTCGACCTATGACCCATGGCACAAATTTATATGCCCACGGTGTATAGTTAGTAACAGAGATGCCAGGGTACTACGACTATGTCCTCGTTCTGATTCCGCTCGCGATGCTCGCTATTGTCGGACTTCTCACGACGTTCGGCTGGTCGCTCCTGACCGCAATGCCGGTCGGTGCGGGCGTTTCGACGCTCGTCGTCGGTCACGCCCTCTTCGTCAACGCCCCGGTCGACACGACGGTCCGCGCCAAGGATACGTCCGTCATCGACTCCACTGCATCCCGCGCCGACTGAGAACCCGTTTTGCTTTTGCGTCTCGACCGTGACACTCGCCCGTGACAGACGCGCTCTACATCACCAGTGACGAGACCCGCGGGCTCGCGACGGCTGGTGAGTACGTCGAGGCCGTCCGCGAGGGCTACAGGCAGGTCGGCGCGGGTGCGCCTGCCGAGCCGCGAACCCAACTAACCGGCCGGGACCCGCCGGGACTCCTGACGGCGTATATCGCCATCCTGCCTGAGACGGGCGCGATGGGCGGCTACACCTACGCTGCAGGCTTTGGCGACCGTGATGCCCACTTCGTGACGCCGCTGTTCGATGCCGAGTCGGGCGCGCCACTGGCCGTTCTTGACGGCGCGCACATGAACCCGTACAAGACCGGCGCGGTCGGCGCCGTTGGGACCGACGTTCTCGCCCGCCCGGACGCCACGACCCTCGCGATGATCGGAAGCGGCTCGCAAGCCCGCGGCCAGCTGCGGGCGATCGACGCCGTTCGCGAGCTGGAGCGTGTCGACGTCTACTCCCCGACGAAAGAGAACCGAGAGAGCTTCGCCTCCGAGATGAACGGCGAGGTGGCCCCGACTGTCGCCGCTGTCGCGTCCAGCGCCGCCGCCATCGGGGGCGCCGACATCGTCGTGACAGCGACCAACGCCCGCGAGCCAGTGTTCGACGGCGACTGTCTCGACCCCGGAGCACACGTCACCGCGATGGGCAATTATACGCCGGGCAGGCGCGAACTCGATGATACGACCGTCGCACGCGCAACCTACGTTCTGGACCTGCGCGCCCGCGCCGACCGCGACGCCGCGTCGCTAATGGCGGCCATCGAAAACGGTGCTGTCGACGAGGCTCACGTCCACGGTGATCTCGGGGAAATCCTCGTCGGCGACGTTCCAGGGCGCACCGACGACGACGAGATAACAGTGTTCGACTCCGGCGGCACGGCGATAGAGACGGTCGCCGCCGCCCACCTGCTCTACAAGCGCGCACGAGAGCATGGGCTTGGCGAGCCGCTGCCGTTCGCGCCCGCGAGCGAAGCGATGGAGTGAGTATCGCGCGGCCACCCCCCGAGTTACGGCGACGCAGCGAGGTGCGTGAGCGCGTCACCCACTGGCCGTTCGCATTGTTGTCGCTTGCTCCCGAGGTTAGATCCGATAGCGGAGTATCGCCGCGATCCCACCGAGCGTCGAGAGCTGTCGCCCCGGGTCGAACTCTGCCGAGAACACCACCACGTCCCCGCCCTTGCGCTCGACAGACTCGACAATCTCGTTCACGTCGACCTCCCACTCCCCATCCGCCCGCTCTTCACGGAGTCGGTCGTCCACGACGAGAAGCGTCTCAACCGCTCCGAACTCCGCGGCCTCTGCGACTTTGCCGATTCCGTAGGTCGCCGGCTCCTCGGTCGCGATTCGTTGTGTCAGCTCGTCGATCAGCTCTGCTTCCTGGCTGATCCGAGTCTGGTCGCGTATCTCGTCGACTGCGCCGCGCTTCAACACCTCGTGGACCCCGCGGTCGCCCACCGCCGCGGTGTCGACGACGGTCATACGCTCGGCCACCTCGGGATACTCCGATTCGATGTGGCCGCGTGCGTCCTCCTTCGTGAACCCCGGGCCGGCGAGGATCACGGCGTCGACGTCGAGTCGTGAGAGCGCAGCTCCGAGCTCGTCAAACAGCTCCGCACGCGGACGGGCGAACTCGCCTTTCCCCGTCGGCTTTGTGAACGAGCCGTACTCCTCGGTACCGTACTCGGCGACCAGATGGACGTGTGCCGCGCCCTCTTCGACGGTCGCGATAGCGACGTCCGGCTGGTCGCCCGCGGCCTCCGCCTCCTCAACGCGAGCCAGCTGGTCGGGCTTCCAGCGCTTCTCGATCTCCACTCGATCTCGCTCTTCGACGTTCAGTGTGTGGTGGTGGCCAAGTTGGTCCTCGCGCGAGCAGCCGACGATCTCGCCGCCGACGCGCAGGCGGTTGGCGAAGCGCGCGAACTCGACATCGTCCTCGGCCACGGTGAGCGTGACTGACATCGGCTCGCGCTGCCCACCCGTATCTCGCAGGTCGTCGTCGTCGCGGCGCACCCGTCGGGTGGTGTCACCGCTCACGAAGTCATCGGGTTCGAGGACGTGCGAAAGGTGCCATAGGTCGTCGACCGTCTCGGGGACGAGCGCGATCCGGGTCCGGCCCTCCTCGCCCGGCTCGCGGCTGTCGATGCGCATAGCGCTTCCAGACGGGCAGGGGTGACGAGACTTTCCGTTCTGGCCGGACGGGAAACGGTCAAACCAGTGGCCCACGTTCAGAGGCTATGGGCCACTGGACCGATTCGATTGCGTCTGACCGGATGGCGGTCGATAGCGAGTTTGGCGACCGGGTGCGCGAGTCGGACTTCACGTCACAAGAGTGGGGACTGGTGATGGCCGCAGTCGAGTTCGAGATCGAGGGCGCGGAGGATCCCGAGACCGCACGGGTGGTCGCCGACACCTCGCAGGTACCACAGATCATGCCCGAGTTGGAGAACGTCCGCTCGCAGATAAGCGGAATGGGCGGTGCGCCAGGCGGCGGGTCGGCCGGCAGTGGCGGCGGGGTCGTCGACTCGATAAAGGGCGCACTCGGTCTTGGCGGCGACGGTGGTGACGAGCGCTTGGAGACTGCAGAACGACTCGCCCAGGAGTACGCCGGCGAGCTTCAGGAGCGATTGGAGGACCGTGGCAAGTGGACGCGGGTCTGTGCGGGCTACGGGACCGGCGAGTAGGTCAGTCCTCGTCGCCGGCGCGGAGCAGTGTCCGCTCACTGGCTTGAAACACATTGATGAGGTCTTCACAGTATTACCGTCGCTCAGAACGTCGACCCAGAGCCCGTCGATTGACCTCCTCCCGCGCCTAAAGTCGCGGGAATCCCACCATAGGATTTCAGGCCG
>CAKZPG010000032.1 GCA_937138675.1 uncultured archaeon | reverse complement strand
GATCGCCGCCAGCAGCGGCGCGACCCAGAGTGGATCGGTCAGGTCACTCACACCCCACGTGATGAAGTCGCCGACGAGCAGCGAGAACAGCGCGAGCGGCGCGAGGTCGTGCGGGGCCGACCCGATCAGGATCGTCCCGGCCGCCGCCGTCGAGAGCAACACCGCGATCCGACTCCCATCCTCGGCGATAGCGACGAACGGCGCCGCGAGCATCGCACTCCCGACGGGATAGGAATACTGGTTGACATGGCCGCCGCCGACCATCGGCGTCGGGAACTCGCCGCCGGACTGCATCGACACGACGTATGGTGATTTGCCTGCGAGCAACGTCTCAGCGGCGATGTTGACGAAGTCGAGCGCATCGGTGTTGATCGGCCTCCCATGAATCGAGAGGTACGTCACGCCGAGCGCCGACATGATAGCGATGAAGGCGGCGCCGGCCAGCGGCCGCCCCCACCGCCGGACGTCGACGGTTGAGACGCCGGCGCCGATCAGGGCGAGCGGCGACTCGATGTCTAGGTCCGGCTCGGGTAGGCGGTCAAGCAGATCGGCGTCACCCGTCGACATGGTTCACCTCCTCCGTGACGACCTGGACCGAATCACGGCGCGCCGGAACGGTCAGCCTCGCCAAGTGCTGAACGTACCGAGCGTACTCTCGTGGCCCCAGATTCGACGAGCCCTCTTCGCGCTCTTCGAAGGTGTAGGGCACTTCCGCGATCTCGCGGATCGGGCACCGGGCGACGAGTTCAAGGAGGATCTTGTACCCACTCGGTCGCAGCCGCTCGCGCACGGGATCGGCGACGTCGGCCTCGACGGCGAAGTACCCGCTCATTGGGTCCGAGAGCTTCCGGGCGGTCGGCACGGCCAGCTGGGCGAGCGTCTCGGCGCCCCAGGAGATGAGGCGGCGATGGGTCGGCCAGTCGCCGGCAACCTCCCCGCCATCGACGTGCCGAGAGCAGACGGCCAGGTCCGCACCGTCGTCGAGCCGGTACAGGAGGTTGCGAATGCGTCGCGGGGGATGCTGCCCGTCGGCGTCGAGGACGACGTAGCGGTCGCCGTCGGCACGCTCGAAGCCCTCCAGCACCGCCGAGGCGAGGCCGTCGCCCTGGCGGTGCCACACGCGCACGCGATCATCCGTGACGTAGCGGTTCCGGACGGCGCTGGCGGTCCGGTCGTCGGGCGAGTCGTCGACGACGAGGATGGAGTAGTCGCGACCTCGGACTGCGTCCCGCGCGGCTTCGATGACGGAGGCGATGGTCTGGGACTCCTGGTAGGTGGGGAGGACGACTGTCACGTCGGCCATGCGCACGCCTCCCGTTCTATGAGTGAAGTGGTCTTCTGAGTTCTATACGCGTTGACTACACTTAGGGTCATCCTGCGCATACATACGCATCCTTCGGCCGTTGGCGACGGCGCAGTCATGCTGTCACCTCCGGATCAACATCGCTACAAATGCGAGATATCTGACCTTGCGAAAGGTCAACTACCTCAGACAAATCCGACTGTGAAAGCAGCCCTCGCCCGTATGCAGCACGAATAAATTCATCTCGCTGCTCGCGCTCTGCTTCGTCTTTGGCTTTTTCAACTCGCTCTTGATGCTCGTCGATTGGGACGTATTCCTCGCCCTCGCCAGTGAGCTTGTCCCACTTGTGCTGGTCCAGTCGCTGATAGACTGGATCACTTTCAGGCAGTGCGCCCCACTCGATGTTACAGATAGGCTTTGTGTACGTTTCATCGCGGAACGGGTCGTTACTGAGTTCGTAAACCCGCGCCCTTCCGCGACGCTGAACAAGCACCCAGTAGTGGGCCAGTTTTCGGACAGTCTTATCTATCTGTCCAATATCAGGCATATTCCAAACTGCATACTTCTCGCCCACGCGCCCCATCGACACCTTCTCGTTCATCTCCTTGTTGACTGTCGTCATCGCGTCACGGGCGCCGATGCCAGCCTCGGCCTCGTCGAACACGAGGCCACTGCCTTTGTCTTGCTGGACGTAGGCGTCGATGAACTCCTCGGGCGAGTTCGTCACCTTCTCCGGCGTTAGCCCGTCGTCGGTGCGGTCGAACGCTCGGGCAAGTTTGATCGAGAGCGTCGTCTTCCCTGTCCCCCGCATCGCGTGGTAGTCCGACAAGAGGATGGTCAGCTCCATGCCCTTCTCGGCGTGATCCAAGAACTCCTCGTAAAGCGGCGTATCCTCGAAGTCGACGATCCACTCGTCCATACACCAGCCGTCGGGAAACGCCGCGCCGGGCGCCTGCGGATACTGCTCGGTCCGCAGCCCGCCACGGTAGGCCAGCGGGTCAATGTGGGCCGGGCCGCGAAACTGCTCCCACTCGCTCATAGCTCCCCCGTAGACAGTGCACGGTCGGTCTCTTGGAGCAGCCCACACTCCTCGGCGGCGAGATCGCAGTAGCGCGCGGCCCGCATCAAGACGGCCGGGTCGAGGCGCTGGGGCACTTCGACGGTCTGCTGATCGGCGCTCCACCGTCCGCCATCAACTGTCTGTGTTTCCGTCTTGTTCTGCCACGCCGATAACCGCTTCAGGCCGCAGGCCCAGTCATATATCGGCCTTCCGTCGCCGTCGGTCTCCTCGCGCGTCTGCGGTTCCACAGGGAGGCCGCACTCGGGACACGCCTCACCAGCGCCGAGGTCGACATCGTCGCTCCCGCGGTCGTGCTCGTGCCCACGGGCGCAGACCCAGAGGTCGGTCGTTGCCCGCCGCTCGGGCCACAATGGCGCCGACTCCCAGAGTTGCTTCACCTCACCAGGCCGCTCGGCGATGTAGGGCACCAGCGCCTCGAACCACGAGAGCACCGACTCGTGGAGATGCGAGTGGGCCGCTTCTTTCGGCACGTCCTCGGCGGTTCGGTTTCGCACCGAGAGCCACAACCGCCGAGCTTCAAGACACTGCTGGTAGGCCTGTCGGATGTTTGAGCGGCCGTTACCGTCAGCACTCGTCGCCATCGTCACCTCCTATCGCGCCGCCGAAATCGTAGACTGCGACGCCGGCAGAGAAGTCGACAAAGACGCTCGTCTCGTCCCCCTTGTCGACATCGGTGTTTCTGGGGATTTCCGGCGGGACCCCGATCCGGTACGACTCGTTGTTATGAATGAGCGTGTATGAGCGCAGTTCGACTAATTCGCCGTTCATCGCTCTATTGACGGCCTGCTGCGCTCGAATCTCGTCTGGTCTAACGCTTCCGGCCATTACTAACTATTAACATCTGAGAGTCTATAAATAATAGGGCTTGCAGTACTGCAACCTCTACTTTAACAAACCTCCTATAACACCATGTAGTGCATTAGTAACTCGTAGGCCATCACAATGGCTGTTTCCGCAAATGCGTCCTCGGAAACGGGGACGACGGACGATCCTCAACTCCCCGGCGCGGGGATGCGAGGCAGTATCGTAAACGCCGGCCGGCGACTCCGAACCGGCGAGCAAAAGTTCGATGTCGCCGTCGACGCGGCGACCGGCGTCTGGCTCAAGGCCTACGACAAGGCCGACAAGATGGCCGACTCGGTCATCGACCGCGACAAGACGGTCGCTCACAACATCATCGGGGCGACGATCACGCTGGGGCTCTCGGTCATCATGCTGATCCTGATGGCTATCGTCGCGGGCTACTTCGTCGCCGAGGCGCCCAGCAACGGCGCGTTCTCGGAATCGATCACACAGGTCGAAGGGATCGGTGGCACGGCATTTACGCTTCTCGCCGTCGCACTGCTCGCGGTGCCGGTGGTCGCCGTCGTAGGCTACTTCATCAACAGTGGTCTCGGGGGCTTCATCAGTAACGGCGGAATGCGACGCTGAGAGGCTAAACCGCCTCCACTGGCCGTTTTTTCCATACAAGAAATAACACAAATA
>CAKZPG010000031.1 GCA_937138675.1 uncultured archaeon | reverse complement strand
GCTGTATCCCCACCCGACTGCGTTCCTTGTCCGCGTCAGCGGACTGCGGTACTCGTTGAGGGTGGGGCCTTAGTGCCTACTTTCAGCTAACGCTGGTCATCGAGCGCGTGTCGGACTCCCGCTCCGCACCGGGTGGCAGTACCGGGGGGACGCCGGCCTCTCAGGGCATCGTCCCCGTGTCGGTGTTGGCCGCCTGCACTGGCCCATCGTCGGATGTCGGCCCCTCGTCCGCCCCCGACTCGCGGGGCTCGCTGGCCGTGCCGTAGAAAGCGGCCGCGAAGGTGTGCTGGACAGGAACGAGTGCCACCTGCGCGATGACGACCACACCCGTCAGCGCGAGCACCTCGATCGTCGAGAGAAGTGTAGTCGTCTCGGCCGTCATCTGGACCAGCGTGCCACGCTGTGTCCGCTCCCAAACCTCTAGTCCGACCCACGCAAAAAGCGGCACGCTCGGGAGGACACTGACCGCGATGTTGAGAACGGAAAAGCCGAGCGACGAGAGCAGGTTCTGCCGCACCGCGCGGTACGAGCGCCTGAAACCCTCGACTGCCCCTGCTCGCTCCGTGACAACTGAGACGTGGAAGAACTGGATGAAAAAGATTGGAACATAAAAGACGAGGGCCGCGACCACGAGCGTCAAGCCGAGGATGGCGAACGCCACAACGCCGACCCCTTCGAGGAGGGCGCCCGGACTGAGACTGCCGCCGGCTTCCGCGCTGGCGCCAACGACGAACAGGAGTGCGAGGAGACCGAGGAAGCCAACTACGGCGGCGGTGAGACCGAGCACGACGGTCAGGCCGACACGAAGGAGAAAGGCAAGAAGAAGCGGAACGTAACGGTCCCGCGCGACCCCGGTGAACGTGTCAATCGACGTTCGTCCCTCGTCAAGTGCCTCGCGGGCCATTCCGAGGGTGCCCGCCACCACCAGCGGTGTGATAAAAAATGTTAGTACCGAGAGTACGCTCGCGACGACGCCCGAAAGTCCCCCGAGGGGTGCGCCCCCAAAGTTACCGACGTACGAGAGGACCGTCTGCGGTGCGACTATCGCCGCGGTCGCGACGCCGCCAGCGAGGAGGACTGGACTCCCGGCGACGGTGCCGACCGCTCGTTTGAATGAATAGAGTGCGACCATATTAGACGTGTTGAGACGTCAGGTCTTAGACGTGACGCCGAGCGTGACGGAACGGCTTTGACTCGGGGCGACACTATTCCCAAGCGTGGCAGAGGAGCTTTCAGACCTCAGGACCGTCGCGGACTACCAGTTTGGCGCCGGCGCCGGCGCCGCCCTGTTTCCTCCGGGCGAAAAGCCGCGGATCCAGCGATCAGCGGGCGGGCGCCCGCGACAGATGATAGCCGAGTCCGGTCGTGTCGTCTCCTACGGCACCGACGGCCGGTTCACGCTCGGTGTCGCCGGCGGGCGGCGCCTCCGCGTGGCATTCAACCCACCGACCGGCCGCGTCGTCGTTGGCGGCGAGTCAAAACCGTTTGTCCGGGACGGTCGGAATGCGATGGCGAAGTTCGTCCGCGCTGCCGATGACGAGATTCGCCCAGGCGACGAGGTCCTGGTCGTGGATCAGGCGGACACGCTACTCGCGGTCGGCCGAGCAGAACTCGCTGCCGAGGGGATGCACGACTTCGTGACGGGCGTGGCTGTGAAAGTGCGCGAGAGTGTGGACCCAGAGAGTCAGAGGTAGGGCGCAAGGCCGACGGCCCTGACGAGAGGAACACCCACGATGACGGAGCCGAGGAGGTAGCCCCCGACTGCGCCGCCGTTGAGGAGGGGTAGACCAGCATGGGCCTCGCCGCGCAGGACGTTCCGGAGAAGGAGCAGGAGACCGACGAGCGTGCCGACCGCCGCGAGCAGTGCCGGGAGATTGAGCGCAGCAACTGGGAGGCCGAGCGCCGGCGCGGGAGAGAAGGAGGCTGCGCTCGCGACCATCACTGTGGGCATCACCGCGTCGCCGAGGCCGATGAAGAGCGCGTCGCGTTCGCCGCCTTCGGGCTCTGTCTCACCCACATCCTCCTCGTGGTCCGTCTCCAGCCCATCGTTCGGGGCTGGCGTCGCCTCCCCTTCGCCTCTGCGTTTGAGTGTATCGGGCTGCGCGCCCTCCCCGGACAGTAGCGAGTAGCCGGAGGCAACGGGGATGACCAAGACGACGGGCACGTTCAGGTCTAACACCCCCTCCGCAAGGTCCAGCATGTGCTCCGTGCCGTATACGCTGATCGCGTCGTAAATGGCGAGAGCGGCGAGAAGGACGACAGCAGGTAGGAGGCCAAAGCTGATGCCGAACAAGCCGGCGGCGCCCGCGCCCATCAACACACCGGCCGCGTTGATAACGTACCACTCGGGGTAAACAAGAAGAGCGAGGGCAACGCCAGCAGAACAGGCGACTACGACCGCCCCACGTGCGGGCACGCCCGGGACGACGACGCTGAAGACGTACCACGAGAGCAGGGCAGCGGAGATCAAGATGACCCCACGGACGGCGCGGGCGAAATCGTACCGGAACGCCGCGAGCATCAACGCCGTGACCACAAGAATGGCGCCGAGATAGAGGAGGCTGTTCGTCGGGTCCGAGGGGTTCTCAACTGCGCGGTAGCCAGCGGCGTCGAACGGCGCTACGAGCGAGAGTGCGCCAGCCTGAACCAGGACGAAGATGACGAGGGCGGTGCCGACCCCCCGGGCGACACGAACGTTCACGAGAGACTGTCGCCCGCAGGTCGTTTGTCGGTTGCGGTCGACGTCACCGGCCGTACACCACGCGGCCGAGCAGTCCAGCCGGCTCCCCGCTGGCGGCGGTCACGGCGAGGTAGGGGCGGTCAACAGGGCCGAACACGTCGACGACGCGCCCGACCGTCGCCAGGCGCTCGTCGACCACCTCAGTTCCGAGCGCCGGTGGGTCGTACCGTTCATCGTCCGGGTCGGGCACGCGTACCACCGCCACGCCCCCTGCGGCTCGCTCAACTGTGCCGAGTCGGCGCACCGGTCAGTCCCGCAGGATCGTCACGTAGGCCGCGACGGCCTGGACAAGGTCGTTCTTCGAGGCGTCGTCGGCCCCCTGGACCAGCACCTGGCCCCGCTGTTCGTACTCGCGGGGGTAGGTGCGGTCCCGTTCGATGACGGCGTCGTAGCCGACCTGTTTCACTGCAGACGCTATCTCGTCGACCGTCGGCTCCTCAACGGCGTCCTCAAGCGGCACCCGTCGCCCCCCGGACCGCGACCGGTCCCGATCGAGATAGACCGGCCAGATGACGTTTTCTACCATACTCTCTGGCCGCGGGCCGCCGGGAATACGGTTACGCTCGACGCTCGCCAAGAACGTGAACTCAACCTCTGCCGGCAGTTAGTCGGACGCGACAAATCCCCGGTTCGGCATCACTGCCCCTGAGTTGAGGGCGATTTAATTGTCGCCCATCCGTCGCGACGACTGTAGGCCGCGACGGACGTAGCGCCATCCAACGTTCTTTGTTCTCGCGTAATCCGCATTCTCAAACTCCGCCTACTGCACTCGGGTCCACTTGCTCGTGTGTCTACACTCATTTAACAGTTAATTGAACCCTTGGCAGCGTCAGCGCCGGCGACGAGCGAGGAGCGCTGTCGTGAGCAGCGCGGCAGCCGCGGCGACGACGCCGAAGCCAGCGCCCCCACCGGCGGTGGGCGTCTGTGTCGGCTGGGCCGTCTCGGTGACGGTCGCCTCCTCGCGCGTCGGGGCGGGCGTTGGCGTCCCCGTTGTGGTCGTTCGCGGGACGTACGCCGCGTCTACAGTTGCGTCCGGATGGACTGCCCGCGCGACGGCACGGGTCGCGCGGACGATGCTCCGCGGCGCAGGCTGGTTGAGATAGTTCGCGTCGACAACGACGGTGTTGTTCTCGCGGACGGCGATCGTCTCGCGATAGGCTGGGTCGTCCGGAACACTCAGGCCCGGGGTGCGCAGGAGCCACTCGGGGTCGCGTTCGCGGACGACCTCGGGGCTGATCCGCGCGTATCCTGACAGTCCGGCACTCGCGGCGACGTTCGACAGTCCCGCGATCCGTATTAGGTCGTTAACATAAGTGCCGTTCCCGACAGTGAATCCACCGCCGAGGAGGTAGAGTGCCCGTGGCCGGGGCTCGTCGGCTACCGTGCGTTCGACCGCGGCGACGTTCCGTCGCATCCACTGGTTCGTCGCGGCCGCGCTCTCGCACTCACCGACGAGGCGTCCAATCAGCGTCGTCTTCGCCGCGACGGCCTCGACGGTTGCCGGCGCTTCCAGTCCGAACACCGTCACACCGGCGTCGCGGAGCGTCTCGACTGTCTCCTCCGATATCGTCCCCGGTGCGAGAACGAGGTCCGGGTCGAGCCCGATTACCTGTTCGGCGTTTATTGACCCGCCGCTCGCGGGGACACGCTCTATGTCATCGGTCCCGTTTAGATACGTCGCGAACTCTGTGGTCCCGACGACCCGGTCGCGCGCGCCGACCTCCCAGAGTGTTTGGGCGGCGCTGGGGCTGAGGGTGACGATTCGCTCCGGGGGCGCCGACACCGTGACCTCGGTCCCGGTGATGTCGGTGCGGGTGACGGGGAAGCCACACGCGTCGCCGGACTCGCTACCGCTGTGGGAGGCCGAGACTGGCGTCGCGGCGCCGAGCAGCGGCGCGAAGAGCAGTACGAGCGAGAGCGAGACGGCGACGATTGCACGTGACACGTTGACCTCTGTGGGCTTCTCCAACAATTACTTACCTACCGCAAGTTCGCTTGTCTTCAATGTACGTTGTTCGGACCGGCGGGTGGCTGGTGGGTCTCGCGGCGCTTCTCGCGGCCGTCGCGACCGTCAGCGCAGGCGTCGGTCCGGTCGCCATCCCCCCGCGCGAGGTACTCTCGGTCGTACTCTCGGCGCTCCCGGGGCTCTCAACGGATGCGCCGGGGGCCCACCAGACAATCATCTTGCGCGTTCGACTGCCTCGCGTCGCGCTGGCCGCAGTTGTTGGGTTCGCCCTCGCGGCCGCCGGCACAGTGATGCAGGGCTTCTTCCGGAACCCCATGGCAGACCCCTCCATCGTCGGTGTCTCCTCGGGCGCGGCCGTCGGCGCGGTTGCGGTCATCGTTACTGGTGTCAGTCTGCCGTTCGGTCTCGGCCTCCCGGCGGCGGCGTTCGCGGGCGCACTCTGTGCGGCGTTCGGAGTCTACGTCATCGCCAGCGAGGGTGGCCGGACGCCCGTAGCGACACTGCTCCTCGCTGGCGTCGCCGTCCAGACACTCCTCGGTGCCGTCGTCTCGTTCGCGTTGGTCCACGCCGGTCGGGGGATCCGCGAGGCCGTCTTCTGGCTGATGGGTCACCTTCACGGTAGCACGTGGGGGAAGGTCCATCTGGTCGCAGCCGTTGCCGTGCCGCTAATCCTTCTGCTCCTGCCGTTCACGCGTGACCTGAACGCCCTGCTCCTGGGCGAAGCCGACGCGCAGTCGGTCGGTGTAGATGTAGAGCGGACACGAAAACTGCTGCTGGCCGTCGCGAGCGTAATCACCGCCGCCGCTGTCGCCGTCGCGGGCGTCATCGGGTTTGTCGGGTTGATCGTGCCACACGTGATGCGCCTGCTAGTCGGTCCCGACCACCGTATCCTCCTCCCGACGAGCGCGCTCGCCGGCGCGGCTTTCCTCGTCGCCGCCGACGCTGTCGCGCGGGCCGGCGCCGCCGAACTCCCGGTCGGCATCGTCACCGCTGCCGTCGGGGCACCCTTCTTTCTCTATCTACTTCGTAACCGGGAGGTGCCGACAGCATGACTGACCCGGCGCTCCGCGTCGACAGTCTAGTGGTCGACCGTGGCGGCCGGCGCGTTCTCGATGGCGTCTCCGTCCGTGCCAGGGGAGGCGATGTGGTCGGCCTCGTCGGGCCAAATGGTGCGGGCAAGACGACACTCCTCCGGGCCTGCACCGGCGCTGTCGGAACAGAGTCGGGAGAGGTCCGGCTTGCGGGTGCGGACGCCGCGACGCTCTCCGCACGCGAGACGGCTCGCCGGGTCGCCTCGGTCCCGCAGGAGCCGTCACTCGACTTCGAGTTCCCGGTCCGCGAGGCCGTCGCGATGGGCCGGACGGCCCACGTCTCACGGTTCGGACGCCGGGGCCCCGAGGATCACACGGCCGTTGACCGGGCGATGGAGCGCGCGTCCGTTTTCGATCTTGCGGACCGGTCGGTCACGGCTATCAGCGGCGGTGAGCGCGCCCGGGTCCTGCTCGCGCGAGCGCTGGCGCAAGACACGCCGCTGTTGTTCCTCGACGAGCCGACAGCAAACCTCGATGTCAATCATCAAGTGCGGACGCTTTCGCTCGTGCGCGAACTCGCCGCTGACGGCCGCGCAGTCGTCGCTTCGATTCACGATCTCGACCTCGCGGCACGATTCTGCGACAGTCTCGTCCTTCTCGCGGACGGACGGGTCCGAGCGGCGGGCACCCCCGAGGCTGTGCTGACGCCCAAGGCCCTCGCAGACGCATTCTGTGTCGACGCGCGGGTGAGCCGCGATCCGGCGACCGACAGCCTGCGGGTGACGGTACTGGGCGACTGCGACTCGACTGGTGCCGACGGGGAACGGGCGGTCGAGCGCCCGTCGTCGGGAGACGACACCGTGCCCGTGCCGCGGACCGACGGACGCGGCACAGACTGAGGCAACCGCGGTCACAAGCGTCACGCTCTTTCCCGGTCGCCGCCCACTCAGTCCATGCACCGGCCCTGCGTCCGGGTGCCCCGCACCGAAGGCGAAGCGGCACGGACGCGTCTCGCCGAGGGGGGGCTCCTTGACCGAGACTACCAGATTACCGTTGAGGACAAACATATCTACCTCCCGGTCGGAGACCCCGACGCGGTGCCCCCCGACCTGACGGTGGTCGAACATCCGGTCGAGACACGACGACGACAGGTGGCGCCTGCGGACCAGTTAGGCTGGGAGCCGACCTACGAGCGCGTGGGCGAGGTGGTTGTCCTCGACGAGGCTGACCCGGATCGTGCGCGCGCTGCCGCTACGGCGGTGATGGAGTCTGACGTGCCCGCGACGACGGTTGTTAACCAGGCATCGAAGGTCGAAGGCGAGTTCCGCGTCCGCGAGTTCAACGTGCTAGCCGGCGACAGCACCGAGACGGTCCACCGCGAGTACGGCCACGAGTTTCTTCTGGACCTCGCCGAGGTGTATTTTTCACCGCGGCTGGCAACCGAGCGCCGACGAGTTTCCGAACAGGTGTGCGAGGGGGAATACATCGTCGATATGTTCGCCGGCGTTGGCCCGTTCGCGGTGCCAATGGCCGCTCGAGGCGCGACCGTCCTCGCCGTCGACAAGAACCCCGTCGCCGTCCGATACTGCCGCGAGAACGCCCGCCGGAACGGCGTCGACGACCAGATGGAGTCCGTGGAGGCCGACGTCAGCGACGCTGCGTACGAGCGACCCGGAGATGCAGATCGACTAGTCATGAACCTCCCGCATTCAGCCGACGAGTTCCTGGACGCTGCGGTGACCCTCGCCGGTGACGACTGTACCGTCCACCTCTACGATATCCAACATAAAGACGACCCGTTCGGGCCAGCGGTCGCGGCGGTCGAGGCGGCCGTTGAGGGCACCGGCTACGATGTCGCAGTCGTCGGCAAGCGGGTGGTACGGTCGTACGCCCCTCACGAAGTGAACGTGCTGGTAGACCTGTGCCTG
>CAKZPG010000030.1 GCA_937138675.1 uncultured archaeon | reverse complement strand
CCAGCATAATAGTATCGCTGTAAGAATAGGTGGTGACGGCGCTGTATCCCCACCCGACTGCGTTCCTTGTCCGCGTCAGCGGACTGCGGTACTCGGTGAGGGTGGGGGCTGAGCGCCTACTTTCAGCTAAATTGTCGTTGATCGACGCGGAGTTCGCGTGTCTCGCGGGCTAGCGTCTGATAGTTGACGGCATCTTGGCAACCAGTCTGCTGCGCTCCGCGCCGTCATCGGCGTTCTCGATCTCGCCCGATCCGTTGTCGGCTCCGACCGAGGCTGTCTCCGTGAACGGAGCGTGGGTGAGGGCTACTCGTCTCCGTCCTTGCTTGCCGCCTTCACCCGATCCGCCTGCTTTTCGAGTGCCGTCGCAACCGACCGTGCCTCCGCGGGCGTGAGCCGCACACGGTCGGCGTGGGCCGGCACCGTGTCGAGTGCCGTGGCGTCGAGTTCGAGTTCGAGGTAGACCTCGTCTGGATCTCGTCGGTCGGCAGTGACGTTCAGGACCCCGAACGCTCGGTCCTCGAAGTCGTGGCCTACGGCCGCGGCGTCGACGGTGTCGAGGGTCGTGTACGCGTTCACTTTCAGGAGCCGGTCGGTCATCGCGTGTCCTCAACACCACTGTCGATCCGCGCCCGCGCGGCGTCGAGCGCCGTCCGGGCCGCGTCAAGGTGGGCCTCGACGTCCGAGTTGTCTGGGCTCGGGCCGTCAAGCAGTTGCTCAAGATGGTCCAGTCGGGTCACGAGGGCCTCACGGTCGAGCGCCGGATCCGTCGTCTGTTCCGCGACCGCCGCGGCCTCGCCGAGCCACGGGCTGGCGTCGGGCGAGACGGGCAGTTCTGCAGTCGCATCGAGGTGGTCCTGAACGCCCGTGAGGAGCGTCGGGAGGTCGTCATTGGTCGGTGAGGCGGCGTCGTCCACGTCGCAGTTGTGTTGTTGAGCGGGCAAGGCGGTTGTGCCGGTCAGTCGTCCGCCAGCGACACACCATCACGGTCCGTCGGGGCTGGCCCCTCGTCCATCCCGTCAGCCTCGGCGTAAGGGTACCACGTCAGCTTCGTGTTGTGCATGTACGGGTCATCGTAGTCAGTCTCCTCGGGGACGACGAGGTCTGCGAGCGTCTCCTCGTCCGTGCGCTCGACGAACTCACGGAAGGTCTCCTCGCCCTCTCGCCGGTCCTCGAACCCCGCCAGCAGGTTTGCGATGGCTCCCGGCACCTCGTCTGCGGGGACGCGCTGGGCAACCCAGTCCGCGAACCGAGGATGTTCGCCGAGCCCGCCGCCGAGGCCGACGTCGAGTGCCTCGACTGCCTCGCCGTTCTTGCGGGTCTTCATGCCGCGCAGGGAAATGTCCGCTATCTGTGGCTGGGCACACGATGCGGTACAGCCCGAGAGGTGGATGTGGAAGTCCTCGACACCGCTTGGAAGGTCAATGTTCTCCTTCAGCCACCGGGCGTACCTGACCTGGCGGTTTTTTGTTTCGACGATAGAGAGCGAGCAGAACTCGGTGCCCGTACAGGCGACCGAGCCGCGCATGAACGGGCTCGGGTCGGGCGAGTAGTCGGCGAGCAGCGGCTCGCCGAGGAGGGCGTCGAGATCGGCCTCGGACACGTCGGTTATCAGGATGTTCTGGCGCTGGGTCACCCTCACCTCGCCGGAACCGTACTTGTCGGCAAGTCGCGCGAGTTCGCGGGTGTCGGCGGCGCCCATCCGTCCGACGAGGACGTTCAGGCCGACGTAGTATGTTCCGTCCTTCTGCTCGTGGACCCCGACGTGGTCCGCGTGACCACCGTTTGCACGCCCGGCGTTGTACGAGTACTCGGAGCGCAGGTCCTCGCCCGCGTGGTCGAGCTCGAAGTCGACGTACTCCTCCTGGAGGAGCTCCCGGATCGCCTCGGCCCCCATCTCGTCGACGAGGAACTTCATCCGGGCGCTGAATCGGTCCTCGCGGTCACCGTGGTCGCGAAAGAGCGCAGAGAGCGCACCCCCCACCTCAATCGCCTCCTCGGAGTCGACAAAGACGTCAAGATCGCGGGCGATACGGGGCTCGTTCCGTGCGAGTCCGCCGCCGACGCGGATATTGAATCCCTTCAGTTCCTCGCCGTTCCGGACCGCCGTCGCCGGTTCGAACGCGAGGTCGTTGATATCTCCCTGCCCGCAGCCCTCACGACAGCCCGTGACGCTCACCTTCCACTTGCGCGGGAGGTTCGTGTGGTCTTCGTGGCCCTTGTACGTCTCGTTGAGCCCCTTGGCGACCGGAAGCGCGTCGACGTGTTCGTGGTTGTCTTTCCCGGCGACGGGACAGCCAACGATGTTGCGCCATGAGTCGCCACAGGCCTGCTGGGTCGACAGCCCGGCAGCGTCGAGCTTGTCGAATATCTCCGGGATATCCTCGAGCTTGATCCAGTGAAGCTGGATCGACTGACGGGTGGTCCAGTCGACGTATCCGTTGCCGAACTCGGGGTTCTCGGCGGGGCCGGTCGCGTACTCTTCGGCCACCTCGGCGACGACCTCGGTCTGTCCCGGCTCGAGAACACCGTTTGGCGTCCCGATCCGCATCATAAAGTAGCTCTCTTGGCCGGTTCGCTGGTGGTACAGCCCCCACCATTTAAAGCGCTCGAACCAGGCGTCGTGTTCGTCGTCGGGGATCGACTCCCACCCCTCCTCGGCGAACTCATAGAGATGCTCGCGTATCTCGTTTCCGTAGGTCTCTGACTTCCAGCGCTCGACGTCAGTAGGCACAATCGGTTCTGATCCGCCGGATGTATACGCCCGCGTACACCGTCAACCCTGGCCGCTGCTCCCCGGAACCAGACGTTATTGCTGGTTTACTCCACGTTGGGTGGCGCGCGCACCGCACCCGTCGCGAGCGGGCGGTACGAGCCCTCGACGACCCGTCCGACGGGGAGGTGGCCGGTGACTGTCTCGCGGTCACAGGTGAGACAGCGCCCGGCGACGCGCGCCGTCACTGCCCGGCCGTCGACGCCGACGTCGACGACGCCCTCCACGAGGAGGTCGCCGACGACACAGTCACAGACGCTGCGGACACGCCACAGTTCGCTCGCACCGGCCTCTCGCCGGTCGTCGACTGAGACCCACGCGCCGTCGTCGAGCGTCCGAAGACTATGGCTCATATATGCCAGTCGGTCGGTGGGCACCTCACTCCGTCGGCGTGGGCGACGGTCGCGGGGATTCGTGACGAGAGTTCGTGGGCGAATCACGGCCGCGTCTGGCGGCTGCGGTCGCCGTCGGTCGTCGTAGCTCCGGGCAACCTCTTCCGGTAGCCCGGAGCAGGGCCCGGAATTGCAGGTGAAGACGGTCTTATGCGGTGGTCGGTCTTCGGGCCGGACGTGAGCGAAGATGTTGACCGACCGACGCAGGCCCCGGCCGACGTGGCCCCCGAGTTACAGGGCGCGGGGGACCTCACGTGAGCGAGGGCACCCGGACCGACACGGATGCGCCGAACGCGCCGGATGCGCCGGACACAGCCGACGAGGACAACGACGACGACCACCTCGCGGATGTGCCTGACGGTGCCGGCTGTACCGAGATTTGGGAGTATCTCGCCGAGCGCCGTGAGGACGAGGCCGACGAGTGAGCACCGCCTGCACGAGGCTCCCCGGGGTTTTTGACAACTAAGCCGGTATCTCATGTAGATGGACGAACGGCGCGCGGCGTGGGATACAGAGCGGGCGGAGCCGGTCGGCGAACCGGTTGTCCGGGCAGACCCGTCGGTCACTGGTGACCACGCTCCACGCGCTGTTGAGTTCGACCCCGACGACCCAGAGAGTATCGCCAGCGCTGCTGAGACGGTCGCGACGTTCGCGGCCGGCGACTTTGGTACGGCGAACATCTACCTTCTGCGGGGCGCGGCGGCCTGTGCCGCGCTCACTCGCGCGGAGGGGAGCTACATCGCTGCGGCGGCGCGGGCAGGCGGCGAGACGACCGTCGGGTTCATCAGAAAGTGGGCGCGGGTCCACGACCTTCCGCAGTCGGTCCGCCGGCATGTCGCGCGCGGGTCGCTCGCGCCGACAGCCGCGAAGCATATTGCGCGGGTCCGCGGCGAAGCGCGGCTCGCCCTCGCTTGGGCCGCCGTCGACGGCAACCTGACCGTCCGCGAGGTGCGCCGGGTCGCAAGCGCTGTCGCCGACGGAGCGGACGTTGAGCAGGCCCTCACCGAGGTAGACGTCGACCTCGGCTCACTTTCGCTTGACCTGCCCGTGCCGGAGTACCTCGAACTCCGCCGCGTCGCGTCAATGCGGGACGTCCCGCCAGGCGACGTAGTTGCCGAGGCACTCGACGCGCAGTTCACCCGACGCTGAGGCGGAACGGCTTTGTCGCATCAGTCCTGACCGCCGTGTGCGGGCCGGTAGCTCAGTCTGGCAGAGCGTCCGGCTTTTAACCGGACGGTCGCGGGTTCAACTCCCGTCCGGCCCGTTCGAACTCCACGAGTGACGATGTTCCCCGACGGGAGGTGATGCAACCGCCGGCGACACCGAGCCCCGCGTCGCCCCCAACCGTCCGGTCGTCGCTCACAGCCGCTCGCCCTGATAGCTCCCCTCGTAGGTCTCCTCGTGACCCGCCTCGGCGAGGACGAACTGCGCGAACCGCGCGCCAGCCTCGATCCGAATGGGGTGGCCGACCCGGAGCAGGCCCTCACCGCGACCCTCGTAGCCGGCGTCCCAAACGGCAGTGTTCAGCATCGCGCCGTTGCGCATCAGGCTGGAGCGCGGGAGGACGAACCCGACGTGGCCTTCGGGGATCGATATCCGCTCGCCGTAGGTCGCGGCGTAACTCCCGGGATCGAGACGGTAGACGCTCTCTGTCGGCTCGACGGTCACACGTGCGCCGACTTTTTTGCCGTCACGCCCGAGCACCCCGGGCTCGTCGAACTTCTTGACGGCATCGAGAGTGAGGTCGACGCCGTTTGGCTGGACCTGTTCGTTCGAGACTGGCGAGACGTTGTCGGCGACGACCGCGCCGGCACGGAACATGGGCCGTAGGCGCGGCCGAGGGTGTTAGTTATGCCGGGGTGCCCTCGACTTTATTGTGGCGAGTCCGGGTGCCGGCGCGGTGTCGTTCAGCCCCTACCCGCGAGACCGGCAGAGGGCGTTTCGGTCGGCCGAAAGCCGACCGCGCGGGATTTATACCCGTGGACGATGGAGCCGGGAACGCTATGGGACAGACGCTCACTGAAAAGATCCTTGACGACCATCTCGTCGAGGGTGAACTCGAGCCCGGAGAGGAGATTGGACTTGAGGTCGACCAGGTACTGACGCAGGATACGACGGGGACGATGGTCTGGCTCCAGTTCGAGGCGCTGGAGATGGACGAACTCCAGACCGAACTCGCGGCACAGTACTGCGACCACCAGACCTACCAGTTCGACTTTAAGAACACCGACGACCACCGCTTCCTCCGCTCGGCGGCGGGCACCTACGGCGCGTACTTCTCCCGGCCCGGGAACGGCATCTGCCACCAAGTCCACAAGGAGAACTTCGCCGCGCCCGGCAAGACGCTGCTCGGCTCCGACAGCCACACACCGACGCCCGGCGGCCTCGGTCAACTCGCCATCGGTGCGGGCGGCCTTGACATCGCCGTCGCGATGGGTGGTGGCGCGTACTACGTCGAGATGCCGGAGGTCGTGAACGTCCGACTCGAGGGCGAACTCCCCGAGTGGGCGACCGCGAAGGACGTCATCCTCCACCTGCTCGGCCGTCTGTCGGTCAAAGGCGGCGTCGGCAAGGTACTCGAGTATACCGGTCCCGGCGTCGAGACGCTCTCGATCCCCGAGCGGACGACCATCACGAACATGGGAACCGAACTCGGTGCCACCTCTTCTATTTTCCCGACCGACGAGAAGACCGGGGAGTGGCTCGAGTCGTTCGACCGTGGCGACGAGCATCTTGAACTCGGCCCCGACGAGGACGCCGAGTACGCCGACGAACTCGTCGTCGACCTCTCGGATATCGAACCGCTGGTTGCCGCGCCGTCGATGCCCGACAACGTCGTGCCAGTACGCGAAGTGGCGGGCACGCAGGTCGATCAAGTAATTGTCGGCTCCTGTACGAACGGCGCCTATGAGGACATCCTACCGGCGGCGAAGATGCTCTCGGGCCGGGAGATTGACCGCAAGTCCGAGATGATCGTCGCACCGGGGTCGAAACAGGCCTCGGAGATGCTCGCGCGCAACGGCTGGACGGCCGAACTGATGGCCGCCGGCGTGAACTTCTCCGAGGCGACCTGCGGGGCGTGCATCGGCATCGGTCACGTCCCCTCTTCTGACTCCGTCTCACTCCGAACGTTCAACCGGAACTTCGAGGGTCGCTCCGGGATTGAGGATGACTCGGTCTATCTCTGCTCGCCCGAGGTCGCCGCCGCGGCGGCGATCGCTGGCGAGATCGTCGACCCGCGCGACCTCGCCGACGAGCTTGGTGATCTCGAAGACCCTGGTTTCGAGATGGGAGAGGGCTACTCGCCGGGCTACGGCGAGGGGGACGCCGACATCATCACACCCGGTGAGGCTGTCGACGACGAACTGATCAAGGGCCCGAACATCGGCGATGTACCGCTGAAGGACCCGCTCGACGCCCACCTCGCGGGGCCAGCCCTGTTGAAGATGGGCGACAACATCACGACCGACCACATCATCCCGGCCACTTCTGATATCCTGATGTACCGGTCGAACGTCCCGAAGCTCTCCGAGTACACGCTCTCGCGCGTCGACGACACGCTCGCGGAGCGCGCGCTGGACGCCGATGGCGGGTTCCTCGTCGCCGGTGAAAACTACGGTCAGGGCTCCTCACGCGAGCACGCGGCGCTATGCCCCATGTATCTCGGTGTCGAGGGTGTTCTCGCGCAGAGCTTCGCCCGCATCCACAAGGCGAACCTGTTCAACTTCGGGCTCATCCCGCTGACCATCGACGAAGAGACGTACGAGCAGATTGAGGAGGGTGACGACGTCGAGATCGTCGACGATGTCCGTGAGGCCGTCGACGAGGGCCGCGAGGAGTTCACGGTCCGCGTCAACGACGACTGGGAGGCAACGGCTCGGCTCGACGCCTCCGAGCGCGAACGTCGTATCCTCGCCGCTGGCGGAAAGCTCTCGCTGACGAAACAGCAGGCCGACAGCGGGAGCGGCGCGGCGCCTGCCGACGACTGACACCACGTTCTCTCCGTTTTTTAGGCCGACGAGCGGTGTGGCCGGGGCAGAATCGGCCGTGTCGCACGGTTTTTGCGCTCCCGCCTCGTAGTCGTACTCGTGTCACCGAGGGTCCGGCCCGCGGAGCGAGCCGACCTCCTCGACGTCCTGCAGATCGAACGGGCGTCGTTTCCCGACCCGTGGCCGTACGCGGCGTTCGAGTCCTCGCTTGACGAGGCCGCATTCCTCGTTGCCTGCGCAGACGACGACGGGATAGAGACCCTCGGCTACGTCGTTGCCTCGCTCGTCCCCAACCACGGACGGGCCATCGGCCACGTCCGCGACCTTGCGGTCCGGGCAAGAGCGCGGGAGCGCGGGGTCGGCCGCCTGTTACTCGACAGCGGGCTTGCGCGCCTGCGCACGAAGGGCGCGGCGGTGGTCAAACTCGAGGTCCGCGAGTCGAACACACCTGCATTGTCGCTCTATCGCGACCTCGGCTTCGCCCCCGCCCGGCGCCTCCCGCGATACTACGACGACGGCGAGGACGCTCTGGTGATGACACTCGACGCCCGCGAGTGACCGACTTTTGAGGCTCAAGCCCCTCTTGCCTCCATGGGCTACGCGTGTCCGGTCTGTGACCTCCCGCAACACGACGCTGAACATCTCGCGAACCATCTCGCGATGACCGCGCTGACCCACGCCGACGACCACGAGACCTGGCTGGACGACCACGTCGCGGACTGGAGCGAGGAGTCGCCGGAGTCGCTCGGCGACCGAGTCGCGCCGCTCGCCGAGGAGGTGCCCCACGAGACCGTGTTCGAAGATGCGACCGGGGGACACGACCACGCTGGCGGCCCCGGTGTTGACGTGCCGACCGGCGCCAGCGCCGGCGTCGGCGCGGCCCCTGACACCGAGGCGACGCAGGCCGCAATCGAGGCGGTCCAGCGGATGCGCGCCGAGGCAACAGGTGACAAAGACGGTGATGGGGACAGGACGGCCGACACGGACGCGACGGAGGAGCCGTGAGCGACGACCCGACAACCGAGGGTCACTTTGCGCCCGAAACGGTCGCCGAGGCGCGCAGGGCCTACGACTCCTGTGGTCCGGCTGCGAAGGTGGTGGTCCGGGAGACGGCGCGCGCGATGGGTGTCGATCGCGCGGAGTACAGTGACCGGGTGACGAGCGAGGTTATCGAGGCGGCCCGCGACGCCCTCTTCGCCTCGTTTCTCCGCGTTCGTCTGGGCTCGCGCGAGGCCTACGATGCGTGGCGCGCCAGCTACGACGGCGAGGTGACAGAACACGGCAGCCCCGACGTGGACCGGGTCGTCTGGCACGTCGCGCCGACGGGCGCCGTCGTGATGACGTTCCACGCCGACCGCGAGGCTGCGGTCGGGACCCTGCGGAGACAGGCGTTCGGCCGGCTCTATCGCCCGGCGTTCGAGCCGGCGGACGAGGACGCGCCCGACGCCTGACCGACACGCGTTTGGTCGCCCTGCCCGAGGTCCAATCGTGCGACAGATCACCCGCCGGGTCGCCGCCGTACTCGGTCTGCTCGTTGTCTCTCTTCTCGCCCTCGGCGCGGTCCCGTCGGCACTCGGGACCGGCGAGTCGTACGCCCTCGTCGTCGCCGAGACGGAGGCGTCGGGGCCGGCGGCGAACGCAACCGATCTCTCACCGCGCCGGTATCCGTACCTGACCGAAGCACTCGCGGCGCCGGACGGCCGGTCCTCCGGCTACCAGCGTGGTCGCTTCGGCCTGAAAGAGTCGTTCGACCACTCGCCGTTCGACGAGGTGTCGGCGCTCGCTGCGCAGAACCGTGAGGCCGTGGTGAGGACGGCCAACGGTGACCGGGCGGTTCACGTCCGCGTCGACGGCGAGTATTATCGCGCTGAGGTGCGCCGGTGACCGACCTGAACGACGTTGGCGACCCCGAGCGCCCCGTGCTGGAGGAGGCTGTCGAGTATGAGACACCGTGGGTCACGGCCGGCTACGACCTCGTGGGACAGCCAGATGGGTCGACGAAGCGGTACTACTGGGCCGAACTCCCGCCCGCCGCAGTCGTCGTTGCTGTCCACGAGGACGACCTCCTTCTCGTCGAGCAGTACCGCCCGGCGGTTCGCGAGACACAGCTCGAACTTCCCGCTGGAGTCGTTGAGGACGGCGAGACGTTCACCGAGGCCGGCGCGCGCGAACTCCACGAGGAGACCGGGTTCGCGGCCGGTGAGACGGAACTCCTCCAGGAGTTCTGGACCTCAACCGGCCTGTTGCGCCACCGTCGCGGAATCGTTCTTGCGCGCGACTTGGAGGAGGTCGGGGCTGTCGACCACGACGACAGTGAGTTTCTCGTTCCCCGCACTGTCTCCGTCGCGGACGCCGTGTCGGTCGCACGCGCTCAACCGACGAACGACGCGACGATAGAGGGGATCCTACTCGCGAAAGAGGCGGGCGTTCTGTAGCGCTTTTTACCTTCCCGCTCAACGCGCACATATGGACGGCGAGATCGACCCCGACGAGGTCAAACAACTGCTCAAGAGCGACGACCCGCCCCGTGTGGTCGACATCCGGGCCCCCGGCGCGTTCGAGCGTGGTCACATCCCGGGGAGCGAGAACGTCCCTTTCCCGCAGGTCCCCGACCGTGCGTCCGATCTCGCGGGCGCGGCCAGGGTCGTGACCGTCTGCCCGCACGGCGAGGCGAGCGTCAAGGCTGCGCGGCTCATCGGCGCGGCTGCCGGTGTCGACGGGCGCGTCGAGAGCATGCGAGGCGGGCTGACGGCGTGGGACGGCGTGGTCGAGCAGACAGCAGCGCGTACAAAGGCCGACAAAGAGTCGGACGCGCCGTTTTAGCTGCTGCTCAGCAGCCTGATACTCCTCCGCGCTAAGACGCGAGGTTTTCTCTTTGGCTCTCAAAAAGCGTGACGAGGGGGAGAGTGCCTCGACGTGGGGTCAGTCAGGCGACGTTGAAGCCTTTGTCGCGGAGGAAGTCCTCCACGCGGCCCGAGTGGTTCCCCTGGAGTTCGATGGCACCGTTCTCGACAGTGCCGCCGCAGGCGAACTTTGATTTTAGGTCCGACGACAGACTGCTCATGTCCACGTCCTTCGGATCGAACCCTTCGACTATCGTCACTTCCTTCCCATATCTGCGCTCGTCGATGCGGATGCTGATCTGCTGAGACTCTTTAGCGACGTCTTCGCAGACGCAGAGCTCCTCGGGCAGCCCGCACGTCGAGCAGACTTCTCCCATTCCGCCAGTAATTTCGAGATTGTGCTACTAAATGCTGTCGGGGGGGCTCGCTCGCTCACCTCCCGAGACGGTCGCCGAGACTCCACTCGTCGACGAACCGGTCGACTGTCGCCACGACGTCGTCGGCGGTGGTCTTGTCGACTCCGTCGCCGTGACGCGCCTGTTCGTAGGCGTCGACAACCGACAGCGCGGCCTCTTCGGCGCCATCAGCAACGAGCGTGGACACGTACGTCCGCGGCGTCTCGCCCGCTGCCCGGGGCCGGTATCGTAGCTCGAACAGTGTCTCCAGCCGGTCGTACGCACGGATCGCGTCCGCGTCGGGTGCCGACCGCGACTGACGGCCAAGGGCGACCGCCGTCCGCACACGCCCCAGAGCGCCCGTGCGGCGGCCGACAGCAAGCAGTCCCGCGAGGGTGACGGCCCACACCGCGACTGTCCGGTTCGAGGGCAGGTCGGGCAGGCTGAGCTCGTCGCTGCCGTCGTCGGCCCCGGCGACACTCGGCGTTGCCGGCTCGTTCCCCACTGTCGCGGTCACGTTCGGGTCCGGCACTGGTGTTGTCGGCGTGAGATTCACGACGTCGGTGTCAGAGCCCTCCGCCGGACCGGTGCTGTTCGGGCCGCTCTCAGTACCGTTCCCCTCTGTCTGGCGAATCTGGCGCTCTTCGGCGGCCTCTCGCGGGCCGGCAGGGGTCGGGTCGAACCGGACCCAGCCGACGTCTGGGAAGTACACCTGCACCCACGCGTGCGAGTTCAGGCCCCGGACACGGTAGCGGTCGTCGCCGACCTGTTCGCCGGTCGTGTAGCCGACGACGAACCGCGCGGGTACGCCCTGCGAGCGGAGCATCGTGACCATCGTCGTCGCGTAGTAGGTACAGTAGCCCGCGTCCATCTCGAACAGGAACGAGTCTGCGATCGGGCCGTCCGGGCTCTCGACGTCGAGCGAGTAGCGCTTCTCTTCTTCTAAGTAGCGCTCTATCGCGACCGCACGGTCGTACGGTGTCGAGGCGTTTGCGGTCACCTCGGTGGCGCGTTCACTGACTCGGTCGGGTGTCGACCCCGGCAGGCCGGCGTAGGTCGCGGTCACGTCGTCCGGATAGTCGGTCCCCGCACGGCGCAACTGGGCGGTCGTGTACTGTGGGATCCGGCTCCGCACAGTGTAAGTGGTGTTTGCGGCGATACGTGTCTCCGGCCGGAATCCACCCTGTTGCGTCGAGCGGACCGCCGCTCCCTCGACGTTGACGGGCCGCCACGCCCCGGGGACCGACCCGAGGTCTGTCTGGGCGGTCACCTCCTGCCGGAGCGGTCGAGCGGAGCCGGGTGGCCCGGCCCGTGTGCCCTCGATCGCTGTCGTCTCGCCGGTCCGGACCCAGCCCTGCCCAGTGTAGCGGTCGTAGGCGGCGGTCTGCCAGTAGTTGCCGCGCGCTGCCGATATCTCGAACTGGACGTCCGTCGAGAGGCTGATGCTCCCGAGGATACGGATGTTGTCCTCGGCCTCCACTACTGTCGACTCAACGGTGGGCGACTCACCGCCGTCTCCAAAGGGCGTGCCCGTCGCCCCGCCTGCAGCGGCCGACAACGACGCCGTGACGACGACCATCGCGGCGACGACAGCGACGACAGCGTCGAACTGGGGGGTCGGCCCCCCCGCACGTTCGACGTCGCCCACTCCAACGGCTGTCGCGCCACCGATAACGCCCGTGAGCGTCGTCGTCGGGCCCGCGTCGCCGGTCAACACGAGGAGTGAGAGCGCGGTCCCCCCCGCGACGACGCTCCAAACGTATCGCCGTCGGACCGCGAGATACCACGAGACGATGATGGGGGCGGGCGCGACGCCAAGCGCCCACACCCCGGCGTTGGTGAGCCGCAGGACGGAGAGCCCGGTAAGAAGTGCGATGGTGTCCGTGACGACCCGCGTGGTGAACAGGAGGGCGCGTTGGTCGGGCGGGATCGAGAGAACGTAGCCCACTGAGCCGGTGATGGCGACACTGAGGGCGACGCCGCCGGCGACTGTCGTGCCGACGTACCGCCCGAGGAGGATGCCGAGAAGCAGGCTCCCAGCGAGTACCGCGAGCATCGTTTCCGCGCCCCGGGTCACGTCGGCGACGTAATAGAGGACGCTCGTGTATGAGAGCGTGAGCGCCGCGACACCAGCCAGCGCAAGCGCACGGGCGCTCTGGGCGGTCGCCCGGGTCGTGCCCGCGACGCTCCGGGCGGTCGCCTCGCTCATGTCGCTGCCTCCCGGCCGTTGCCGATATTGGCTCGCTCCTCGCCCGCGACCGACACCCGTGCCGTCCCGTCGCTCGCCTTGACGACCACTGTCGCCTCGCGGTCGGGCACTGCCCCCGGCCCGACCGTTGCGAGGTGGGCGAACGCGGCCTCCGGGTCTGACGGGCCAGCCTCCACCTCGCCGTCCGGTGTTAGCAGAGCGACGACCGCGCCGAGACTGTGGAGCGCCGCGACGACACTTGCGGCCGCCGTTGCCATCTCATCTGCATCTCCGGGGGCGGCTCCGATGGCAACCGTCACCGTCTGCTCCGGGCGCGCGCCGGTGTACTTTGTCACGATCAGATCGTCGCGTTTTGCGCTCACCTTCCAGTTCAGGTTCCGGAGCGCGTCACCGCGGACGTACTCGCGCAGGCCATCGAACTCATCACGCTCGCTCCGCGACTGTTCGGCGAGCCCAGACTGCAGGCTCTCAGCGAGTGCTGGCGGGAGGGGTCTGACGGCCGGGTAGACGAGGACCCGAGCCGTCTCCCCGACGGAGTCGCGCCCCGCGACCAGCCCTAGCGCGTCGGTGTACCGAACTGTTGCAGGGCCGAGTGTCCGGTCGCCCCGGCGCTCGAACCGCACGCGGTAGCGCACCGGCCCCTCGCCGACGACCGTCTCGGCGGGCAGGCCATCAACGACGCGTAGTCCCGCCGAGTGCCGGTCGTCAGCCGTCACGGGGAGGGGGTCGTCGGCGTCGAACCGGAGGACGACGGTCCCCTCGCGCTCTGCTGGACCGTCGGCCGGAACGGCGCGGTCGACGGTTGGGGTCGGGGTCAGCCACACCTGGACGACGCCGGCCAGAAGCGCAACTGCCGAGGGCACGACGACGGCACCGAGGGCGCGTGCGCCGGAGTGGACCACGAACCCCGTCGCGGCGACAGCGACGAGGAGCAGAGCGAAGCCGCGGCGGGTCGGCCAAAGCATCATCACTCGACGGGAACGGCTTCGATAGCCGCCTCTACGACCTCCGCGCCGTCTCGCGCGCGGTCGCCGGAGCGGATACGGTGTGCCCAGACGCTCTCGATCTCGCTCTGGACGTCGTCTGGGGTGACGAACGAGCGCTCGGTTAAGACGGCGCGAGCCTGTGACGCCCGAACGAGGGCGATAGCTCCCCGAGGGCTGACGCCGAGTTTTGCGTGGTCACGAGTGTGGGCGGCTAATCGTGAAACGTAGTTCCGGACCGGTTCGCGTACGTCCACGCTGGCGACGGTGCGCCGGGCGCGTTGCACTTCGACGGCGTCGGCAACAGCCGAGAGTGACCGAATCGGGTGGTCGCCCGCGACCCGGCCTAGCAGTTCGGTCTCATCGGCCTCGTTCGGGTAGCCGAGCCGAATCTTCTTCATGAAGCGGTCAACCTCCGCGAGCGGGAGTTCGTAGGTCTGGCCCGTCTCGACGTCGTTCTGCGTCGCGATGACGACGAACGGCTCCGGCAGGTCGCGCGTCTCGCCGTCTACCGTGACCTGTCGCTCACCCATTGCCTCCAGCAGGGCGGCCTGTGTCTTCGGCGGCGCGCGGTTTATTTCGTCAGCCAGTGCGACGTTCGCAAACACCGGGCCGGGCTGGAACTCGAAGGTCTGGTGTTTCTGGTTGTAGACGTTCACACCCGTCACGTCCGTGGGGAGGAGGTCGGGGGTGAACTGGATGCGCTTGAACGAGCAGTCGACCGAGGTGGCGACGGCCCGCGCCAGCATCGTCTTCCCGACACCGGGCACGTCTTCGAGAAGGAGGTGGCTCCGCGCCAGTGCGACGATTAGGATATCTTCGATAGCGTCGTGGTTGCCGACGATCACCTGTTCGACGTTCTCGACTATCCGTTCTATCGTCGCGGCAGCCTCGCTGACGCCCAATGGGTCCTCTGGGGTAGGCTGTGCCGTGTCGTTGCCGGCTTGGCGTCCGTCACTCATGTGAGGAGGGCCCGTCAAGGAGACGGTCTTATTCTGTGTTGTGTCTGTGGGAACCTAACTCTACTCCCCACTCCCGCCCGTCCTGTCCGACCGACTTTTGCCGCCGGGGGCCTCTCCATCGCCATGACCGACGGCGACAAGCAAGAGGTCACCGGGCCGCCGGCGGCACTGGCCGACGCCGCGGAACTCACGCCGATGCTGGCGCAGTACGCCGAGTGTTGCCGGCGTCACAAGGACGCCCTCCTCCTCTTCCGAGTCGGCGACTTCTACAAAAGCTTCTGTGAGACGGCCCGCGAAGTTGCGCGGGTCTGCGAACTGACGCTGATCGAACGCGAGGATTCGACCGGGACCTACGACGCTGCGGGGATTCCGGTCGAGAGCGCCGCGGGCTACGTCGAGTCACTCCTCGACGCAGGCTACCGGGTTGCCATCGCGGACCAGGTGGAAGAGGCCGAGCAGGCCTCGGGGCTCGTCGACCGTGCCGTCACCCGTGTCGTCACGCCTGGCACAGTCGTCAACGACGAGCTGCTGGCGCCGGACGCACGCTACGTCGCCGCAGTCGCCCGGTCAGTCGCTACCGACGGCTCACATCACGCCCTCGCTGCCGTCGACGTCTCCACGGGCGAGTCGCTTGTCACGAGCGCCGCCGACGCCGCGACCTTACGTGACGAACTCGCGCGCCTCGGACCCGCCGAGGTACTGGTCGGCCCCGACGCCGAGGACCCAACGCCGGCGCTCGACGCCGACCCCATGGTGACCGACACCGACACCGACACCGATCGATTCGGTCGTGCGGCGGCGACGGAGACGCTCGAGCGGTACGTCGCCACTCCAGACGTCGTTTTCGCGAACGACGCCGAGGTGCGCGCCGCTGGAGCGGTCCTCGCGTACGCCGAGTACACCCAAGGTGACGACGGCCCTCTCGGGCACGTTACCCGCGTCTCGCGATACGACCCACACGACTCGCTGCGCCTCGACCCTGCTGCCCGCCGCTCGCTCGAACTGTTCGACTCCCGCGGCCCCGGATCGGGAACGCCGCTCGTCGAGACGATAGACGAGACAGTGTCGGCGCTTGGCCGCCGGACGCTTGCAGCGTGGCTCCGCCGCCCACTGGTCGACGAGGCGGCGATCGAGGCCCGCCACGACGCCGTGGCGGCGCTCCGCGAGGCGACAGTCGCACGCGACGAACTGGTCGACCGCCTGCGCGCGGTCTACGATCTTGAACGGCTGGCGGGCCGGGTGTCGCGCGAACGTGCCGACGCCCGGGACCTCCGGGCGCTCGCCGATACCCTCGGGGTCGTTCCCGACCTCCGGGCGGCGCTCGAGGACCTCCCCGTCCTCGGTGGCCTGCGTGCCGATCTCGACCCCCTCACGGATGTGCGCGAGCGAATAGCCGCGGCGATAGTCGACGATCCGCCCGTTGAGGTGACCGCTGGGGGGGTGATCCGCGAGCGCTACGACGACGATCTTGACGACTTGCGCGAACGTGCCCGCGAGGGCCGCCAGTGGGTCGCTGACTTGGAGGCCAGAGAACGCGACCGGACCGGCATCGACTCGCTGAACGTTGGCCACACGCAGGTCCACGGCTACTACATCGAGGTGACGGAGTCGAATCTTGACCAGGTGCCCAAGGACTACGTCCGCCGGCAGACGCTCAAGAACGCGGAACGGTACTACACGCCCGAGCTAAAACGACGCGAGGAGGAAATACTTGGCGCGACGGAGCGTGCGGACGCGACCGAGTATGAACTGTTCCGGGAGGTGCGCGCGGCGGTCGCGGCCGGGACCGACCGAATACAGGCGCTCGCTGACGCCGTCGGCCGCCTCGACGCACTCGTCGCCTTTGCGGCTGTCGCGGCCGACCGCGACTACTGCCGGCCCGAGGTCGGTGCCGACAGTTTTGACATCCGCGCGGGCCGCCACCCGACTGTCGAGCGGACAACCGAGTTCGTCCCGAACGACACCGATCTTGAGCGCGGGACCGTCGCGGTGGTCACCGGCCCAAATATGAGTGGGAAATCGACGTATATGCGCCAGGTCGCTCTTCACGCTGTCCTTGCACAGACCGGGTCGTTCGTCCCCGCCGACGCCGCCTCGCTGCCGACGCTCGACCGGGTATTCACCCGTGTCGGCGCGAGCGACGATATCGCCGGTGGGCAGTCGACGTTTATGCGCGAAATGACCGAACTGACCGCCATTCTCCACAGCGCGACCGCGGACTCGCTGGTCCTCCTCGACGAGGTGGGGCGAGGCACTGCGACGACGGACGGGCGAGCCATCGCCCGGGCTGCTGTCGAGTTCCTCCACGACGAGGTGGGCGTGACGACTCTCTTTGCCACTCATTACCACGACCTGACGACGCTCGCGGACGACTATGACCGGGTGCGGAACCTCCACTTCCGGGTAGCGAACGAGGGGGCGCCCACCGAGGATGTGACCTTCCTCCACCGCGTCGCGCCCGGTGCGGCCTCGTCGTCGTACGGCGTCGAGGTGGCGCGTGCGGCGGGCGTGCCGACGCCCGTCGTGGAGCGAGCGCGGACGCTGGTAGCGGCGGGCAACGAGCATGGAGACGGGCCGGACGCCCCCGCGACCGCCCCCTCGCGCGCCGACGGCGGTGCCGACTCCGCAGCCGCGCGCGTTACAGACCGAATTGCGGAGATGGACCTCGCGACAACGACACCGCTCGCGGCTCTGACGACGCTCCACGAGCTCCAGCGCGAACTGGACGAGGGGCACTGAGATGGCTGGAATCGAGCGCCTCGACGCCGCAGCGCGCGACCGAATCGCCGCCGGCGAAGTGGTCACCCGGCCTGCCCGGGTTGTCGCCGAACTCCTTGACAACGCCCTCGACGCCGGCGCGGAGCGGGTAACGGTCGCGATCGAGGGCGACGGCACCGCTCTGATCCGGGTTCGCGACGACGGCCACGGGATGAGCCGGGCAGACGCGAGACGAGCGCTGGCGCGTCACGCCACGTCGAAGATATCGGCGGCGGCCGACCTCGACGCAGTAGAGACGCTCGGGTTCCGGGGTGAGGCCCTGCCCGCTATCGCGGCTGTCTCCCGTCTCGAGCTCGTCACGAACGACGGCGGCGACGAGGGCACGCGCGTGAGGGTTGTGGGCGGCAACGATCCGACTACGGAGCCCGCGGCACGCGCTCGGGGGACGACCGTCACGGTCCGGGATCTCTTTTTCAATCGTGAGCCGCGCCAGGAGTCGCTCGGCGGGCCCCGAACGGAGTTCGGACGTGTGAGTGACCTCGTGGCGCGGTACGCACTCTGTCGGCCCCGCACCTCGTTCCGACTCGTCCACGACGACCGCGAGACGCTCTCGACGCCCGGAACGGGCGCCCGTGACGCCATTCTCGCGATCTACGGGCGCGACACGGCTCGGGCGGCCACGCGCGTTAATGCCGACTCGTCGGTCGACGGCGAGTCGGTCCAGATACGCGGCGTCGTCGCCTCGCCTGCGACGACACGCGCGAGTCCCGACCACGTCCACCTCGCGGTCCGTGGGCGGCCGCTCTCGGAGGCGACGGCGCTCCGCCGTGCGGTCGAACGCGGCTACGAGAGCCTACTCCCAGACGGGCGCTCCCCGGTTGCGGCGCTTCGGGTCGACCTGCCGGCTGCGCTCGTCGACCCGAACGTCCACCCTGCGAAGGCGCGGGTCGGTCTGCGGGCTGGCGACCGAGTTGAGGCAGCGGTCGGACGCGCGGTCGCGGACGCACTCTCGACGGCCGACCTCGCGCGCGCCGCGGAGGTCACGACCGACGTGGAGGAGGCGCTCAACCCCGCGGAGGGGGCGGGACCGCTTGCGGACGCGACGGTGATCGGTCAGTACCGCGAGCGCTACCTGCTCTGTGAGGCTGCCGACGACCTCCTGATTCTCGACCAGCACGCCGCCCACGAGCGGGTAAACTTCGAGCGTCTACGCGCTGCGGTCGAGGATGAGGGCGTTCCATCGCGGACGCTCGACCCGCCAGCGACCGTCGACCTTGACCCGGGTGGCGTCGAGGCGGTCCGGGAGCGGACGAGGACGCTCGCGCGCCTCGGCTTCGACGCCGGCCCGTTCGGTGGGACGACGGTCCGGGTGCGGGCGACGCCCGCACCGTTCGGCCATGCGGCGGCGCCCGAGACGCTCCGAGAAGCGGTCGACGTGCTCCGGTCGGGGGGAGACCCAGATCCACGCGAGGACCTGCTGGTGGCCCTCGCCTGTCACTCGTCGCTGAAGGCCGAGGACGCACTTGATAACAAGACGGCCGCGGACCTGCTGGGGGCGCTCGCGGCCTGCGAGACGCCGTACGCCTGTCCACACGGGCGGCCTACGGTCCTCACGCTCGCGCCGGAGACGCTCGCACGCGGGTTCGACCGCGCGCCGACGCTGAACTAGCCGGCGGCGACAGACGGAGCGCTGCGTTCCGGTGCGCCGCGTTCGTATTTGGACGTCTGGACCCGGGCCGACGGAGACTCCGCCCTCTGCCGGCCTGTCAGGTGAGGCCGAGATCGTGGCGTGACGACTTGGGCGGAACGCGCGTCCGGCGTCTCGTGCTGGCCCGTCAGAACGTATATGCCGACGGCCTCAGATCAGTAAGTATGGCAACGCTCCTTGACCTGATCGTCACGCTCCTAACGAGCGTCGTCCGCCTCGTCGTCGTGTTCACGACCGAGGTGGCGCTTCGCCAGCCTCTCGACCCGCTCGCACTGATATCGCTCGCCGTGGGAACCGTCTTTACTGCTGCCTCGCTCGGTGTCTTCGGCTATCTCGTCGCCGGCGCCCTGTTTGAGGCACTCGGGCTTGAGCTCAGCTCGCTCGGCCGGAGTCCGCCGCCCGAACACCGGTAGCCGGTCACGTCGCGCGGTCGTAGGCCTCGCTCGCGAGCGTTAGCGCCGTTTCGATATCGGGACCGAGCGGCGACCCGACGACGAGGCCGTCTGCGTGGTCGAGTACTGCTGTCATCCGGTCGGCGACAGTCGTCACGTCCCCGGCCATACAGAACGCGTCCACCATCTCCGGGGTCACGAGGTCGAACGCTTCCTGGAACTCGCCAGCGCTTAATAGGTCGCCGACTTGGCCGGCGCGGTCGGGGTCCAGTCCGTGTCGTGTCAGGACCGGCGGGGCCGCGCCGGCGGCGATATACGCGACCGGGGGTCGGGCCGCCTCGCGCGCCTCTGCTTCGTTCTCAGCGACGCTGACGCTCGCGTAGGCCGCCAGAGCGAACGGACCGCGGTCGCCGGGGCGTTCGGTCAGGCCGTCGTTGACCTGGTCGCGTGCCCACGCGAGGTCATCTGGGTGTGAGCCGTTGAATAGCAGGCCGTCGGCGTGTTTCGCGGCCATCCGGCACATGTGTGGCCCCTCGCCGCCGATGTGGACCGGGATCGCGTCTCCCTGTGGTGGCTCGTAATTCAAGCCGGCGTCGGCTGCGGCGAAGGTTCCGTCGTGGTCGACACGTTCGCCGGCCCAGAGCTGTCGGGCGGTCTTGAACGTCTCCAGCACGGGCCGGAGTCCTCGGTCGTCGACCGCGTCGAGGTTCCGCATCGTCGAGGGGTCGCCCGGCCCGAGCCCGAATCGTGCGCGCCCGTCACTTGCCTCGTCGAGCGTTGCGACCTGCGATGCGAGCGTGAGTGGGTGGCGGTCGTGCGGGTTCGCGACGCCCGGGCCGAGACCGATGTCACTCGTCTCGACGGCAAGCCGCGAGAGTGCCGCGAACGGGTCGCGGTTGTTGTAGTGAACACTGAGGTAGACGTCCTCGAACCCGGCTGTCTCCGCGCGAACGCCGAGTTCAACGACCCGTTCGACGGGGTGTTCGGGGGCCAACTCGACGCCGAACCGCGCGCCGGGTACGTAGGTCATACGTAGCTCTGGGGCGGCCCCCGCTTGGGTCTTACCCGTCCCAGCCGCGGATAGCCTGCCGGACGAGATCCTCGGGCACGTCTCGGAAGTGTGCGTCACTCCCCGCGTGGTCGCCGAACCTGAACCCCTCAATGACGACGACAGGCGTCCCCTCAGCACCCTCGCCGCTCACGAGGTTCGCGGCCGCGGCGAGTTCGTCGACCACGTTCTCCACCGTCGCGCTCATCTCCCGGCCGTCCCGGTCGGGCTCCCCCCGGTAGTCTCGGCCCGCGGGCAGGCCGTCCCACCCGACTGCGACGCCGCGCTGGCCGTGACGGAACGGTCGCCCCGAGGTGTCGGTGACGACGACGGCCGAGACACCGAGGGCCTCGCGTAGGCGCGCGGCGGCCTCCGACGGCCGGGTCGGGAGGAGAAGGAGGTCTGCCCCCGCGACGTTCGACTTGTCGATGCCGGCGTTGACCCCGACGTGGCCACACCGCGTCTCTGTCAGGAGAAATGGCGTCTCGAACAGCACCTCGGTGGACTCGACGAGGACGGCCTGAACGAATCGCGGGTCGACCTCGCTCCCGGTCGCCTGAGAGAGGTCGGCGGCGAGTTCGCGGGCGCGCGGGCCGGCCGGGAAGTCGTCGAGGGCCGCCGTCCGCCCCTCGGCCTTCGAGACGACGGTGCTCGCCACACACACCACGTCGTCGGCCTGAAGATCGGCCCGCGCCGCGACCAGCTCGGCGAGGTCGTCGCCCGGCCGGACCTCCGGAAGGTCGGGCACCGCGCGCAGTTTCATAACATCGGCTGGGGCAGACGGGTAAAAAGACTCGCGAAGGCGGCGCTACCCCCGGTGAAACACCACGTCGACGTCGCCGTCGATCGCCGTCGCTTCGATTAGCGTCGGCACGTCCTCCGGGTTCGCGCCCGTCGCGCTCCCGGGGTTCAGGAGTCGCACGCCGTCGACAACGTCGTCACGCGGGCGATGGGTGTGGCCGGCGACCCCGACTGCGTCCGCGCCGCCGTGAGCGCGAGTCTGGTCGACGACGACGTCGTCGTAGCGCCCGCGCCCGTCGCCGTGGGTGACGACAAACTCGACGCCGCCCGCGACGAGGGTGGTGACGCTCGGGAGGCCGAGTTGGTGGTTCGGGTCCGTGTTGCCCCGGACCGCGGTGAGGGTGGGCGCGAGGTCGCGCACGCGGCCGTACGCTTTCTGTGAGTCGAAGTCGCCGGTGTGGACCACGTGGTCCGCAGCCGTAACTCGCTTTACGACCCAGTCCGGGATCTCACGCGCCCGCGATGGGACGTGTGTGTCGCCGAGGATCGCGATATTGACCATACAGGTCCGTGCTTCGGGAGCCATATGACCTCTTCCCCGTCGTGAACGACGGGGGTCCCTCCGTGGGAGTCTCAGCCGGTCTACAGGCGGAACAGGCCGAGTGCCTCGGGGTCAAGCTCCGAGGGTGAAGGCCGTACGCTTATGACGCACGTCACCGCCCTATTGACTACAGTTGCGACGTGGATTAAAGACCTTAATCCGAAGCAACTGCCGGCAGTTGCGGGGAAATGCGACACCTCTCAACACCCTGCTACGGCAGGTGAGACGGGTGTTGTCGGGCGGGGTGGAGCCGCCGACCCTCACGGACGCACCGAGCGTTCGGGTGTGAATTCCAGCCGACCCGGGTCGGGAAGGTCGAGGGGAATTAAATTCGCCTGCGTCCATCCGTCCGTTTTTGGACGGCACGGACAAAACGGCGAAGCCCCGGGGCTTGTCCCCGAGGTACTTCAC
>CAKZPG010000029.1 GCA_937138675.1 uncultured archaeon | reverse complement strand
GGTCCCTGGCTCCGCAAGCCAAGAGGATAGTCCACTACCCTACCAGGACTCATCCAATGGAAGCCAGGAGCGGCATAAGACGGTTACGGTCCGTGTCCAGGGCGACGCGCCCACGGAAACGCTTAAACGCGATTCTGACCCTATACCTCACAGAGTATGGGCGCGATCGAGGACGTCTACGAGGACCTCGAAGCGGAGGTCGACCGCGACGAGTTTGAGACCTCGGTCCGCGAGAAAGTCGAACAGATGGACGGACTCGCTGACGAGGAGACCGCAGCGATGCTGGTCGCGCACGAACTGCGCGAGTCGGGGGGTGAGGTCGACGGCGTTGCTGACATCGACCCTGATATGGACGAGGTGAAGTTCGTCGCGAAGGTGACGAGCGTCGGGGAGGTGCGGACGTTCGAGCGCGATGGTGAGGACGAACCGGACGGACGGGTTGCGAACGTTGAGGTGGCCGACGAGACGGGACAGGTCAGAATCAGTCTCTGGGACGACCTCGCCGAGGGTGTCGAGCGCGGCGAACTGGAGACGGGCGCCGTCCTCCGCGTCGCCGGGCGCCCGAAAGACGGCTACTCCGGGGTCGAGGTGAGCGTCGATCGCGCCGAGGTGGACGAGGACGTCGATGTCGACATTCAGGTCCAGGACGTCTACCGCGTGGAGGACCTCTCGCTCGGCCTCTCGGACGTCAACCTTCGCGGGCGCGTGCTGTCGACCGACCGCGTGCGAACCTTCGACCGCGACGACGGTACCGAGGGTCGGGTGTCGAATCTCACGCTTGGCGACCCGACCGGGCGCGTGCGGGTGACACTGTGGGACGAACGCGCGGACCGCGCCACGGAACTTGAGACGGACAAGTCCGTTGAGGTGGTCGACGGCTACACTCGCGAACGAAACGGCGACCTCGAACTCCACGTCAGCTCCCGGGGTGCGGTGGAGGCAGTCGAGGACGACGTTGAGTACGTCCCCGAGACAGCGGACGTAGCGAGCGTCGAGATGGACGAGATCGTCGACCTCTCAGGCGGCGTGATCGAGACGAGCGACGTCCGAACGTTCGACCGTGACGACGGCTCGCAAGGGCAGGTCCGGAACGTTCGCCTGCGCGACGAGACGGGCGACATCCGGGTGGCGCTGTGGGGTGACCACGCAGAGGCCGACGTCGACCTCGGCGACCACGTCCTCGTCACAGATGTCCAAATTCAGGACGGCTGGCAGGACGATCTTGAGGCCTCCGCAAACTGGCGGTCGACGGTGTCGGTGGTCGACCGGCAGCCGGTGACAGAGACTGAGACGGAGGCCGAACGCACAGACACGGGTGACGGTGCGGACGCTGGAAGTGGCAGCGACCTCTCCTCGTTCGCGGACGGCGGGACGGGGGGTGCCGCGGCCGATGGGGCGGAGAGCGACAGCGAACCGGCGGACGGCGGCGAGACGGAGTTCACGGGGACGGTCGTCCAGACGGGCGACCCAGTCGTACTTGACGACGGCCAGCGCACCCGGAGCGTCGACACCGAGGCCGACCTGCAGCTCGGCGAACAGGTGACGGTCCGGGGACAGCTTCAGGACGGCCAGATCGACGCCGACGAGCTGACACGGTAGAGCGCCGACGGAAACCATTATACACCACACGACCCCCTCTTAGCCTATGAGCGTCGAGCTGCCGTTCGCCCCGGTCGACGAGATAATCCGTCGGAACGCGGGCGACCTCCGGGTGAGCGCCGACGCTGCAGAGGAACTCGCCCTGCGGATCCAGCGCCGCGGCGCGGAACTTGCCGTCGACGCCGCCGACGAGGCTACCGCGGACGGGCGCAAGACGCTGATGGCCGGCGACTTCGGCGCCGACCGGTCGGTCGAGCGCGACGAGCTGACGCTCCCGGTCGCGCCGGTCGACCGGATCGCACGGCTCGATATCGACGACCGCTACCGTGTCTCGACGGACGCGCGGGTTGCGCTGGCGAGCGATCTTGAGCAGTACGCCGACGGTGTCGCGTCCGCGGCATCGACCCTCGCGCGCCACGCCGACCGTCGGACGGTTCAGGCCGAAGACGTCGAGACCTACGTGACGCTGTTCGAGTCGGTCGAGAGAGAAACCGAGTCCGCACCCGGGGCCTCGTAGGGCCGACGGATGCGCTACGGCTACAGCGACACCTGTCTCGCTCACAACACCGGGGAACGCCACCCAGAGTCCCCCGACCGCCTGCGGGCAATCCGGCAGGCGCTCACGCGGCGCCACGGCGTCAGGTACGTTGAGGCCGACCCGGCGACTCACGCGGAGGCTGTGGCCGTCCACGACGAGGAGTACGTCGACCAGATCCGTGAGTTCTGCGAGGATGGCGGCGGCGAGTGGGACCAAGACACCTTCGCGTGCGAGGCGACGTGGGAGGCCGCGCTCGCCGCAGCGGGACAGGCACGCTGGGCCGCCGTCCGCGCTCTCGCCGGTGACGACGGCAGACAGACGCCGTTCGCACTCGGCCGCCCGCCGGGCCACCACGCCGTTGTCGACGACGCGATGGGGTTCTGTTTTCTCAACAACGCCGCGATCGCCGCCGAGGCGGCGCTCTCCCGTGACGCCGAGCGGGTGACGATCTTTGACTGGGACGTCCACCACGGCAACGGGACGGAGGAGATATTCCTCGACCGCGGCGACGTATTCTACACGTCGATCCACGAGACCGGGCTCTACCCGGGGACCGGCGCTCTCGGTGAGACGGGGACGGGACCGGGTGAAGGCTGGACCTGTAACCTCCCGCTTGCGGCGGGCGCGGGCGACCTGGCCTATCTCGCGGCGGTCGACGACGTGATCGCGCCGCTCGTCCGTCGCCACGACTCCGACCTCCTCCTGATCAGCGCCGGCTTCGACGCCCACCGGCACGACCCGATCTCCCGGATGCGCGTCTCAACGGAGGGATTCGCCCTCCTCGCCGACCGGATGCGCTCACTCGCCGCCAACGTCGACGCCGGCCTTGGGTTCATTCTCGAGGGGGGCTACGGGCTCGAAACACTCTCCAAGGGTGTCGCAGCCGTCCACGAGACGTTCGACTACCAGACACCGGTCGCGCCCGACGAGGACGACGCCCCAGACGAGGACGTCGTCGAACTCGTCGAACACGCTCGTGACGTCCACGACATCTAGATCGTCGGCTCGAAGTATCGCGCCAGCGCGACGCCGAACTCGTCGGCGAGCGCCGCTACGGCAGCGCCCGACAGAACCGTATACTCGTCGCGCAGAGCCTCTTCGACACGCGCGCCGAGCGCAACGTCAAACAGCGCGTCGCTCCGCAGGAGGTCGACAGGCGTGGTGTACTCACGCGATCGTTCGACCACGTAGCGGTCGCCGTCGAGGAAGGGGCCGTAGTCGGCGTCGTGGTGGGCGTCGAGAAAGCCTTGGGCGTGGTCGGCGACCGCGACCGGCGGCCCCTCGTGCCGTTCGACCCTCGCCACCTCGCCTGTTGCACATTCGACGAACAGAACCCCGCGCCCGTTGGCAAACGTCGCCGCGCGTAGGGGCGCGAAGCCGGCGCGGTCGAGCGCCGCCCAGACCCCGCCGAGTGAGCGCCGGAGCTGCGGGTAGAGCTGGTCGTCCACGATATCGGGCGCGTCGAAGACGACGGCGACCGGTTCGGTCCCCCGGCGCGTGACGTGGTCGCGGACGTCGGCAGCCGAGAGCGGCGTGGGGTCGTCAATAAAAAAGGCCGCGACGCGCGGCGCCGCAAGCAGGTCACGGGCGTGGTGCTGAAGACGTGCGACCTGTTCGGCGGCACAGACAGCCGCGACGTTGCGCTCCGGGTCGGTCGGGTCGACGACGACCAGGGGATCGTCGAACGTCGCCGTTCCGTGGCCTTCGGGGTCGTACTGGACCGGCGGATGCCACTCGGCCGCGGCCGCAACCAGTCCGGAGAACCCGCCGTGTTCGAGCACCAGAAGCTCGGTCAGGTAGCCGGAGAAACCCCGGGTCCGGAGATCGCTCCCGTACGCGCCCATCGCCGAGAGAAACTGCTTGGCGACGCGTACATCGGCGGTCAGGTCGTTGATCCGACCGTCGAGCCACGCCGTGTGGAAGGGGGTACGGTCGACCGCCGACCGCGCCGCTGTCGCCGCGTCGACATCGTAGCAGGGGACGAGGTCAACGTCGAAGCTGTCGACAGTCCCCCTGACGTACGGGTGTTCCGCGTACTCCTCGTGGCCGTCGGGCAGAACCGCGTGACCAACCGCGAGACCAAGACGCTCCAGATCCGTGCGGGGGAGGTCCGCCGGGAAGCGAACGAACACGTCGATGTCGCGGTCGCCGGCGAGCCACGTGTCGCGGGCGGTGGAGCCGACCCGCACCACGTCGGCGTCAGCGTCGACATCGTGGTCCGCGAGCGCCGCCCGCGCCCGGTCCACAAGTCGGTCGGCGACTGCCTTGAGACGCGTACGCTCGTCGGCGTCCGGCCGAACGCGGCGGTCGACTCGGTCGACCACCCTGTCGAGGTCGCTCACACCCTGATTCATCGCCGGCGAACTGAAGTGGTGTCGGTTCGCGGCACGGAAACGAAGCGCTTAATCGGGACACCTCGCTACCCGGACCTGGGCCGAAGTAGCTCAGCTGGTAGAGCGCCTCGCTGTTAACGAGGCGGTCCCAGGTTCGAGTCCTGGCTTCGGCGCCTCGGTCTTTCTGCCCGGACAGACAGAAACCTACAACAGCGGGGATACCGTCCATCCGACGGGGCCCTTAGCTCAGCGTGTAGAGCGCTCGGCTCATAACCGGGTGGTCGCGGGTTCGAATCCCGTAGGGCCCATCCGAGTCCCGGGTGGTCGAAAGTCGAAATGGGTCACACTGTCTTGCGATTCGAGTGCGGCTCGTGCGATCCCAACCGGCCACTGTGCGTCCCCGGTCGTGTCCGAGGACGCTGGGGAATACAGAGTACGAGTCGGCGTCCGACCGTGAGTTACCCGCATCTCCGATCGCGCGGTCGGTCAACGGCCGCGGCGGTAGAGGGCGCCCCGGACGCCACACACGAGCGCTTTTACCTCGCGACGCAGAGCGCCGAGCCGTGACCGACACCCTCACCGGCGCAGACCGAGTAGTCAACGCTCTCGTTGACGCAGGCGTCAAAACGGTGGTGGGCCTCCCGGGCACACAGACGCTTCCGTTCGACGTCGCCGTCGACGAGTCGTCGCTCTCGTACCTGATGGCGCGTGACGAGACCGCGATCCCTCACGTTGCGTGGGGCCACTACGAGGCGGGCGGCGGCCTCGCCGCGACGGTCACGGTTCCAGGGCCGGGCGACACTCAAGCGAGTCACGGCCTGAAGAACGCGCTGAACGACTGTGTGCCGGTTGTCCACCTCTCCGCGGACGTGCCCGCCAGTGATCGGGGATTCGGCGCGATTCACGAGATCGACCCGGCGACCTACGACCACGTGGTCCGGGCGAACCACACGGTCGAACGGACCGCCGAACTCCCGGGGGCTGTCGCCGCGGGCCTGCACGAGGCGACGACCCTACCCTACGGCCCGGTCCGACTAGGAGTTGGGAGCGACGTTCTCGCGGCGCCGTGTGGCGATCCGGTAGTCAATATTCCAGACGCGACACCGCAGGTCGCGAGCGACGCGGCGCTCACGGCAGCGACCGACCTGCTCGCCGCGGCGGATCGGCCCCTGCTCTACGTCGGCGGCGGCTGTCGTCGGTCGGACGTCGCGGCGGTCCGGCGGCTCGCGCGCGAGGCGAACCTCCCGGTCCTCGCCTCGTACAAGGGCAAAGGCGTGATCCCGGACGACGACCCCCGGGTCCTCGGCGTGGCGGGGAGCCACACACCCGCATCGGCGCTCGCCGTCGTCGCGGAGGCGGACCTGACCGTTGCCCTCGGGACCGACCTCGACGACGTTGCGACCGCTAGCGGGGAGTTGCCTTTCGGTCCTCTTGTCCACGTCACCCTCAACCCGACGGATCTGCATACGCGCTACGAGACGCGACTGGCAGTTCACGGCGACGCGGGGCGGGCAGCCCGACAGCTCGTGGACGCGGCAGACACGGCCGGGTGGGACGGCGCGGCGGTCGGGGCCCGTGCCGCTCTGGCATGGGAGGAGCGCCTGCGCGAGGAGGGGTATCTCGACGACCGGACACCAATGCCGACCGCGGCGGCGCTGCGGGCCGTGCGCGCCGCGCTCCCGCGCGAGATGCCAGTCACGACCGACGTGGGGGGCTTCCGGCTGTGGGCGAAACAGACCTTCGACGCCTACGACCCGACGGGCTACGTCACCGCAGGGTCGTGGGCAGGGATGGGTGTCGGCCTCCCGGCGGCCGTCGGCGCGGCGGTCGGAACCGGCGGGCAGGTCGCGTGCTTGACCGGCGACGGAGGGCTCCTGATGTCGCTCGGGAGCCTCCACGTCGCGAGCGAGGAGAGGCTAGATCTCCTCTGTGTCGTCTTCGACAACGCCGATTACGGGGTGATCAGCGCCTCGGACCAGATCCCGCCAGGCGGCCCCCGCTTCGACTGGAGCGCCCCCGACTTCGTGACAGTCGCCGAGGGGATGGGCTGGCGTGGCGAGCGAGTCGAGACGGTTGATGCGCTTCAGGCGGCGGTCGAGCGCGCGGTCGAGACTGGCGGTCCGGTGCTTATCGACGCAGTGGTCGACCCGGAAGAACAGACGGCGGCGACGGTTGCAGCAAGCTAGTCGCCGAAGTTGTGCCACGGCTTCTCTTCCTCGGTGAGAGCAGGGTGGCACTCATGCTGGTTGACACGATACTTCGGATACCGGACGCCACAGCGTGGGCACGCGACCGTAGTCCGTCGCGTGTACCAGATCCCGCCGTAAAGGAGTCCCATCATGTACAGGAAGTTGAGAAACATGATGGCGAGGTACGCATTGGCGAACTCGTTTGACATTTGGGTGGCTCTATTCCAGCAACGCTGTTCAAACGGTTTAACTCTGCCGCCGCGGCGGTGTATTGAGTTGCCGAACTGTTTTGACCTACCCGTTCGTGTCGCACTCGTGACCGACCGCATTGAGGTACTCGCGAGTGCATCCGAGGACGTGATGCGGTGGCTCGAACTAGGCGCGGCGTACTTCCTCGTCGTCCTATTCGCTATCGGTGTCTTCGATCTTGGCCTCTCGCTCGTCGATCTGTTTAGCAGCGGGAACTTCACCAGCCCCGACGCGGTCATCAATCTCATCGACACGGTGCTTGTTCTTCTGATCATCGTCGAGGTCTACCAGACGGTGATTGCTTTCAGCCGGGACGAGCCCGTGATCCGGATCGTGATCACCGCGGCGCTCATCGCGATTGCGCGAAAGGTGATTAGCTTCCGGCCCGGTGAGTTCGGCTCGACAGAGGAGGCGCTGCTCGCCGCCATCACCTTCTCGATACTCCTCGCCGTTCTCATTGCGGGCTTTTTCACCGTCAGGCGGGTCGACCTGTGGGAGGCGCCCGAAGAGATGTCGCGCTAGCGCGTCGTTCGCCCGTCGCCCACGCCCTCCTCGGCGAGGTGTTCGACCTCGTCGGGGTTGGTGATCAGAAGGTCGCCGGTAATGGTCCGCTTTATTCCCGCGGCCGCGACACCGAGCGAGAGCGCCTCGTCGACCGCGTCACCACGCACACGCGCTGCGAGAAAGGCGCCCGCGAGGGCGTCCCCGCTCCCAATAGGGTCGACCGTCTCGGTCTCGACCGCCGCGACCTCGTGGACCTCCCCGTCGTTGAGGACAAGCGCACCGCGGTCGCCGAGGGTCATCACGACCGTCTCACAGCCATGTTCGGCCGCGAGAGAGTTCGCCATCGAGACCGGCTTGCCAGGGGCGTTGAGGACGTCGGCCGCGTCTCGCCGGGCGACAATCAACACGTCAACGTACGGCAGCAACGACTCGTACACCTCGCGGGCTGCGTCGGCCGACCAGAGCTTCGAGCGGTAGTTCGGGTCGAACGCCGTCGTCGTTCCGGCCTCGCTGGCCGTTTGGAGCGCCGCTGCTGTGGTCTCCTGTGCGTTCTCGGAGAGCGCCGGCGTGATGCCGGTGACGAAGCAGGTGTCGGCGTCCCGCACCACCGCGCCTGGCAGGTCGTCGGGCGTCATCGCCGACGCTGTCGACCCAGCGCGATCGTAGTGAACCTCGCTCCCCCGCGGGTCGGTCCCGCGCTCTAAATAGTACGTTCCTAGTCGCCCGGACTCCGTCCACGACACACCCGTCCGGACGCCGTGGGCGTGGAGTTCGCGGACCACCCGTCGCCCGAGCGGCGAGTCCGGGAGTCGAGAGAGCCACGCCGCCTCCGCCCCGACACCGGCGGCCGCGACCGCGGCGTTCGCCTCGGCCCCGCCGACGTAGGCGTCGAACTCACTCGCAGTCACCAACCGGTCGCCCTGTGACGGCGAGAGTCGCAAGAGCGCCTCGCCGACGGTCACGATATCCGTCACGCTACACGATGATACGGCGCCCGGAGAATAAGTCGTTGGACGCTAATGGCGCTTGCTTCTGGCCTCGCGGACGTCGGCGCCGTCACGAACCCGGTCCTCGCAGTCGGGACAGACACGGGGATTCTCCATCCCGTTCGGGGCGAACACCCGGACGTACGCGTCGGTTACAAAGCCGCCACAGTTTTGACACTCCGGCATTGTGCCGGGAGAGGAATCCTTTATTGTTAATAGTAGTGGTCGGGGCAGGCTACTCCGCGCGCCGCCCGTGCCCCGGATAGTCCCGCTCGAATCGGTCTTCTAGCTCCTCACGGTCAACACGCACCACCGTTGGCCGGCCGTGCGGACAGGCGTAAGGGTTCTCGCAGTCGTCGAGCGCCCCCAGAAGCGAGAGGACCGACCCCTCCCCGAGTGACGTGTTGCCCGTCACCGACGGGTGACAGGCCAGGTCCGCGAGCAAGTCGTCCGCAACAGCCTCTACCGTCCGGCTCTCACCGGTATCGTCCTCGCGCAGGTCCGCGAGCGCGTCTCGAAGGAGCGACGGAGCAAGCGGTTCGTCTAGCGCGGCCGGCACCGTCCGGACCGACACCGTCCGCTCGCCCGTTCGGGTCGCGTGAAAGCCGAGGCTCGCGAGCGACTCGGCGTGGGCCTCGAACAACGCCGCTTCCCGTGCCGTCAGTTCGAGATCTGCCGGCTCAGCGAGCGCCTGCGTCGCCGTCTCGTTCGCGGTCCGTTCCCGGAGGCGCTCGTAGTTCACGCGCTCGTCGGCGGCGTGCTGGTCAACCAGCACCAGGCCGTCGGGCGTCTCCGCGGCGACGTAGGTGTCGTGAAGCTGTCCCAGTATTCGCATCGCTGGGAGCCGGTCGAACTCGCGGACGCCAGGCGACTCATCGGAGAGTGTCCGCTGGCGCGTCGGCGCGACCCCCCGACTCGGGCGGCGAGATGCGTCCGCCGCGGTCGGCGCACCGTCGGCCTCGTCGTCCCCATCCGCCGGCCGCCCGGGAGCGGCGCCGTCGTCGGCTCTCGCGTCTGAACCCGGCGCCTCCGCCCCACTGTCGGCGGAGGAATCAGTTGTCGGCGCGTCCTCTTGGCTGCCGCCGGGCGACGTCCGTGACGGGTCGACGAACCGATCAGACGAACTGTTGGAGCCGGAGCCGGACCCTGACCCAGACTCGGCGTCGGTGTCAGTGTCAATGTTGGCGTCCACAGCCGCCGATCGCCCCGGACCGTCGGACGTCGCCTGCTGGCCGTCCAGGTCTGTCGAGTCCGTCGTCGACATCGTCGTCTCCTCGTCTGATCCCGTCCCCTCCGGGGCAACCTCTGTCTCGGACGGCTGGCTCCGTCCCCGGGGGGCACCGGACCGAATGAGTCCGTGGTCAACCAGTGCCTCCTCAACGGCACGGGTCACTGTCGACTGCACTACGCTGGGGTCGTCGAACCGCACCTCGGTCTTGCGCGGGTGGACGTTCGCGTCGACGGCGCTGGGAGACACTTCGACGAACAGGACGGCGAAGGGGTAGCGGTCGGCCGCGAGCTGTCCGCCGTAGCCCTCGACAACCGCCTTGCGGAGCGCTGCGGCAGGGACGTAGCGCCCGTTGACGAACGTCGCGAGGTAGTCCCGGCTGGCCCGGGTCGTCTCGGGGTGGCTCACGAGGCCGCGGACCCGGTCGACCGCCGCCTCGGCCGGGTCGGCGTCGACGTCTACCATCGATGCCGCAACCTCGCGGCCGTAGACGGCGAGAACCGCGGCGCGGATCTCCCCGCGCCCGTCCGTGGCGAACGTCTCGCGTTCGTCGTGAGAGAGCGACACCGCCACGTCGGGGTTAGCGAGCGCGTACTGCGAGACGACGCGGTTGACGTGGTCGAACTCTGTCGACGGCTTGCCGAGGAACTTCCGGCGCGCCGGCGTCTCACCGAACAGGTCGCGCACACCGACGACCGTGCCGGGCGGGCAGGCCGCCGGCTCAACCTCGCCGACTACGCCGTTGTCGACGACGATGCGGTGGCCCTGGTCGGCGCCTGGCGGACGCGAGCGGAGTTCCAGCCGCGAGACGGCGCCGACCGTGTAGAGCGCCTCGCCGCGGAAGCCAAGCGTCGCCAGGCCGTCGAGGTCGTCGGCCGATCCGATCTTCGAGGTAGTGTGTTCCTCCACTGCCACCCGGAGTTCGTCAGCGGTCATTCCAGCGCCGTCGTCACGCACCCGGAGCAGGTCTGTGCCGTCGCCATCGACCTGGACCGCGACGCGGGCGGCGCCGGCGTCCAGACTGTTCTCAACGAGCTCTTTGACCGCCGAGGCGGGGCGTTCGACCACCTCGCCGGCGGCGATGCGACGGACGCTCTCGTCGTCTAGTCGTTCAATCCTACCACCATCTTCCATAGGCGGAGGTCGGGTGCGTGAGGTATGAACACGGCGCTTGTGTCCGTGGGCCGCGCGTGTCGCTCGCTACGCGCCTACGCCACCCGGTTTCGAAGCTCCTCGCCGTTCTGGAACCGTTCGACGTTTCCCATCACGAGGTCGGCGATATCGAGGTGGTATCGGTTCGTCGCCGACCCCTTGTGCGGCGAGATAAGCACCTCGTCCATCCCCCACAGCGGCGAGTCCTCGGGGAGCGGTTCGGTCTCGAACACGTCAAGGCCGGCGCCCGCTATCTCGCCCGACCGGAGCGCCTCGACCATCGCGTCTTCGTCGATCACCGGGCCGCGTGCGACGTTCACCACGTAGGCGTCGTCGCGCATCAGCGCGAACTCCTCGGCGCCGAGGGTGCCCTCTGTCTCGGGAGTGTGCGGGACTGCCATGGCGACGAACCGGGCGTCTGCAATAGCCTCCTGGAGCTCGTCGGGGGGGTAGAGCGTCGACACTCCCTTCACCGGCTCGTCCGACCGACGGACGCCGACGACCTCCATCCCGAGTGCGTCAGCGCGGGTCGCGATACCCTTCCCGAGTGTGCCGAGGCCGACGACGCAGAGCCGTTCGTTCTCAACAGTGAACGGCCGCTCGTACGGCGGGGCGTGCCAGTCGGCCTCGTTCTGATGATCGCGATAGACGTGGAGATACCGCGCGAGCGAGAGCATATAGCCCAGGGCTATCTCGCCGACCGTGGCGCTGTGGATACCTGTAGAGTTCGTGAGGGGGACGCCCGCGGCCTCGTAAGCGTCGGTGTCGAACGCGTCGTAGCCGGCGCGGATACAGTGAGTCCAAGCCGCGTCGAGATAGGCATCACGCGGGTGGAAGGAGGCAATCGCGTCGGTCTGCGTGAACGTCTCGTCGTCCCCAACGAGCTCCGCGGGGATCGAGAGGTCGTCGAACGCCTCGACAAACGCCACCTTCGGGATGACGTTCTCGACGGACTCGTGAACACACAGCCGTTCGAGCGTTGGGTGGGTCACGACCCGTCGGTCACACGGTCGGAAATTGAGCCTTTCGTCCGCAACCCGTACATCGATCGTGAGGATTGTCCCGGCTCGATCAACAATGAAGATAAGTTTACGTAGGGGGCTTGAGGATTGCCGAAGCATGAACGTCACAGAGGCAGTCGCGCAGATTCTCGTGGAGGAAGGGACCGACTACCTATTTGGCTTCCCGTCGAACCCACTGCTCGACTCCGGCGCCGCCGAGGAGGCCGGTATCCGCACCATCGTCGTCCGGCAGGAGCGGACGGCCGCGCACATGGCCGATGCCGTCTCGCGAATCACCTCCGGCAACGACATCGGGGTGTTCTGCTGTCAGCACGGGCCGGGCACCGAGAACTCCTTCGGGGGGATCGCGCAGGCGTATGCCGAGTCGGTACCAATGGTCGCGTTCCCGCGGGGCTACGAGCGCGCGAAAGTCGACGTCGACCCGAAGTTCAACTCCCGGCTCAACTACGAACACGTCACCAAGACCGCAGAGCAACTGAACGACCCCGACGCCGTCGTCGAGATAGTCAGACGGGCGTTCCACGCCACCCGCAACGGTCGCCCGCGACCTGCGCTGGTCGAGATTCCGATGGAAGTCTGGGATATGGATGTCGGCGAGTTTGACAATCTTGGCTACACCCCCACGTCGGGTAGCCGTGTCGGCCCCGACCCCGAGCAGGTCGACGCCGCACTTGATGCCGTGCTGGCGGCCGACGAACCCGTCCTATTCGCCGGCCAGGGCGTCAACTACGCCGAGGCGTGGGAGCCGCTGAAGGAGTTCGCCGAGCGCCTCGAACTCCCCGTTGCCACGAGCCTCAACGCGAAGGGTGCGTTCCCCGAGGATCACGAACTCTCGCTCGGCGCAGCCTCGAAGTCCGAGCCCCGACAGCTCGCACATTTCATGGACAAGACCGACTGCCTGTTCGGCGTCGGCTGTAGCTTTTCGACGACCGCGTACGGCCTCACCGTCCCCGAGGACAACACGATCGTCCACTCGACGCTCGACACCGGCGACATCGACAAGGAGACCGACGCCGACGTGGCGCTCCCGGGCGACGCGAAGCTCGTCCTCAAGACGCTCGTCGAGGCGGCCGAGGAGCGGCTCGACGGCCCCCGCGGCCGGCGCGGGGACGTTGCCGCAGAAATCGCCGACGTCCGTGAGGCGTGGCTCGACGACTGGAACGACAAGCTCACCTCCGATGAGGCGCCAATCAGCCCCTACCGGGTCGTCGCCGAACTTGATGACCTGCTCCCGAAGGCGAACTCGGTCGTGACCGGCGACGCGGGCAACCCCCGCGACTTTTTGTCGGCGTTTTACACCGCCACGGAGCCGATGAGCTACATCGGCTGGGGCAAGACAACCCATCTCGGCTACTCGCTCGGCCTGATGCTGGGCGCGAAGATCGCAGAGCCGGAGAAGATCTGTGTCAACCTCTGGGGCGACGGCGCAGTCGGCATGACCGGTACCGATATCGAGACCGCGACCCGTGAGGATCTTCCGGTGCTCTCGGTCTATCTCAAGAATCACGAGATGGCGAGCTACGATACCCCCTTCGGCGGTGACTTTGTCGCTGTGACAGAGGCGCTCGGCGGCAAGGGTATCCACGTCGAGGACCCCAATGAACTCCGCGGCGCGCTACAAGAGGGTATCGAGGCCGTCGAGAACGGCACCTACACGCTCATACAGGTCATCACCGAGCAGGAGACGGAGCTGTCGCGACCGGACCTGCACTACGAAGCGTAGGCACAGACAGCCTACTCCGTCAGGCGCTCCTGCCACTCGCTCAACTCGCCGAAGAGCGCCGCTGGCGTCGTCTCAGCGAGGTCAACCGCGCGGAGCGCGTCGAGAACAGCCTGCTCGTCCGGGTCGAGCGACGCCGGCTCATCGTCCGCCCACTCGCCCGCGCCGAGGTCGAACGTCGTCTGGACCGGGGCACCCCCGCCGCCCCGGGCCTCCACCGCCTTCTCCTCGCGGAGGCTGTCGAGAACGCCGTCGGCACGGTCGACCACCGGCGCAGGCACACCAGCCAAGTCCGCGACGTGAACGCCGTACGACCGGTCAGTCGGGCCCTCACGGACGGTCCGGAGAAAGGTCACGTCGTCGTCCCGGTCGTCCACCGCGACGTGAACGTTCGCCGCGCGGTCAAGCTGTTCGACCAGCCCCGTCAGCTCGTGATAGTGCGTTGCAAAGAGAGTGCGCGCGCCTACCTCGTTGTGGAGATACTCTGTCGCCGCCCACGCGATGCTGATGCCGTCGTACGTCGCCGTCCCCCGGCCAACCTCGTCGAGTACAACGAGCGACCCCGCCGTGGCGCCGTGGAGGATATTCGCTAGCTCGCCCATCTCGACCATGAACGTCGAGCGGCCCTGCGCGAGTTCGTCGAGCGCGCCGACGCGGGTGTAGATGGCGTCGACGGGCCCCACTGTCGCGGAGTCAGCGGGGACGAAGCTCCCGGCCTGTGCGAGAACGACCATCAGCGCCGCCTGTCGCATGTAGGTCGACTTCCCGCTCATGTTCGGGCCGGTGACAAGGAGGAGACGCCGGTCTGTGTCGAGATGAAGATCGTTCGGCACGAAATCCGTCGTCGCCTCCACGACGGGATGACGGCCGGCCGACACCGAGAGCAGTCCCGTCTCGTCGGGCACAAGTGTCGGGCGACACCAGTCGGCGTCGACGGCGTGGACCGCGAGACCCCGGAGGGTGTCGAGCTCTGCGAGCATCTCGCCCACAGCCCGCAGGAGGTCGGCACGCTCGCCGACCTCGTCGCGGAACCGCTCGAACAGAACTTGCTCACGGTCGGCGCGCTCCGCCTCTAGCCCCCGCACCTCGCGGGCGCGCTCCTCTAGTTCGTCGGTGACGTACCGCCGCGAGCTCTTGAGCGTCTTTATTTCACGGTACTCCTCCGGGACCTGGTCGCTCTCCGACTTTCCGACCTGGATGTAGTGGCCGTCGGTCGTGTTTCGGTCAACCTGGAGGTGAGTGATGCCGGTGCGCGCACTCTCGCGATCTGCCAGGCCGTCGAGCCACGCGACAACCGCCTCGTGGTCGTCGACGAGGTCGTCGAGTGTATCGTCGTGGCCCCGGCGGAAGAGTCCGCCCTCCGTCGTTGTCGCCGGCGGGTCGTCGACGAGGGCCGCATCGACACGCTCGCGGAGAGCGGCGGCGGCCTCGTGGTCGGGTCGGTCAAGAAGGTCGGCGACCGGCGACGACGCCAGGTCGCTTCCGGCGACCGTCTCGCGCAGGTCTGGCAGGAGTGCGAGCGTCTCGCGGACGCGCATCAAGTCCGTTGCGTCGGCGCTCCCGCTTGCGATCCGCGCCGCGAGGCGTTCGAGGTCGGCGGCGTCGTCGAGAAGCTCCGTCAGCCGGTCGCGTGCGAGTGGCGCGGCCGCGAGCGCCTCGACAGCGTCGTGACGGCGCTCGGCCGTCACCGCGTCTCTGCGAGGGCGAAGCAGCCACTCACGCAAGAGTCGTCGTCCGGCAGCGGTCTTTGTGTGGTCGACGGTGTCGAGCAGCGTCAGCCCCTCTCCGGTCATCGGCTCGACGAGTTCGAGGTTCCGCCGTGTCGTCGCGTCGAGGCCAACGTGGTCGCTGCCGTCGTACGCCTGGATTCGGGTCATCGCGGCCGTCACCGGTTCGTTCGTCGCCGCGACGTACGCGAGGGCGGCGCCTGCCGCGGCAATCGCCGGGCGCTCCAGGCCGACGCCGTCGACGGCCCCCTCGCCGAACTGGTCGGCGAGCGCCCGTCGCGCCCGGCCTGGTCCGAACGCCCGCACCTCGTGGAGCGTTAGCGTCGCCGCTGTCGCCTCGCGTAGACGTGTGAGGATAGCGTCGTCGTCCCGCAGATCCGGCCCCGGCAGCACTTCGGTGGGGTCGAACCGAGCGAGTTCGGCCACCGCAGCCTCGGGAGCGTCGGCAGTCGTCGCGCGGAACTCACCCGTCGTGGCGTCGACGAGCGACAGTCCGTAGCGGCCGTCGACCCGGACCAGCGCCGCGAGGTAGCGCGCCGCCGCGTCGCCGGCGTCAAGCAGTGTTCCCGGCGTGACGACGCGGGTCACCGTGCGCTCGTGGCTCCCGTCGTCAAGCGTCTCTTCTCGCTGGTCTGCGACCGCGACCCGGTAGCCTCGCTCGACGAGCGCTCGGAGGTACGGCATCAGTTCTGTACGAGGGACGCCAGCCATCGGATGGGTGGTCCCGCCAGCCGCCTTCTGTGACACCTTCAGGTCAAGTTCGTCGCCGACCAGGTCGGCGTCGTCGCCAAAGAACTCATAGAAGTCACCGACCTGCATCGCGAGAACGTCGGCCCCCGACTCCCGTTTCAGCCGGGTGAACTCCTCGAAGATTCCCATAGCCATTTGTCCCCAGCGCGATGATAAAGCGTAACGGTCGCGAGTGGCGACTGGTCGCACTACCTGCCGGCCTCGAGCGCGACGGGTGGGGGCCGTCCTGCGTGCTAATCGGTCGTTTCGTCAAGCGCCGCTGTGACCGCACGCTCGACGACGTCCGGGGTGCCGGCGAACGCGCACAGCCGTCCGCCAGGAAGTCGGGCTGTCGTCGCGTGGGCCTCGAACGTGCTTGAAACGGCGTCCACGTCGCGGGCGGCGACGCCGAACCGAAGTGCGGGATCGGACTCGCGCGCCTCAAGGAGCGCTCGTGCTGCCGGGGACTCCGTCCCAAACCGGACGCCACCGACCGCGGTGACACCGCCCCGCGTCCGGACCACGCGGCCCTCGATCGCGGCCACGTCCGTAGGTCCCTCGGCACAGGGTGTCGCCCCCACGACGGAGAGGCCGCGGTCGGGCACCAAGGCCCGGAGATCGGGGTCGGCGAGCGACTCGACCAGCCACCGGGTCGTCTCCGCCGTCGACTCGCGGGCCGCGTCGTCCCGCAGGGCGACGAGAGGATTGACCGCGCCCGGCCCCCCGCCGACGTCGACACCGTAGCGGACCGCGCGCTCGAGAAACTCCGTCGCGCCGCCGACGGCCTCGACCAGCTCCTCGCCCGAAGCTAGTCGCGCGGCGATGGCACTCGACAGGACACAGCCGGAGCCGTGGGTTGCCTGCGTGTCGACTCGGGGGTGAGTGAACCGCTCGACACCGTCGGCGGTCACGAGCGTGTCGACCACATCCTCGTCGTCTGCGAGGTGCCCGCCTTTGACCAGCACCGCGTCGACACCCGTTTCCCTGATCCGGTCGCCAGCCGTGCGGGCGTCTGCGGGTGTCTCGACCGCCATCCCCGCCAGCACCTCCGCCTCGTCGACGTTCGGGGTTGCGAGTCGTGCCCCCGCGAGGAGGTCCTCGTATGCGGTTTCGGCGGCCTCGCTCAGCAGACGGTCTCCCGACGCCGCGACCATCACGGGGTCGACGACGACCGGGGCCGGCGCGTCCGTGAGCAGATCCGCGACTGTCTCGACCATCGTGGCCGTCGCGAGCATCCCAGTCTTGACGCCCGCCAGGGCGACATCGTCGGCGACCGCGCGGTACTGCGCCTTGACGTGGTCGGTCGGGAGGACGTGTGCCTCCGCGACGCCCTGGGAGTTCTGTGCCGTCGTCGCGGCCACGACGCTCGTCCCAAAGACGCCGTGGGCCGCGAACGTCTGGATGTCGGCCTGGATGCCGGCACCACCGCCCGAGTCGCTCCCGGCTATCGTCAGGGCGACCGGCGGCGACGCCGGTGCGTACACTCGTGCCACAACGGCTCTACCGCACCGTCGTACTTGTCGGTGGCGTATCGCCCGCTACCCGTAGTATCGCGCGACCAGGTCGGCCGCCGCCTCGACCGTGACACGGTATGCCCGGTCACCGTCCGGTGTGCGGACCGCGTAGCCGTAGCGGTCGCTGTCGGGGACGTACCACCGGTCGGGGTGTGCGCGGAGCGCGGACGGGAGTTCGGTACTGGCCGCGGACGGGGTCTCGTCGCCGTCCGCGCCTACACCGCCCGACTCGGGGTCGCCTGCGCCGTCCGTATCTGTCGGGTCGACCGGCCCATCGCCGTCTTCGGCCGCCTCCATATCGCTCGGCTCGGCTCCGCGGGTCTGGGCCGCCCCGTCGACCGGATGGACCAGCAACTCGCCCGTCGCGGCTGGGTGATCCGTCACAATCCCCCGGTGGTGGTCCTCGCGCTCGGCGGCGCGACGGGTCTGTTCCATCAGGATTTCCTGCGTATCGTAGGTCGGGTCGTCGCCCGGGCGGTGCTGCTCGTAGCTACCGTCGACGTTCATCGCCCACGCGCGGCGGTTGTCGGCGAGCATAACCTCCAAGATGAAGCCCAACTGCTTGCGGATCATCGGGTCCTCAACGGGGGCGATCGCCTCCACACGGCTGTCGAGGTTGCGGGTCATCCAGTCCGCGCTCCCGAGGTAGTACTCGGGGTCGCCGCCGTTCTCGACGTAGAAGATCCGCGAGTGTTCGAGAAATCGCCCGACAACGCTTCGGACGGTCACGGTCTCGCTCAGACCGGGGATTCCGGGGCGGAGTCGGCAGATATCCCTGACGATCAGGTCAATCTCGACGCCGGCGCGGGCGGCAGCGTACAGTTCACGAACGATCTCCGGGTCTTCGAGCGCGTTGACCTTCGCGACGACCCGGGCACGCCGGCCGGCGCGGGCGTGGGCAGCCTCGCGGCGGAGCATCTCGACGAACCGCTCGCGCATCGTGACCGGCGCGATCAGGAGCTTTCGGAACCCCTCGTCGAGCGAGGGACCGGTGAAGAAGTTGAACACCTTCACTAGGTCCTGTCCGACATCGCGGTCGGAAGTCAGGAGTCCGAGGTCGACGTAGCCCTTCGCCGTCCCTGAGTGGTAGTTGCCCGTCGCGACATGTGAGTAGAGTTCGACACCCGACTCCTCTTCGCGCACCACGAGGGCGGTCTTGGTGTGGGTTTTCAGCCCGACGGTGCCGTAGGCGACGTGGATACCTTCCTCCTCAAGCCGTCGCACCCACTCTATGTTATTCTGCTCGTCGAAGCGGGCCTTGAGTTCGACCATCACCGCGACCTGCTTACCGTTGTCCGCGGCGTCGATGAGCGACTGGATCACCTTTGAGTCCGAGGCGGTGCGGTAGATGGCGGCCTTTATCGCCAGCACGTTAGGGTCCGACGCAGCCTCGTCGAGGAACCGCTGGACGGTGTCGGTAAAGGAGTGGTACGGATGATGCAGCAGGATGTCACCGTCGCGAATGGCCGAGAACACGTCCGCATTTTCGTCGAACTCGGCCATTGTGCCCATCTCCACCTGTGAGTGGGGGCGGGGCGTCCACGATGGAGTCTTCAGCTCTGGCCGGTCGAGGTCGGTGAGGTCTATCAGGTGCTGGAGGTCGAGCGGCGCCTCGCGCCGGAACACCTCGCGTTCGTTCACGTCGAGTTGGTCCGTCAGCACGTCGAGCATCCGGGCGGGCATGTCCGCTTCGACCTCCAGTCTGACCGCGGTCGCGAACCGCCGCTGTTCGATCACCGACTCGATCATATCGATCAGATCCTCCGCAACCTCCTCGTCCCGGCGGACCTCCGCGTTTCGTGTCAGCCGGAACAGGGCGGCATCTATCACCTTGACGTTCGGGATGAGGAGGTCAAGGTTCTCGCGGATTACGGCCTCAAGCCGGACGTACTCGACAGTCGAAGCCGGATACTGGTGGGTCTGTAGTTCGACCAGCCGCGGGCGGTTCTGTGGGATCTTCACCCGCGTGAACGTCACGTTCCGGTCGTCGCCACTCCCGCGGCGCACGAGGACGCCGAGCGAGAGCGAGAGATTCGAGATGAACGGGAAAGGGTGGGCAGGATCGAAGGAGAGCGGTGTCAGTGTCGGCAGGACGTTCCGCTCGAAATACTCCCGGACCTCAGACTGCTGGACGTCGCTTAGGTCGTCGTAGTCGTGGACGTACACCCCAGCGTCGGCGAGAGCAGGCTGGACCCCCTCACGCCAGCATTCGATCTGACGCTCGAACATCGGGCGAGCCGTCTCCAGCGCCTCTGTCCACTGCTTTTCCGGGGTCCGGCCGTCGACCGTCTGCTCGGTGACGTCGGCGTCGATCTGCTGCTTCAACCCACCGACCCGCTTCATGAAGAACTCGTCGACGTTCTTCGTGAACAGGCCGAGAAAGCGCGCGCGCTCCAACAGCGGCGTCCGCTCGTCTAGCGCCTCATGAAGGACGCGGCGCTGGAACTCCAGCATCGACAGCTCACGATTGAGATAGAGAGTCGGGTGCGACAGGTCGACGTCGCCGTCGACGGTGGCGGCACGGCCGACAATCGAGTCGGGGACCGGACGTACGTATTCCGACATTGCTGCTGTTTGGGAGGCGGCCCCTGCACTAATCGGTTGTGGGCGCGCGACCTGACGAGGGACGCCGCGAAAGAACGGCCGCGTCAGGGGAGCGCTGCCGCCACCCGCTCGACAGGGGTGGGGATCGGCTCCTCGTACTCATCGCCCAGCTGGGTCCGACAGGAAGCGCCCGGCGCGACAACCTGCCCGCCAGGACTCGACTCCACCTGGTCGAACAGGATGGTGCCGATGGCCTGGCTCATCGAGTAGTGTTCGGCTTCGTAGCCGAAGGTACCGGCCATTCCACAGCAGCCGGAGTCGAGCGGATCGACACGGTAGCCCGCACGCCGAAGGACCCCGACCGCGTGGTGATCTTTCTTTACCGACTTCTGGTGGCAGTGGCCGTGGTACGTGAGGTGTTCTTCGGGAGTGTCGAACTCGATACCATCGTCGAGACGGAAGGCGTCGAGATACTCAAGCACTCCGTAGCTGCTCGCGGCGAACTGCTCGACGTCCTCGCCCGAGAGCAGGTCGAGATAGTCGGACTGGAACATCACCGCGTCCGAGGGCTCGACGACGACAACGTCCCAGCCGTCTGCGACACGCGACGCCATGGCGTCTACGTTCGTCTGTGCGATTGAGCGGGCTTTGTCGAGAAAGCCCTTGGAGTGAGGCGGCCGGCCGCTCCCCTTGACGTCGCGGGGGATCTCGACGTGGACGCCTGCGGCCTCCAGCACCTCAACGGCGGCCTTTCCGGCTGCCGGCTTGTTGTACGTGGTGTAGGTGTCGGGGAAGAGGAGCACCTTGCGCTTGGCCTCGGCCGCCGGCACCTGCGCGCCGCCACGCTCGTCGAACCAGTCGAACAGCGTCGTGCGTTTGAACTCCGGGAGCGACCGGCCGGCCGCGAGCCCCACGGTCTTCTCCATGATGATGCGGGAGCCGGGCAGCTTCGTCGGGAGATTCGAGAGGGGCGCGAACATCGAGCCAAGCTTCGAGAGTGCCGCGACGTTCTTGAACAGCTTGTCCCGCAGCGAGGAGCCGTGGCGCTGCTTGTACTCGTTCTCGATCTCCACCTTCATCTTCGCCATATCCACCTCGCTCGGGCAGTCGACGGAACAGCCCTTACAGCCGATACACATGTCCACCACCTCGTGCATGAACTCGACGTCGAACTGCGACTCCTCGTCGAGTTCGCCGCTCATCGCCTGCCGGAGCAGGTTTGCCCGCCCACGCGTGGACTGTATTTCCTCCTCGGCGGCGCGGTAGGTCGGACACATCACCCCGCCGGAGGTGGACTGGTCGCCACGGCAGCCGCCACAGCCGTGACAGAGCTCGGCCATCCCTTGAAAGCCGTTCTCGTTCTCCCAGTTCAGAGCTGGTTCGAACCCCGCGTCGAACTCGTAGCCGGAGTCGAAGCGGAGATTCTCTGTCATATCTACGTCGCCACAGACGTTGCCGGGGTTCAGGATCCAGTTGGGGTCGACCTGTGTCTTCAGGTCACGGAACGTCTGCCAGAGATGTTCGCCGTACAGCTTCCGGTTCCACTGGGTTCGCGCGCGGCCGTCACCGTGTTCGCCCGACACCGACCCGCCGTACTTGACCGCGAGGTCGGTCGCCTTGTCGGCGATCCGCTCCATCGACTCCCGGCCTTCCTTTGTCTTCGTGTTGACCAGCGG
>CAKZPG010000028.1 GCA_937138675.1 uncultured archaeon | reverse complement strand
CGCCGCCGGCGACCATCACTTCGAGATCTGGGTTCGCCAGTTTCACTCCTGTCCCAACCGGGAGCGCGCGCCCGTGGACACCGTGGAGCGCGTAGCTGTGCATGTACGTCCCAATCTTACCGGAGCAGCCAATCCCAGCCACGATGAAGGTGTCGTCTGGGTGATTACCCGTCGACGCGAGCGCCTTCATCATGCCGTTCATCGTCCCGAAGTCGCCACAGCCCGGACACCACGTCGGTTGGGCGTCGGACTTGAAGTCGGTGAACCGTATCTCTGAACTCATGATTGAACCTCTGTGGCCTCCTCTATATCTCCATTCAGGGCGGACTTGACTGCTTCGGCCAGCTCATTGGCAGCGAAGCGGACGCCATTGTACTTGTTGATCCGCTTGACCCGTGAGAGCGTGTCGTGTTCCACGAGGTCGGCGAACTGCCCGGTCGCGTTACACTCCGCGACGATCACCTGCTCTGCCGACTCAACCTCGTCGGTGAGGTCTGGTCGTGGGTAGATGTACGGCACCGAGAGGAAGCGCACGTCGACGCCGTCCTCCTTCAGGAGGGTGAGCGCTTCGCGCATCGCTCCTTCGGTAGAGCCCCACGTCATCATGAGGATATCCGAGTTCTCGTCACCGAACGTCCGGGGCTCGAACGGCTCTCGCTCGCTCGCAGTCTCGACTTTTCGGGTGCGCTTGTCGACCTGCCGGACGCGCATGCCGGTCTCCTCGGTTCGGCGGCCGAGTTCGTCGTGTTCCAACCCGGTAGTCATGTGCGCCCCGCCCGAAGTGCCGGGGAACGTCCGGGGACTGACCCCGTCGTCGGTGACTGCATGTGGCCGGAACTTCCCGTCCTCGGTCTGCCACTCCGCGACCGTCTCGTCGTCGACAATCTTCCCACGGTCGATCTCGACCGCATCCATGTCGAACTCCTCGGGCGGGTATGTCCGCTCTGTCACCGCAAGCGAGAGGTCGGCGGTGAGGTAGACCGGAATCTGATACTTCTCCGCGAGATTGAACGCTTCGACGGTCTTGTGGAAACACTCCGCAATGGAGGTTGGCGCGAGGACGAAGCGGGGAATTTCGCCGTGGCCGCCGTAGAGCATCTGGTTTAGGTCGCCTTGCTCTTGTTTCGTCGGCATCCCCGTTGAGGGGCCTGAGCGCATCACATTACAGATGACGAGCGGCGTCTCCGAAGTGGCGATGAGGCCGAACGTCTCGGTCATCAGGTCGATGCCTGGCCCGGAGGTAGCAGTCATCGACCGAGCGCCCGCACGGGCCGCACCGAGGGCGATGTTGATCGCCGACAGCTCGTCCTCGGCCTGGACGACGTGACCGCCCCAGCGCTCGATCCGGCCTGTGAGATACTCCATCACGTTCGTCGCAGGCGTGATGGGGTAGCCGGCGTAGAATCGACAGCCGCCAGCGATAGCGCCCATGCCGATTGCCTCGTCGCCATTCAGGAGAACGTAGTCCTCGTCGGTCGTCTCAAGATCATAATTGAACTCTTGATAGTCGTACTCCCCAGCGACGTGCGTCTGTCCGGCGCGTGCGGCCTTCTTATTGTTCTCGACGATAGACGAGCCCTTGTCGCCGAAGCGCTTCTGAAGCGCGGAATCTAGGTTTTCGATCGGGAAGTCGGCCACCTCACAGGCCGCCCCGAGGGCGACCACGTTCCGCATGATCGCGCCCCCCGCCTCTTCGGCCAGTCGCTTAAGAGGTACGTCAAGTCCGATCATCTCCTCTGGGATCTCGACATTCTGCATCGTTGTCCGCTCGCCGTCGTAGACGATGACGGAGCCGCCGTGGAGTTCGTCGAGATTCTCCTCGATTGTCCGCGGGGTGAGCGCGATCAGGAGATCGAGCCGGTCCACGACACTTCCGACCGGGTCTACCGCCGTCCGGATCTTATAGGCGGTGTAGCCGCCTCGGATACGGGAGGCGAAATCCTTCGAGGTGAAGACGTGCCGACCCGCCCGGGACAGCGCCTGTGCGAATATCTTCCCGGTTGAGTCGATGCCGTCTCCGGCCTCACCTCCGATAGCCCAGTTGAAGTCCGCGTGCATCTATTTCGCGGGTTCCTCGGGGGTACGCAAAAGACTTCTGAAAGGATGGGTCGCCGGACGACACGTCTTTGCCGCCCGACCCTCATCCTCACGTATGGAGACCACCGTGACCGTCACTGACGCCGAGTCGGTCGGTCCCGACACTGTCGCAGTCGAGTTTGAGACCCCCGACGGGTTTGAGGCGATGCCAGGCCAGTTCGTCCGTCTTGACGCGACTCTCGACGGCGAGAACTACCGGCGCTTCTACACCCTTTCCTCGCCCGACATCGCTGAGACCTTTGAGGTGACCGTTGGTATCGACGAGGAAGAGGGCGGACCGTTTAGTGCCCACCTCGCGGCGCTCGCGTCCGGCGACAGGATGGGGATGGCCGGTCCGTTCGGCTCGAACCATTACGAGGGTGAGTCGCGAGTCATCGTCCTCGCTGGCGGCCCCGGCGTCGGCCCCGCTGTTGCGGTTGCCGAACGCGCCCTCGCGGACGGGGGTGAAGCGGCGGTTATCTATCGCGACGACCGGCCGGCCCACGGCGAACGGCTTGACCGACTCCGGGAACGCGGCGCGAGCGTCGTCGTTACCGACGGGGCAGTAGGCGCCGCTGTCGCGGATGCCGTGTCCGGTGACCCGGACGAGCAGGTATTGGTTTTCGGCTTCCAGCCGTTCGTCGACGAGGCTGTCGGGACGTTGGAGGCAGCGGGTGCCGACCCTGACGCTGCGAAGATTGAGAGCTTCGACTGACCCTCGCGACGCTGAACGTTTATGACCTGGCCGACAAAATATGTGATCGACCATGGCTGATTCTGAGGAGGTCGAACTCGAAGCGCGGCTTGAGGAGCAGGATTCATTCGAGCCCCCTGCGTCGTTTGTCGAGCAGGCAAACGTCGCCGACCCTGCTATCTACGACGAGTTCGATGCAAAGTGGCCCGACTGCTGGGAGCGCGCGGCCACGATGCTTGACTGGGACGACGACTATGAGACCGTCCTTGATGATTCCACTCCGCCCTTCTACGAGTGGTTCACCGGCGGGTCGCTGAACGTCTCGACGAACTGCCTGGACCGTCACCTCGACGAACGGGGCGACGAGGTCGCAATCGAGTGGGTCGGCGAACCGGTCGATGAGGCGAACCGGTCGATCACCTACCGGGAACTTCACCGCGAGGTAAACGAGTTTGCGGCCGCCCTACGTGAAATTGGCGTCGGCGAGGACGATGTGGTAACGATGTATATGCCGATGGTACCGGAGCTTCCGGTCGCAATGCTGGCCTGCGCCCGGATCGGTGCGCCACACTCGGTTGTGTTTGCGGGCTTCTCGGCCGGTGCGCTGGCGACCCGGATGAACGCCGCCGACTCCGAGTATCTCGTCACCTGCGACGGCTACTACCGTAGGGGTGACCCACTTGACCACCTTGGGAAGGCGAACGACGGTCTCGCGGACGTTGGTCACGAGACGGAGACGGTCGTTGTCGACCGCCTTGGGCCGAACGGCGACGACTTTGGTCACGACCTTGCAGATGCACACCATGGGTACGCAGACCTTGTCGCGGCCCACGAGGGCGCGGAGATTGCCCCAGTCTCGCGGGACGCCGAGGATATGCTCTTCTTGATGTACACCTCGGGAACGACCGGCGAGCCGAAGGGCGTGAAACACACCACCGGCGGCTATCTCTCGTGGGTCACCTGGACGAGCCACGCTGTTCTCGATATCAAGCCCGAAGACACCTACTTCTGCGCCGCCGACCTCGGGTGGATTACCGGTCACTCCTACATCGTCTACGGCCCGCTTTCGCTCGGCACGACGACGATGATGTACGAAGGGACACCGGACCACCCCGACTACGACCGGCTCTGGCAGATAGTCGAGGAGTACGGCGCAACCCAACTGTACACCGCCCCGACGGCCATCCGGGCGTTCATGAAGTGGGGCGAGGAGTTTCCCGCGCGCCACGACCTTTCCTCGTTGCGCCTGCTCGGCACCGTCGGCGAACCGATCAACCCCCGGGCGTGGAAGTGGTACTACACCCATATCGGTGACGAGGAGTGCCCAGTTGTCGACACCTGGTGGCAGACCGAGACGGGTGGGATGGTCGTCACCACGTTGCCTGGTATTGGGAGGATGAAACCAGGGAGCGCTGGACCGCCTCTCCCCGGCGCCGACGCACAGGTTGTCGACACCGTCGGCGAGTCGGTTGAGGCTGGCCGCGCTGGCTATCTGACGGTTCAGAAACCATGGCCTGGGATGCTCCGGACACTTTATGACAACGACGAGCGGTTCGTTGAGGAGTATTGGGCGGAGTACTCGGACACCGACTCATCCGACCCCGACGACTGGGTCTACTCACCAGAGGATGGCGCCAAAGTCGACACGGACGGCTACATTACCGTTCTCGGCCGGGTAGACGACGTACTCAACGTCTCGGGCCATCGCCTCGGGACGATGGAGATAGAGTCGGCAATCGTCGGCGTCGACGGCGTCGCCGAGGCCGCGGTGGTCGGCGGAGATCACGAGCTGAAAGGCGAGGCGGTCCACGCCTACGTTATTTCCGAGGACGATCAAAACGAGACGGAGGCCCTCCGTCGGCGTATCGTTCAGGCGGTCGAGGACGAGATCGGTCCAATCGCTCGTCCCGAGCGGGTTGTGCTCACCGGCGACTTGCCAAAGACCCGGTCTGGGAAGATCATGCGCCGCTTGCTCGAAAATGTCTCCGACGGGGAACCGCTTGGCGATACCTCGACGCTCCGAAATCCCGAAATCGTCGAGGAGATACAGCGCCGCGCCGTGGAGTAGCCGCGCCTACTCGGCCTCTTCGACCCACTCTCTGACACAGCGCTCGTTACAGAGGTATTGACGATCGACGACCGGTGTCCGTGACCGGGAGACGAGGCGAACGAGCAGGTGGCGTTCGTTGAGGCTGATCCCGGTCCCGCAGTTCGCGCACGCGGCGGTCGACTTGTGGTCGACATCCCAGACGTGGTGAGCGGTCACGCGGTCGATACGGGTGCCCTCTGCGCCGTCGGAGGGCGCGCGCCCGACGTAGTCCGTCAACGCCATATATTGGCGCTCTGGCTGCTGCCTCTTGGGTTTTCGGGGGGTTTTGCTCCGGACTGATACCTGCCAGTCCGGGCAAACATGTGACAACTATTGACGACGTTAGTCGCTCTCACGCGCGCCGACCCGACTCCCGGCGGCGGCAAGTCGGTCCAAGTCGAACCGGCGGTCCGCGACCCGTGCTGCAAGGACGCAGGTCACGCCGGAGACGAGGACTGCCAGCCCGAACGCTCGGAGGAACGATGCTGCGGGGAGTCCGACCGGCAGGACCGTCCGTGCCGGCGGGAAGAAGGCGATACCGACGACGAGGCCGGCTGCGCTCCCGACCGTCGCGCCGCCGCCCCATGCCCGACGAGAAACGAGGCCGTGAAAGAGCGGCACGACCGTCGCAGCCGCGAGGAGGTCGGCGAGAAGAAAGAGGGTGAGGACGCTATACCCCTGCGCTCCGACGACAGTGGCCGCGACGGCGACGACGGCTGTCGCTCCCCGTGCGACAAAAGTGAGATCGTCCTTGCCGAGGCCGGCAATTTTGGGCAGGTCGACCGCGACGAGGCTGGCGATTGCGTTGAACAGCGTGTCGGCGCTGGAGGCCACGAGGAGCGTTGCCAGCACCGCCACCCCGAGGACGAGGACGTCGGGGAGTACCGCCTTGACGACGAGGAACAAGGAGACTGATGGCGACCCTTCCAACCCCCGACCGACGGCGACCAGTCCGAACAGACCGACGGCGATCACCATCGGGAAGACAAGAAGAGCACCGAGGAGGTAGCCCCGCTGGAGCGTGCGTTCGTCGCGCGCGGCGTACACACGCTGCCACCACGACTGGTTGAGCAGTTCCGCGGAGACGATAGCGACGACGACGTACGCCGCAAATTTGAGGCCGGGACCGTAGCCAGGGTCGACGAGCGACGGGTTCGCGGCGGCGGCGTCGCGGATGACAGCCGTCGGTCCCCCGACGGCGACGAACGCCACGCCAACGACGAGGGCAAGGAGGGGAAGGATGAGGACGGTCTGGAGCACATCGGTCGCGACGCTCGCGCGCAGGCCACCATAGGCGGTGTACGCGAGGACCGTCCCTCCAACGAGCGTCGCCGTCTGCCACCCCGGAACGCCGGCGAGGGTCGCTACAGCGCCCGCGACACCAGTGAACTCAGCCGCAAGAAAAACGAACATATACCCGACGCTCACGAACAGAACGTAAGCTGCAAAGCCGTCGCCGTACCGCGCCCGGGCGTACTCTGTGATCCCGTGGCCTGCGGGCAGGAGGCCACGGATGCGCGGCCCAACGATGGCGTAGGCTGCGAGGGCGAGCGCAGAGCCCGCGGCGTATCCGACGACCGCGGTTGCACCGCCGAATGCGGCCCCAGCCTCGGGCGGACTGAATAGGATCCACGCGCCCATGCTGGAAGCGATGACTGTCCCTGTCAGCGCGGCCGTCCCTAAGCTGTCACGCGCGGTGACAAACGATTCTACGGATTCGACCCGGCCTCGCGCCGCCCATCCTCCAACGGCGGCGAAGATAACGAGTGTTCCGGCGACGACACCAAGTGTAATCCTCGTCTCAATCATAATCGCTCTCTGGCGGTCGAGGTATAATTGTTTGTGGTACTACTTGGTTATCATAGGTAGGCGGCGTCCCAACGCGACGGCTTGCGCCGGTTGCCACAGTTCGCGCACTCGACACGGCCCATCGCGTCCATCGCAGCCTCGAACCCCTCGCAGTTCGAGCAGAACCAGCCGTAGCGCTCATTCCGATCGCGGTCCTCAAATGCCACGTAGAACGGACCGACCGACGCGCGTTCACGGGTGTCGTAGTCGACGTAGAGCCGGCTGCTGTCGGGGCCTTGGCGCGCCTCTAAGACGACGCTCCCTACGTCGTCGTCGAACGGCTTCGAGAACCGCCGCTCGATGAACCGCCCTTCCCCGATCTCGACCGTCCGCTCGCCGGCGGGATCGAAGCCATACTCTTCATAGAAACTGACCCCCTCCTCGTTCGCCTCGAGAACCTGCGCGTCGACGCGGTCGACCCCGCTGTCGCGCAGGACGGCCTCCACCGCTCGTAGGAGTTCCGTTCCGACACCTTCGCCTCGGCGGGTCGGGCGGACGTGGACCCAATCTACGTCTCCGACGACCTCTCGCTGGCTGACAACGTAGCTTTGTGCGAAGCCGATCACTTCGCCGTTCTCGACGGCGACGAGGAGCACTGCGTCCTCGCGGTCCACCTCGTCAGCGAGACTCGCAGCGTCGTACCAGCGCTCGATCGACTCTGTTATCACCTCCTCAGGTAGGGTGTGTCCGTAGGAGGCGGCCAGTGACTCCCGGGCGACGGTCCTGATCGCATCGACGTCCTCCGCAGTCGCATCACGTACGTCCATAGTGGTCGACTACGCGACGGACATACTAAAACCGCAACTTCGCGCTGTGTCATCCGTCGACAGACTCGATCCGCCGCGAGACGTAGACCACGCCCGCGAGAGGCAGACCGAGCACAAACCCGATACTGACCGCACCGTAGACGGCGAACCCGATTGGGGTCGGCGGTAGAGCGAGGAAAAAGAGTAATCGCGGCGGCTCTGGGTCGGCTACGACGAGTGAGAACAACACGCCGAGCAGACCCGAGAGCGCCACGAGTCCGGTGTACAGAACAAGAACGAACCGTGGTCCGCGACGACTTCGCGTCACACGTATGATCGTACCGCAGCCGAATTATCGCTTACGACACCGTCTCCCGTCGGCGCGAGCGCCCGGGCGGGACGACCGTGCCAGCTATGTCCGTCGCGCTCCCAAATATCGTATGAGCGACACCGACCTCCTCGGTATCGTCCTCGGTGGAATGGCACTGCTGATGTTCGTGACGGGTATCGTACTAGTCTTGTAACGGAACAGGAGAGACCGAGCCGAAACTTACTCTTCGTCGGTGACCTTCTCGCCGCCGTCGGTGACGGTCTCCGACTCCTCACCGCCATCGGTGATGGCCGTCTCACGCTTTTGTTCAAACCACGCCCACTCGTTCGTCCGGAGGCCGTTTTCTTTCAGATTCCACGGATCGGCGTCCTCGACGTGCGGGCCCTCGAGCCACGACACGACGAAGTTGTATGTCCAGACGAGACCGCCGGCGAGCATGACGAACGCACCGAGACTCGCGATCTGGTGGAGCGTCGCGAACTGGGGGAGGTAGGTGGCGTATCGCCGAGGCATCCCACCGTAGCCCAGCAGAACCATTGCTAGGAAGGTAACGTTCGACCCCACGAGCCAGAGCCAGAAGTGAATCTTCGCGAGGCGACGCTGGTACATCCGGCCGGTGAACAGCGGGAACCAGTAGTAGAGCCCCGCCATTCCGGCGAACGTGATGGCGCCCATCACGATGTAGTGGAAGTGGCCGACGACGTAGTAGGTGTCGTGGAGAAGAAGATCGATGGGGATGGAGGCGAGGAATACACCAGTGACGCCGCCGATAATGAAGTTCTGGACAAAGCCGATCGAGAACAGCATCGGCGCTGTTAGCCGGAGCCGACCGTTCCACATCGTCGTGATCCAATTAAACGTCTTCACGGCCGACGGTATCGCGATGGCGAGCGAGATGGCCATGAACGAGGCGCGCAGACGTGGGTCGATGCCCGTCGCGAACATGTGGTGGGCCCAGACACCGAAGCTCAACACGCCGATCGCGAGCGTCGAGTAGACGACGAACTTGAATCCGAACAGCCGCCGCCCGGAGAACCGCGGCAAGATGAGGCTTACGAGGCCCATCGGTGGCAGGACAATGATGTACACCTCAGGGTGGCCGAAGAACCAGAACAGATGTTGCCAGAGGATAGGCGACCCGCCGTTCACGAAGAATGCGGTGCCAAGGTTCCGGTCAAGAAGGAGCATGACGATGGCGCTCCCGAGCAGAGGAAACGCGAAGATAATCAGACCGGACTGGGTGAGCATAGTCCACGAGAAGATGTCGAGGTTCGCCCACGAGACGTTCTCCCCCCGCTCGGTGAAGATTGTCGCGACAAAGTTGATCGCACCCATCGTCGCCGAGACACCGGTTAGATGGAGGCCAAGGAGCATCAGGTCGACCCCGGCGTTCGCCTGATTCCCGGAGCCCACACCGGCTGAGAGTGGCGTGTACATGGTCCACCCGGTCTGGGCGGGGATGACCTCGGGGATGGGCAAGAAGCCTGCCCAGATGAGGAGCGCGCCCGGCGGCAGGAGCCAGAACGCAATAGCATTAATCCGCGGGAACGCCATGTCGTCGGCGCCGATCAGAAGCGGGATAAAGTAGTTCGCGAAGGCCCCGATGATTGGAGTCGCGAACAGAAACAGCATCGTGATCCCGTGCGAGGTGAGCAGAGAGTTGTAGAACGTGTTCGAGATGAGCGTCATCCCGGGGTCCATCAGTTCGGCGCGCATCACTATCACCATCAGACCGCCGGCGACAAACGCGAAGATGGCGAAGGCGCCGTACAACATCCCGATATCTTTGTGATCGACGGTCGTCAGCCACCGTATCAGCCCGGAGGGCTTCTCTTCAGAGCCGTAGGCGGCCTCGCCGCCGGTCGCGCCGCCACCAACCGGACTGTAGGTCCGCCAGTTCTCAACGCGGGCGAGCCACGCGGCGATACCCACAAGGAAGAGGCCCATGAGTACGGTCAGGGCTATCTGCTCCGTTATCTCCATAGCTGACCTCTGGTATGCGGGCTATTGAAAGGTTCGGGTTAGCCTACGTCGGGTCGGCCTCGTCGGCCGGTTCGTCGTCGACGGCCGTTGTGTCCCCGTCACCATCGCCGGGTTCAGCCCCGTGGTGTTCCAGGGGCTCAGCTTCTGCGGGGGTCGTTTGTCCAGGGAGGTAGACGGGACCATCTTTTTCAGCGCCGGCGATGGCCTTGGCCGAGAAGTACGACAGGATCAGGAGCGCGACGAAGGACGCGATGACAATACCGAACTGGAGCAGGCTCGCCAGCGGGTCGAACCCGAACGGGGAGAACAGAACGAATGCGATGATAAAGAACCCCATGATGAACAGTGGAACGGCGTTGACCACAAGATCAAGGAGGGTCTCACGGTCGAAGATGCGCGTCGCCATAGCCGTATATTGTGCGGACAGGTACAAGGAAATGTCGATCAGAGAGAGGTGCCCGCTGCCGGTCTTAGCTGTGGTGTAGGCGCTAAGCCCCCACCCTCGTCGAGGTCGTCAGGCCGAGCAGGGTGGGGTGGTTCACACCGGTACTGCGTCGTCACGGACAAACAGCCGCCCTGCGACACCGCCCGTCAAAAGCAGTGCGCCCGCCACGATGACGGCTGCCCCGCGTGTCGGTTGGCTGACGGCTACGAAGAGAACTGCGCCCACGGCGAGACAGAGCACCGCAAGCGCCCCCAGCGGGCGCCACGGAGCCTCAACGTAGCCGACCTCGTCTATCATACCGGCAATACTTCCGCAGAACAACACCAGTCCGCCAACGGCGATCGGGAACAGGTCGAACAGAAGTCCGATCTCCGAGACGGGGATACCGAGTGCGACGAACAGCGGCCACGGAGAGGCCGTGCGATACTGCTCACTGAGTCCCGGATTGTCGTCCATACCACCCTGCAGTGCCGCAGCATCCAAAGCGTGACGGCTTGGGGCTACTGGACGGGGATACCTCGCCGCGAGAGAAAGTCGGTGGCGCCTTTGATCTCGACGGGACTCCCGACGATGCGGCAGGTCCCGCCGGCCGAGAACACCGAAACAGTGAATTCGTCGGTGAGGTCCTCACGGTGGCCGTCCAGCGCCTCGCACGGTACCACGATCTCCGTGCTGTCACGGAACGCGGCTGGGCCAGACACGATCTTACCTGATTCCGCACGGAGTATAATCGTGTCGAAGCGCGTCCACGACGGGAACGACAGGCTTCTTTGCTACCGGTCGCCGAACGAGTGCCGATGGGCCTCGAGGAGGAGATCGAGGAACTCCGCGAGGAGATCGCCGAGACGCCGTACAACAAGTCCACCGAGGCACATATTGGACGGCTGAAGGCGAAACTCGCCGAGAAGAAAGAGGAGCTGGAGAAGCGCCAGTCCTCTGGGAGCGGCGGGACCGGCTATGCTGTCGAGAAACACGGCGACGCAACCGTCGCCCTCGTCGGCTTCCCTAGCGTCGGCAAGTCGACGCTCGTCAACGCGTTTACCAACGCCGACAGCGAGGTGGGTGCCTACGAGTTCACCACCCTTGAGGTCAACCCCGGGATGCTGGAGTTTCGGGGTGCAAATATTCAGATTCTCGACGTCCCCGGTCTCATTGAGGGGGCCGCGGAGAACCGCGGGGGCGGCAAGGCTGTCCTCTCTGTCGTGCGCACCGCCGATCTTGTTGTCTTCGTCCTCTCGCCGTTCGAAGTGGAGCAGTACGACCGACTAAAAGACGAACTCTACAAGAACAAGGTCCGCCTCGACACGACGCCGCCGGACCTGACGGTCCGCAAGACGGGCAAGGGCGGCCTCCAAGTGACGGCGAGCGACAGCGTGAGCCTCGAGACCGAGACGATCCGTTCGGTTCTGCGCGAGAACGAGGTAATAAACGCCGACGTGACTGTCCGGGGCGACCCAACGATCGACGAACTCGTCGACGGTGTGATGGACAACCGGGTCTACCTCCCCTCGATGGTCGTGGTCAACAAGATGGACCTCATCGACCGCGACTACCTCCCGACCGTAGAAGCGGACCTCGAAGACCGAGGGATCACCCCCGACGACGCCGTCTACATCAGCGCTGAGATAGAGCGCGGCCTCGACGCCCTGCAGGAGCGCTTATGGGACGAACTCGGTCTCGTCCGCCTCTACATGGACAAGCCGGGTCGTGGCGTCGACTACGAGGAACCGCTTGTCGTGCGCGAGGGCGATACGGTAGACAACGCACTGGAGAAACTGGGTGGCTCCTTTGACCAGCGGTTCAAATTCGCCCGCGTCACGGGCGAGAGCGCGAAACACGACGAACAGCAGGTGGGCCGCGATCACGTTCTCGCCGACGAGGATGTGATCCGTATTGTCGCCCGGAAGTAGTGGTGAAGCAGTTCGGGGGCAAGCCCAAAGACATTCGTGTTTGTTCCTTGTGACCGATATGTTTGTTCGCACTTCCTGAATACACCGAGAGCGTTCTCTGTGCTTCGCTCGAGCGGCGCCAGTAGTTTAGCCTGCGTCCGTTGACCCCTTTCTCTCTAGAGCATTCTCTGCCAGCGTCGCTCCACCGCCGCCGGTAATACCTCTGCCTACCGAAACCCTCGCACCTGAACCGGACCGTCGAGAGCGACAACACCAGCGACTCGCATAGGCCGAACCGCGCCACTCTTATGTGCCCGTCTCCGGCCACTGATGTGTTCGTACGCCCACGCAGGGCCGGTCCCACGGCGCTCGTCCGGAGAGTCCGGCGGTGACCGAGGCCGAGCCGCCGCCCGCGCGGCGACCCCGACGCCTCGGCGTTGTTCTCATCCCCCTCTTGATCCCGTGGTCGGTCCAGGTGTTCACGCGTGCGGACGCAACCCTACTGTTTCCCTGGGGGCTGGTCAACACCACCCCGCCTGGCGTGACGGACTTGTACTCGTTTCTATTCGTCTACACGGCCGGACTTCCTGACTACATCCTCGCGTGGCCGCTCTCAGTCGGGCTCTACCTCGTCGGTGTCGCAAGCGTCGTAGCGGGCGCCGTTGCCGGGCGTACGTACGAGGACCGCCGAGTGACGGCCGCCGCGCTCTGTTCGGCCGGCGCTGCCCAGTTCTCGCTCGCCCTTGGGTTCTCCGTCCAGCCGTACCGAACCGCGTGGCCGACGGGGACGCTCGTTCTCGTCGCCATTGCGCTGGCACTCTACCGCGACGCGGGGTGAGAGAGCGACCCACACAAACTGTTTGGACCCGGCGCTCCACGATTCGCTCATGTCCACACCACTTGACCACGTGATGATGCGCGTCAAGAACCTGGAAGCGTCGCTCGACTGGTACACGACGCATCTTGACTATGAGGAGAAAGAACGACACGAGGCAGACGAGTTCACCATCGCCTATCTCGGCCCTGTCGAGATGGACGAGGCGGGCGCGATGCTCGAACTGACTTACAACCACGACGGGAGTACCTACCAGACTGGCGACGCGTGGGGCCATATCGCCGTCCGAGTCGAGGATGTCTACGACGCCTACGAGGAGCTGATGAACGAGGGGGTCAAGGACTACCGCGACCCCGACTCCTGTGGCGGGCGTTACGCCTTCGTCAACGACCCCGACGGCCACGAGGTCGAAATCGTCCAGCGGGACTATGGCGCGCGCTGGAGCCTCGATCACACGATGATTCGTGTCGAGGACGTTGACGAAGCGATCGGCTGGTGGGTCCGCAAGATGGAGTACGAAAACACCGGCCGCTGGGAGTCGGATACATTTGCAAACTACTTCCTCTCGCCACGGAGCGCCCCAGAGACGGCGATGGACGTTGAGTTGACCTACAACTACGACGAGCGAACCTACGTGATGGGCGACGCGTGGGGCCACCTCGCGGTCGCTGTCGACGACCTCCACGAGGGCTGGGACCGGTTGATGGCCCGCCATGCCGAGGAGTACCGATCTCCAGAGGAGTGCAACGACCGCTACGGGTTCACGACAGACCCGGACGGACACGAAGTTGAAGTGGTCGAGCGGACCCCCAATGACGACTCGCTGTTCCCGTTTTAGCCTTGCGCTCTCGATCGAGTCTGCGATACATACTGAATATCATCCTGAGTGACTATCCGTCCGACTGAGGACGGTCCCACGAGCGGTGCCGCGCACCCGTCGCTACACGACGACTTTCACACGAACGCAACGAAGAAGCCCACGAGTTCAGTTGTGGGTTACTGACACGCGTTCTTCTCGCCGACGGCGACACCAGGAACCAGCCTACAACAACAAGGAATTTATCGACGGCTTACAGACGTATTGTCGTGCCAACTCCCGCCTCTGACGCGCTGGCGTGGGCCGTCGTCGTCGCGTTCGGGGTCGGTGCCCTTCTTTGGGCGCGCCGCGGGACCGACTCGTCGCTCGCAGTCTCACCCCGGACCGCGCGTGCCGCCCTCGCCGGGTCTTGGGGCCTGTTCGCGCTGTTCTGGCTCCAGCTCGCCCCGCATTTCTGGCTTGCGAAGCGGTCGTTCATCGAGGCTGGACTCTCCATGCTTGCAGTGCCGCTCTGTCTCTATGCCGGCTACACGTTTTGGAATGGCCGGGACTCGCTCGTGTCGCTCGCTCGCGCAGTGGCGTGGATGGGGCTCATCTACCTGCCGTTCGAGACCATCCCGCCAGTTCCTGTCGGCAGTGTCACGATCCCGGCGCCGCGCGCGGCGCTCATTCGGGTCGTTACCGACCAGACGATGTGGATCATGAACGCGCTGGGCCACCACCCTGAACTAGTAACCGGAGACCAAGGATACCTGAACACGTTCAAATTCGTCACCCCCGAGGGCCACATTATCCTGTTCTCGCTCGTGCTGGCGTGTACAGGACTGGGGAGCATCTCTATCTTCGCCGGCCTCGTCGCGGCCGTCGACGCGCCGTTCCGTCGGAAGCTTCGAGGCCTCGCGGTCGTCGTCCCGGTCATCTACGCGCTGAATCTCGCCCGGACGACATTCATCGGCCTCGTCTTCGGCGAGCAGTACATGCACTGGTTCGCCGACACGGTCCTCTTTTTGTTCGACGGCACAGACCCATACAAGGTTTCGTTCTATCTCTCGGACCGGGTTGTCAGCCAGTCACTCGCAGTGTTCGCACTCGTCGGACTCACCTACCTATTGGTGCGCGAACTCCCCGAACTCCTCTCGATGGTAGAAGACGCGCTCTACCTTCTCACCCGCAACGAGTACGACCTCGCAGCGGCGCTTGACCTCCCGCGCGGGGCGGCGGTAGCCGACGGCGGGGTCGACCCGGGCAAGGACTGAGGGCGGTCCACTCGTTCGTTCAGTCACCTGTATCGTCGTAGCCGTCGAGTACCTCGTCTGGCGCACCCGCCAGCGTCGCCAGCGCCTCCCGTTCAACGTGGTGGAGCGATCCGGGCAGGACGAGTGCGTGGAGCGGTCCCCCGTAGTCTCGGTCCACGAGTGCCGAGAGCCTGTCGGCGGCCACGACCGGGTCGGGACTCCCGGCGCGTGCCACGACGACACCCAGTCGATCCTTCCACCCCTCTACAAGCAGACCGGCGGCAACGTCGCCCGTCATGTACGTTCCGCGGTTCGTTCCGCTCGATTGCGCGCTCCGTTCGGCCCGCCGGGCGCGCTGTTCGTCGTCGGCAGTGATGTCGAGATAGACGAGCGTGTGGAGGCCCCGGCCGAGGTTCGCCTCAACGCTCTCGACGACTGACGGCGGCACCACCCCGGCGCCATGAGCGTCCGGGAAGGGGAGGGTGACGGACTTCCCGAACCGATAGTTCTGGAGCCCGCAAAGCGCGGGGACGGCGCTCGCGGCCGAGACACCGTGGACAACCCGAGTCTCGATCCCGCGGTCTTCGGCCCGGAGCCGCAAGTCGACGTGGGTCGTTGATACCATCGCGTCGCCGGCGGCGAGAAAACAGACCTCCTCGGTTTCGGCGGCGTTGAGGACCGGTTCGGGGTCTCGCTCGATGCCCGCGCGGTCTCGGACTTCGACGTCCACGTCATGGTGAGCGGCGAGGTCCTCGACAGTCGTCCCGACGAGGTCGCTGGTGTAGAACTCCGCGAATGCCCGGTCGCAGGAGCGGATCGCCTTGCGGCCGGCGATCGTCACCGAACACTCATCGTACAGACCGAGACCGACGAAGGTGAGCACGAAAACCGAGGGTCGCTGAAGCGTAAAAACCTCTTCTCCTCGGAGCGGACTCGTCTACGTCCGCTTGGCGCGGGCCTCGCGAACGCCGTTGCCGTCACGCACCAGATCCTCGCAGTTCGGACAGACCCTCGGACGCTCCATACCGTTCGGAGCGAACACACGCACGTAGTTCTCAGTGACGAACGAGCCACAGTTCTGGCATTCCGGCATACGTCCTCCCTGAACGACTAGTCCGACGTATACCTTTGGCTTCGGTCCGACGACAGTCAGACGGCAACGAGGTTCCGCAGGGCAGTGGGGTCGCCGTCCGACGTGAGGTGGGCAACGTTTTCGGCGACGATGGCCGCCAGCCGCTCCCAGTGGCGAGGCGTCGACCCGCCAACATGCGGGGTGATCAGGCAGCTTTCCAGCCGCCAGAGCGGGCTCTCCGACGGCAATGGCTCTGGGTCGGTCACGTCGAGCGCCGCACCGCGAATCGCCTCCGCTCCGAGCGCCTCGGCCAGTGCTCCTTGGTCTATCACCCCGCCGCGCGCGACGTTGACGACCACCGCTTCGGGTGGGAGCGTCGCGAGCGCCGCTCCGTCTACCAGCCCCTCCGTCTCGTCTGTAAGCGGACAGGCGAGCGCGAGGTAGTCCGTCTGCGCCAGTGCGTCGTGGACGGCGTCGTAGCCCACTACCTCGTCCGCGGGACCGCCTTTCTCGGGGCTATGCCGGACCGCGACTGTTTCGACGCCGAACGGTGCTAATCGCTCGACAACTGCCGTTCCAATGGCGCCTTGTCCGACCACGGTCACCGTGGACCCGTACAGTTCACCGGCCTGCCAGTGACGCCACTCCTGGCGCTCCTGCCTGCGGGGCGCGCGGTGGAGGTGTCGGGCAAACGTTAGCAGGTGTGCGCAGACCTGTTCGGCGATGCCGGGGGCGTGGATGCCACTCGCGTTCGTCACGGCAACGCCACGGTCGGTCATCTCATCGGTTGGCAAGTGACCGGTGCCAGAGGAGGCGGCGGCGAACAGCTTGACACCCTCGAACTCCTCGATGAGGCCTTCGTCAACGCGGACACCCGTCACGACCGGCGCCTCCGCGACCAACCGGCGCTCTTCGGCAGGCGTCGAGGCGTACGCGACCGAGAGCCCCTCCGCCCGGAGAGCGACGGCGTAGTCCCGGGTGTCCAGCCCCTCGGTCCCCTCGCGCAACACCGCAACCGTCGGTCCGTCGTCCAGGTCCATACACCTGCCCCGGCAGGGTGAGCAAAATCGGTTCTGGCGGAAGGTTCAGGTGCCAACCGCGAAACCGTGGCGTATGCCCCGACTCGTCGCCTTCCGGGATGTTGACTCGGTCGCGGGGACGTTCGCCGACATTGAGGTGGTTTCGGTCCCAAAGGACGGCTACACGACCGACGAACTAATCGAGTGCGCGGCCGGAGCCGACGCCCTGTTCGTCCACTCCGAGAACGAGTATGGCCCTGTGGTGTTCGACGCACTCCCGGACCTCCGTGTCGTCGGTAAACCCGGCTCTGGCATCGACAATATCGACGTACCCGCGGCAACAGAGCGCGGAATTGCTGTCACCCACACTCCAGGGATGAACGCCGACTCGGTCGGTGAGTTCGCAGTCGGGATGCTCGTCTCCCTGCTCCGGAAGTTGGGCGAGAGCGAGGCACACCTCCGTGCGGGCGGGTGGCGCTCGCCCGAGTGGTGGGGTCGCGAACTCCGTGGCGAGACGGTTGGCCTCCTCGGCCTCGGCGCGTCGGGTACGGCGACGGCAAAGCGTCTTCGTCCATTTGGCCCCGACCTCGTCGCGCACGACCCGTACGTCGACGAGGCTCACGCTGGGGAGATTGGGGTCGAACTTCTGGACTTGAACGACCTGTTCGACCGGTGCTCGGTCCTCTCGATTCACGTCCGCTTAACAGACGAGACGCGGGGGATGGTCGGCGCCGACGAACTCGCTCGACTAGGCACTGACGGCGTCCTCCTCAACACGGCCCGAGCGGCCGTCGTCGAGCGAAACGCCCTCCACGACGCACTCCAAGCGGGCGACCTCGCGGGCGCAGCAGTCGACGTGTTCCACGACGAACCGCCGCGCCCCGATGATCCTGTCTTCTCCTTCGAGAACGTTCTCGCAACACCACATCTTGCGGGCGCTGGTCGCCACACCCGGGTCGAGATGTTAGAGACGACTGCTGATTCAGTGGCTCGAATCCTCGCCAATGACCCCGTGACAAAGCGCCTCGTGGCAAACCCAGAGACGCTCTGAGAAAGGAAACCGACTTGCCCCGGGGCCGGGGGGTGAACTGTATGCGAAGCCGACGGGCAACTGTGGTTGCGCTCGCGGCCGTCCTCGCCCTCGTCGCACTTCCGGGCGTGGCCGCGGCGGACCAGCGTGCTGGAGGGACAGTCGTCGTGGCGGAGGGGGAGGAACTCGACTCGTTGACCGCAACGAGTGGCACCGTCGTCGTCCGCGGGACGGTGACGGGCGACGTCGACGCCTACGCGGGATCTGTTGTCGTCGCTAAGTCGGGCATCATCGAGGGGACTCTCCGGGCATACACGGGCAGCCTCATGATCGAGGGCCGGGTTGGCGGGAACGCTGTCGCCTACGCCGGCTCGGTTCTTCTCACGGAGTCGGGACAGGTTGGCGGGTCGCTCAGAGCGGCCGCGGGCGAGGTGATCGTCGCCGGGTCGGTCCGGAGCGACGTGACAACCGGCGCGGCGCTCGTATCCCTCGCACCCTCCGCCGATGTGAGCAACGACGTGAACTACAACGGGCGACTGGAGCGCGCACCCGGGGCGGCGGTCGGTGGACAGGTCCGTGCGGTCGATGATCTTGGCCTCGGCTTAGCACCTTCGGCGCTCTCGCCGGGCATCTTGTTCGCCTACGGAATCCTTGCAAACCTGTTAGTCGGCGGGCTCTTACTCTACCTCGTTGAGGACTTCTCCGTTGCCGTCGCCGAGAACGCAGTCCTCGACACTGCACAGAGCCTGCTCTACGGTGCCGGCGCGCTTGTCGCGGTGGTGTTTGGTCTCTTCGCGCTCACGGTGACAGTCGTCGGTCTCCCCGTCGCGGCAGCCGTTCTTCTCGCGCTTCCAGCCTTCGGCTGGATTGCCGCGGTACTGGGGCGGTTCGCGCTCGGTGTGTGGCTCGTCTCGTTCGTGAACATCGACCGGCCACTTGTCGGACTGGTGGCCGGAGTCGTACTCGTCGGGGCGCTCGTTCGGCTCCCCTACGGCGTGGGAACCGGCGTCAGGGTCGCAGTGTTGGGGCTCGGACTCGGTGCGGCAGCGCTGGAACTACGGGTGCGACTCGGAGAGAAGGGACGGTACTAGGCCGGGATCGAGTTTGAGTCTTCGAGATACTGGTCCTCCCACTCGCGGCGGGCGGCGAGTTCGCGCTGCCCGCGTCGGGTCAGAGTGTAGAAGTTTGTCCGTCGGTCGCGCTGGCCCTTGTCGACGAGCCCCTTCTCGACGAGTGTGTCGAGGTTGGGATAGAGCCGGCCGTGGTGAATCTCTTTCTCGTAGTAGGTCTCCAGCTCATCCTTTATTGCAAGGCCGTGGGGCTCGTCAAGCCCAGCGATGTTGTAGAGCAGATCACGTTGGAACCCAGTGAGGTCATGCATACCGTCTGTGTAAGTGTCCAAGGGATTAAACTTTGTCGGATATCTGCTGTTCTGCCGACCAGTCAGGTATCTTGCAGCGACGGGTCGCCGAGCCAGCAGTCGACGAGCGGACCCGGCCAGCCCACCCGGTCCCCACTCCATCTCGGCTGGCGTGGCCGTGACCACCGCCTGTCCGAACTCTAGGAGGTACGCGTGGAATGTGGCCTCGCCTATCGTGTAGTATATCTGACTCCACTTCCGAGCGTCGGCGTCGTCCTCCTGTATCCGGCCGACTCCCTGCTGGAACATGTTCGCTGCGAGAGTCTCCTCTACCGCCGCCGTTGCCTCTCTTGTCCTCCCGAATCGCTGGAGGTGGACTGGCAAGTTGTCGCTGAATACCCTCCCGAGGTAGACCTCGTCATCCGTTGAGGTGTTCACATTGTGACGAACGCCTCGTTGAGGTGCCGGTCGGTGAGTCGAACCGGCGCGTCGTCGCCGATAACGTCGAACTTCTCTGTCTCGCGATTGTAGGCGTACACCAGCCGGTCGACCGGTTCGTTCCGATGATTCTCGACATCGTGGCCTCGCTCTCGGAGGAGCGGTGCTGAATCAGTACACGCGGCTCTTGAACGTCGGTGACGCAAAACGCCTTGGGCGAGAGGGGTGTGACGACAGTCGCGTCTGAAGGGAGTTCCTCGACGTTTTCGAATAGGTTGTGCCACGTCGTGTTGAAGACCATTCGAGCGGGTACGGAGAGACGAGGTAAATGCTTCAGGTGCCGTGTGTATCGAGTGTCAGCCGAAGAAACAGTATTCTGTGAGATTGATACTTGAGAGTTAGGTTGGTCGCTAATTTCTACGGCGTTCACATCGTAAAACAGTCTATAATACCCGAAATAGCACGATTACACAACAACCCCAACCTACACGTATTTAATCAGTAAGATTATAAACAAAATGATGTAAGCCGGTGGAGGGATTACAGACTAAGGGTTCAAAACCTTCTTGTCCCTTGGCCACCAGTAACGACTATGCCTACCGATGACTTCACCAAGCGACTTGAGAGTACGATTGAGAATATCGAAGCGTCCGATGAAATTAGTGACCCAAACAAGAAGCTGATCTTAGACTACAAGCGTGACCAAGTTCTGAACGGGTTGGCTGAAGCCAGTTTATTGAAGAACGTGACGCGGTTGAAGATCGTAGCACAACACGTAGAGAAACCCTTCGATGAAATGGACAAGGGGGAGGTAAAACAAATCATAGCGTGGCTTCACTCCCGTGACTATACTGATGAGACCGTTGACACCTACAAGAACGTAATCAAGGTGTTTTGGAAATGGTTGAAAAACAGTAAGAACGGTGACGCCCCACCAGAAACGGAGTGGATCGAACTATCTAATTCAGGGGGGAAGCGTAAACTCCCGAAAGACCTACTCTCAAAAGAAGACATTCAGTTGCAGGTAGAAGCAGCAAAGAACCCCCGCGATAAAGCGTTAATCTCTCTCCTTTACGAAACTGGTGCTCGTATTGGAGAGATAATTGACCTGATTGTAGGGGACATTGAAGACCGCCAACACGGGAAGAAAGTCGTGATTGACGGGAAGACCGGTCCAAGAAGATTACCGCTTGTGGAGTCCGTTCCACACATCAACAATTGGTTAGCCAAACATCCGAACCCGGAGAAAGACAATCCGCTATGGTGTAAGATCCAACAAGGGAACCCTGACGACCAGCTTGGCTACCGTTACATCCGTGAAAAGATACTCAAGAAGAATATGGAACGGGCCGGTCTTGAGAAACCTTCTAATCCACATCATTACCGTCACTCCAGAGCCTCATATTTAGCGAATGAGCTAAAGGAAGCCCAACTTTGCGAATGGTTCGGATGGGTACAAGGAAGCGACGTGCCAGCCCGCTATGTCCATCTAAGCGGTCGTGACATAGATAATGCGTATGATGAAATGCACGGACTCTACGAGCCGGAAGATGAAGAAGACACACCTGACGTGGTTGAATGTCCACGGTGTCAGGAATTGAACGAACCAACTGCAGCGTTCTGTATGCGATGTGGCTTTGCGATTGATCAAGAGACCGCCGGAGAACTTGAGGCTGAAGTCGGTGAAAAAGTGAAACAATCCTACAAGGAGATTGACCCAAGTGACGACCTGAACGACAAGATTGACACGCTTGATGAGTTACTCCAAGATCCGGAAATGAAAGAGGCACTCCTTGAGAAGCTACAAGAATAGCACCCTGCCGTATTTTCTCAATTTGTCAGACAAGCGGCTTTCATGAGCCGATCATGGACGAATGCTTACA
>CAKZPG010000027.1 GCA_937138675.1 uncultured archaeon | reverse complement strand
CTGCGTTGCTTGTTGAGGAAGGGGACTTAGCGCCTGAAAATAGTTAATACTGGCAGACAGTTTTCACTGTCTGTTTACCCGCCTGCCGCGTCTGTGGTGAAAAAAGCACATCTTCACAAGCCAGTCTGTCGTATCAGTAGTATGGATATTCGACCCGGAAAGGCCGGCCGGCGACAGATGGCTCGCGGAGAGCGGCCGTGACATTCCACGGCGGCGCAGAGCTGGCGAGGGTGTACGACGACGCGCTGGATGGAAGCTACGGACTCGTCGCGAGCAACGTCGCGGAGCCGAACGCGGTCGTTGGACTGGTCCGGGGGGCGGCCAGCGTGGACTCGGATCTCCTGCTCCAGATGAGCAACGGCGCCTGTACGTTCGCGGGCGACAGCGACCCGATAGCGGGGTTGCGGGCGATGGGAACCTACATCGAGCAGGTTGCGGCCGGCCACGACATCGGGGTGTTTCTCAACATGGACCACCAGACCGACCTCAACACGATCCGGCGACAGGCCGAGCTTGACCTCCCCTCCTCGATCATGATCGACGCCTCGCACGAGTCGTTCGCGGAGAACGTTGAGCGGAGCCGAGCGGCTGTCGAGGCGGTTGAGCGCGCCGGCGCGGATATCCTCGTGGAGGCCGAACTCGGGCGGATCAAAGGGGTCGAAGACGAGATCGTCTCCGACGACGCGTTCTACACTGACCCGGAACAGGCTGTCGAGTTCGTCGACCGGACTGGCTGTGATCTGCTCGCGGTCTCCGTCGGGACACAGCATGGCGTGGCGAAGGGCCGAGAACTCGAACTGCGCCCCGACCTCGCCGCCGATGTCCGGACCGCACTCCGCGATCACGGCCTCAACACACCGCTCGTCCTCCACGGCTCCTCGGGCGTCCAGCCCGACCAGCTCCAGAGGATGCTCGCGAACGGCATCTGCAAGGTCAACAAGGACACTCGCTACCAGTACGAGTACACCCGGACCGCCTTCGACCACTATCGGGCGCACGGCGACAAAATCGTTCCGCCAGACGGCGTCGAGGACGACCGAGACACCTTCTTCAACGACGTGGAGTGGTCTCCGAACAAGGACCACTTCGACCCACGGGTCATCGGCCGAGCGATCCGTGAGCGGATCGCTGAGGTTCACGCCGACCTCGCGACGGGTGCGGGGAGCGCCGGGCGGAGCCTGTACGTCTAGTCGGAGAGCGCGGACTCCACCCGCTCCACGAGTGTCGCATCGCCGAGGAACGTCTGTGTCCGGTCGTGGAGTCCCGTCGGCTCGACATCAAGCAGCGACTGCTCACCGTCTGTCGACCCGCCGCCGAGCGACTCGACGATGTACGCGAGCGGGGCGGACTCGAAGTGGACCCGGAGCTTCCCGTCCGGATAGCCCTCGACCGCGGGGTAGCCGAACAGGCCGCCATACTCGAGTACCTGCCGGACATCCGCAGCCATCGCGCCTCCGTAGCGGAGCTTCAACTCCCGCTCCAACTCGTCGACGAGCATGTCACAGGCCGCGGACCGCTCGCCACGTTTGCCCGCGATTCCGACGACCGTCGGGTCGTCAGGGAGCGCGAGTGTCTTTGGGACCGTCTCATCCTGCCGGACGACGTGCTCCTCAACCGTCGATTCGTCCTCACGGGCGACAATCATAGTGGTGTAGGGTCCGTAGAGAACCATCACGGCCCCAACGAGCTCTCGCCCGGGGGCTGGGAGCGTGGCGTCGTAGACGCCGACAACCGTGCCCACGGGGTTGTTCGACGCGAGATTCGACGACCCGTCGAGCGGGTCGATCGCAATGGCGTAGCCGGCGCCGCAGTCGACCGCCGTCTCGCGCTCTTCGCTGACGTACTCGCCGACCCCGTCGAGCGCAGAGAGCCCGTCAAAGAACTGGCCGTCGGCCCAGACGTCCGCGGCGATCCGGTCCTCGCCGCTCGGGTTCGTGCCTGCTCCGGTACCGGCGTGGTCCGCGAGCCCTCTGCGCACGTCGCCCGCGACGGCCCGGACCATCCGAACAACGTCGTCAAGATCGCTCACTGTTTCCCCCCTCGCCGCCCCGTGTTCGCTGCGTCCATTGTCTCTACACGATTTTCGGTGAGCGTGATTATCTTTTGGACACCACGCGACCTGTTATCTTACCGTCAGAGTAATTTCGACACAGTCCGACAATTAATTATGATAGCTGATCCCTCAGTACTCGTCGTCGGCGGCGGCGCGACGGGCGCCGGCGTGGCTCGTGACTTGGCACTCCGTGACGTTGACGTGACCCTCGTAGAGCGAGGCGGCCTCGGGAGCGGGTCCTCCGGGCGGTCGCACGGTCTTCTCCACAGCGGCGCCCGGTATGCAGAGGCGGACCCCGTTGGCGCGGAGGAGTGTATCGTCGAGAACAGTATCTTGCGCGAGGTCGCAGGCGAGTGTATTCGCGACACCGGCGGCCTATTCGTCCAACTGGATGGGGACGACCCGGACTACTTCGACAAAAAGCGCGCGGCCTGTGAGAAGGTCGGCATCGAGACGGACCTGCTGGACGAGGCCGAGCTCCGCGAGATGGTGCCGGACCTCGTGTCGACCGTCGAGCGCGCGATGTGGGTACCAGACGCCGTTATCTACCCCTCCCGACTGGTGGCCGCAAACGCCGCCGACGCCGCCGCCAGCGGCGCGGCGATCCACCCGCACGCGCCGCTTCAGGACCTACGTGTCGCCGATGGGCGGGTGACTGGCGCCCGCCTCGGCGGGTCGGTCGACGGCTGGGTCGAGCCGGACTACGTCGTCAACGCGGCCGGCGCGTGGGCGGGGTCGGTCGCGGCGATGGCCGGTCTCGATGTCAAGATGGCACCCGCCCGCGGTGTGATGGTCTCGGTCGACTACGGCGACGTCGACCCGGTACTCAACCGCTGTCGCGACCCGGACGACGGCGACATCGTGATCCCGCACGAGGACGAGGCGGTGCTCGGCACGACGAGCGTCCCCGTCCCGGACCCGGACGACTACGAGAAGGCCGACTGGGAGGTTGAGCGCTCCGTCAAGGAGTGTGCGGCGATGCTCCCGCCAGTGGCCGACGTCGAGGTGGTCCGGACGTGGTGGGGGGTCCGCCCTCTATACGACCCCGACGAGGGCGATGGCGACCGTCGCGGCATCTCGCGCGGCTTCTTCGTTCTCGACAGCGCCGAGGACGGGGTCGAAAACTTCGCCAGCGTCGTCGGTGGGAAACTCACCACCTACCGGCAGATGGCCGAGGCGACGACCGATCTCGTCTGTGACCGCCTTGGAGTCGACGCGGACTGCGAGACTGCGAGCCGAGTGCTACCGGGCGCCGACGACGCAGCCCGTCTCGACGAGTTCGTCGCGCGCTACGACGGGCAGGGCCCGACGGACGTCGACATCGTCGGCCGCGCTTTGTGAGGATTTTTGCCACTCCAGCCGCTACCAATCGAGATGAGAGCGGACCAGCACACGCGACGTCGCGCGCTGCGAACGGCGATGATAGCGGTCGGCGGCGGGATTTCGGCGATAGCCGGGTGTATGGGCGGCGGCTCCCAGTCGGAAGAGAGCGAGGGGGGCCGGTTCGACGGGTATCTCTCGGACGTCGGAAACTACGACGGGGTTGTCGACCAGACCGACGCGGACACCGTTGCGATCTCCGTGGGCGCGGACGGCAATGGCAGTGGCCTCGCGTTCGCCCCTGCAGCCGTTCGGGTCAGCACGGGGACACGCGTGGTCTGGGAGTGGACCGGAAAGGGCGGCGACCACAACGTTGTCCACGAAGGCGACGCGTTCGCGTCGGAGCTCGTCAGTACGGCCGGTCACAGCTTCACACACACGTTCGACGAGGCCGGCGAGTACAAGTACGTCTGCACGCCACACGCCTACCTGAATATGAAAGGCGTCGTCGTCGTCGCATAGCACGCGCAGCGAACTCCCACGCCCTGTACGGTGTTCATCCAGCATTTAAAACCCATACGTCGAGCATCGCGACCTCGCGTACGCCGGACACTCTGTGTCACCACACGCCTTCGGATTAGCCGCTCCCACCGTGCGGAAAGGAGACGTCTCGCCGTGCCGGGCGAGGAAGAAGTCACTTCGGCAGCTGTTCCTCGCGTGGATGTACAACTGTCTCAGCAGCACCGGGGGGCCCGCGCACGATACCAACGTTGCTCGTCGCCTCCTGACTGATGCGTTCTGCGATTGTCCCGAAGATCATTCGAGACGCGTCGCTCCGTTCCGACAGCCCGACACAGATCGTAGTGTAGTGATTGACAGTCTCAAGAATGGCCGTCTCGGTATCATCGGCAACGACGACCTCACTCTTGTACTCCTCTGGCTCGAGTCCTGCTTCGCGAGCAACTTCTTCGAGCACGGCTTCCCCGCGTTCGACAGCAGACTCACTGTCATGGGCTGGCTGCTGAACGTTCAACAGGGTTGGCACGGTTGCGTCGACAGTTGCAAACTCAGCAGCCCGTCGTGCAGCGCTCGGTGAATGTGGCCCCAGATCTGCAAGTGCCACGGTGGTGCCGATCGTCTTGTCGTGGAGTGTGACGAGGCAGACTTCACAGGGGGCATTCTCAACGACGGAGTCGAGATTCGGGCCGAACACGTGTCCCTGGCGCGTGCGTGTACCCTCCCATCCAAGCAGCACCTGATCAGCGTTCTCCTCTAAGATCGCCTCCAGAATCGTCTCATCGACGTGCCGTCCAGTCATTGCGACCGTCCGCAGACTCACGCCGATCTCCGTCGCGATCTCTCGTGTCGCTTCAAGAAGATGGTGCTGGCGTTCGAGCCGCTCTGCCGCGATGTTCTGCTCGGGAGATGGCTCCGCACGCTGGATAACGTTCACCGCAACGAGTTCGGGCGTCTTCTCGTCGGCATGTGCGCGGGCGGTGGCTGCTGCGAGCCGGAGGAGATCTCTCTGTGTTTTCGGGTTTGCGACCGGAACGACAACGCGATACGCATCGCCTGTCGGGAAGATTGCATCGTCGATGAGCCCTCTGTCGATAGCGTGATCTCTGACGTAGACGACGTACCACCCGACTCCAACCCCCACGACCCCCATCCCGAGCAGGATGATGATGGGTGCCATTTGTGAGATAACGACGACCGACAGCACTATTCCGAGGACCGGAACCGCCGGATACAGCACGTCCGGGATCGTGAACGAGGGATCGTAGTCTTCTGGGTCGGCACGGCGGAACACGACGAGTGCGACGTGAACCAGCGAGTACGAGACGAGAAAGCTGAAACTCGCCACCTCGGCCAAGAGGGCAACGATGCTTTTGATGTTGAGTCCGGCAGCGATCAGCACTGTCGTGACGGCACCGGTGGCGACAATCGCTCGATGGGGGGTGCCGAACCGTTCGTGGGTCACGTTCAGCCAGTCGCTCATCAGTTCGTCGCGGCCCATAGCGTAGTTCACTCGTGCAGCCGCGAGAATCGAGGAGTTCGAACTCGAAATCGCCGCGATCGCTGCGGCAGCGACGATCGCCACCACTCCAACTGAGCCCATGAAGACGACCGCAACGTCGGAAACCGGCACGAGCGACCCCCCCAACGTCTCGTACTGAACGACTCCCGTAGTGACGATCATCACGAACGCGTAGAGAATGGTGACCAGCACGACCGAGAGTATCATCGAAAGCGGAATGTTCCGGCTAGGATTCTTTACCTCGCCCGAGACGGTCGCGATAATCTCGAATCCGAGAAACGAGACAAAGACGATGCCGGTCGTGGCGATGATACCGCTCGGCCCCGTCGGGGCGAACGGATCGAGGTTCGCCGGATCGATGAAGAACAGCCCGAGCGCGACGTAGGCAAGCACGATTGCCGTCTCGGCGCCGATCATAACGTTTTGTAGCTGGCTTGACTCTTCCGTGCCGTAGTAGTTCACGCCTACGATCAACGCCAGTCCAAGGAGGCCCAGAATGATGATGAGTGCCCGGCCGTCGAGGAACGGAATCGGCTCAACAAGGTACTGGCCGAATCCGATCATGTAGAAGGCACTTGCGAACATCAGCCCGGTCCACATTCCCCACCCGACGATACTTCCGAAGAACCCACCGAGCGCCCGGTTCACGAAGTGGTAGCTTCCACCGGCGACTGGCATCCCGGTCGCCAGTTCAGAGAGCGACAGAGCTGCGAGTAACGCGACGAAGCCAGCAATGACGAACGATATCGAACTTGCGGGGCCGGCGCCTTCGGCTGCAATCCCGGGGAGAATGAAGATCCCCGCTCCGATCATCGTCCCGCCACCCAATGTCATCGCCTCCAGAAAACCAATGTTTCGCTCTAGCTGTCCGTTTCGGTCGCTCATCGGCACGCCAGCTCCGACCGCTGGATTCTGCAGACCGACTGGGTCGGCGACCGCACCTTACTCACCACTGACCGACGTTTGTCGGGGGATGACTTCGGGGCGACGACCCAGTCGTCGGATAGCGAGGCCTGCCGATGGCCAGTGGACGCCCGCCTCCGGCCCTCTCGTTCGCCCCTCGTTGGTGGCGCCGAGGGTATAGGCGGTGTCAACTGTTGCAACTCTGTCAGTACAGACACTAGCGTACCGGACGTCGTATCTGTCATCAAGACCTCCTCACGCAGTATCCCTCACGATAATCGCTGGCTTCTCGATCTCGTCGAGGATCGGTGTCAGCACGGCGCCGAGAATGCGGTCGCGAAGTGACGGTTCCGTCTCCCCGAGAACAACGAGGTCGTAGTCTGCGACGAGATCGATGATATCTCGCTTCGGAGAGCCCCCCTCTGAGAGTTTCCAATCAACCCGGTCGCGGTCGACTCCCTCCTCAGAGAGGCGATCGGCGGCCCCGCGGAGGATGAACTCGCCCTGGCTCGGGTCAGTCCCCTCGGCAACCGAGTGAAACAATGTCACCGCAGCACTACTTGCCTGACCTAGGTCGCCAACGAGTGAGATGATTCGCTCGAGATTCACATCTCCTCGCAAGGGGACAAGAATCTGCCCGATGGCCTCCGCCTCTCCGGGAACGAACACGGCGTCACAGTCGTACTGCTCCGCGATGCGGTCAAGACTGTCCCGCCGGTCTTTCGTAAAAACGAGGACGTCCTCGACATCGTGGTCTGCGCGTGCATACGTACTCACGATATTCGCTAATCGCTCCGTTGCTTCGGCTTCGTGGTCTTCTTTGAGGTGTGCTGGGGCTGTCTGTTTAGGAACGGGGTAGTAACCAAGTACAACGATATTGACCGGTCTCAGCAGCTTGAGAATCACCTGATCGGGGGGCTCGGCCACAGAGACATCGATCGGAACGAGAATCGTGGAGTCGTCAGTAAGTGGCATAGTTGATTCGTACTTCTCGGACGACTGGCTTCATAGTTCGCGTCGAACGCCCGTGCTTCAGAGGCAGATCTTAACATTCAACGACCGAACCGCTCATCTTGGAGATACGCTCCAGGTTGTACTCCGCCGTGAGACTGACAAGATGATTCTCACTCTGCTCTCACACCGAGGGCGATAGACACTGTCTTTGCGCTGAGCCAAGTTGTCTCGTGGCTTCAGGTCGCAGAGTTCGACTTCAACTCCAGCCGACTGCGACACGCGGAGCTCACACTGCCGCACTGCACCGACCCGTTCGCGCCGCCCAGACGGATGTTACGGACCATCCACGGAGCCGACCACATTTGTATGCTTACGTACACCATCCTACCGGAAGGTGACCCGGCTGCCAGACGATGTTTCGTCGAAGAGGATGGGACCGCCCGGATTTGAACCGGGGTCACGGGCACCCAAGGCCCGAAGTATACCAGGCTAACCCACGGTCCCGCAAATGTATATCGCCGCGTTCTACGCCTAAGCGTTTCGTTACGGAGTTTCGAGGAGAACGTCCACGGCTTCAGTCGTGGGAGACGTCACTCTTCCTCAGTGAGCTCCGTCTCCGCCACGATGTCGTACGGCGCTGCCCCTCGACGAATCGCATCAAGGAGCCGGAACGCCTCGCTCGGGGCGAGGAAATGTTCGGTCACCGCGCGGCCAAGCGGCGTCGGTTCCAGTCCGTCGATGAACCCCCAGTCGAGCAGGCGCGCGACGGAGCGCTCGGTGTCCACGTCGCCGACCATCCGGCGGTTCACCCGCTTGGTCGCCCGGCCAGCGACGGCGAGGTTCGCGAGCGTCTCCTCCGCGGCGGTCGACTCGTCGTAGCGGGTGTGAACGTCCTCCATCTCACCTTTCAGCAGCTTGAACGCCACCTCGTCCTCCGTCATATCCATCGAGTGGTGGTAGCGCGTGTCCGGTTCGACGAGGACGTACACCACCCCGCGGTCGTGATAGTCCGGCCGCCCGGCACGCCCGAGCATCTGCTCGAACTCCTGGACTGAGAGCCACTCGATGCCCATCGCGAGCGAGTCGAACACCACCTGCGAGGCCGGGAAGTCGACACCGGCCGCGAGCGCCGCGGTCGTCACGACGGCCGCGAGATCTTGGTTCCCGAACATCCGCTCGACCTTCTTTCGACGCCGGTAGTCCAGCCCCGCGTGGTACGGCGCGGCGTCGTACTCCAGCTTTCGCGATAGCTCGTGACACCGCCGCCGGGAGTTCGTGAACACGATTGTCTGCCCGCGATACCCTTTCGACGACTTGCGGTCGAACTCTCGCCTGACCAGCCGGTTCGTCACTCGAGACTTCTTGCTCTCGTCAGCGAACGTGACGTGGCGCTCGATAGGCACCGGGCGCTCCTCGAACTCGACAAGCCGCGCACGCAGGCGCTCTGCCAGCCACTCGGGGTTCCCCACCGTCGCGGAGAGAAAGATCCACTGTGTATCGGTACAAACGTGTCGCAGGCGGGTAATCAGCCCGTCTAAGCGGTGCCCACGCTCTGGCTCTTTCAGGGTGTGGACCTCGTCGATGACCACCGTCCCCACCTCGCCGATATCCTTGCCCGTCCGGAGCGCGTGGTCAACCCCCTCGTACGTGCCGACGATGACGTCTGCGCTCGGGTCGAACCGTGTCGAGTCGCCGCTCACCCGGCTGGCGCCGACCCGGATGGTCACGTCGAGATGGTCGCCGTAGCGGTCCTCGAACGTCTCGGCCTTCTGGTTCGCGAGCGCGACCAGCGGGACGAGAAAGAGCAACTTCCCCTCACCTCTCAGCGCCCGGTTGACTCCGGAGAGTTCGCCCACGAGCGTCTTGCCCGTCGCCGTCGCACTCACGACCAGTTGGTCATCGCCGTTCATTAGCCCCGCCGCGACGGCGCGGGACTGGACCGGGAGCAGGCTCTCGAAGCGCGCCTCGGTTATCGCCTGCATCGTCCGCTGGAGGTCGAGATCCGCGACCGCAACCGGGTCCACGTCGCCCACCGTCGCGGAGATGGTGTCGAAGCGCGTCAGGTCGGGGTCTAGCTCGCCCGAGAGCAGGTCAACGACCCGGTCCAGGTCGCCCACCTCGATCATCAGCTCCTCCAGCCGGTCTTTCGCTGCGCTGGTCAGGCCGCCAGCGTGGGCCACCTCCCGCTCGAGTTCGGCGCTGGCACACGACGGACAGATACTGTCGCGACCGCTCTGTACGGCCGTCTCAGCGGTTATCGGTGAGTACTCGCCCCCCGACGCACAGTACCGGCAGGTGCGGACAACGAGCGCCTCCAACTGGTAGCCGTCGAGCATCTCGCGGAGACGGTCGCGTGATCGCTGCGACGTCTGCTCCGAGATCCGGATACGCTCGGCGCGGCGTGCGATCTCGACAAACTCGTCGGGGTCACGGGGGTCCTCGCGCGACCCGCGCTTGACACGGAACTTGCCGGGCCGCGGGCCGGCGTCGGTCTCTTTCAGCTCGAGGATCGCCCGCAGCAGTCGCTTGCCGCCACGCGTGACCACGGCCTGGACGTCCTTCCCGTCGTCGTGGAGAAAGAGCGTCTCGACTCGACCGACCTGCGTCGCCACACGCTACATATACGGCAACCGTACTTCAGGCGTTCGTCTCGTCGGCTCCGTCGACCAGCGCGATCTCGTCGTCACCGTTCGGGACGGCACAGAGGAACACGCCCGCCTTGTCGCTCTCGTTGCGGTACCAGTGGACTGTTCCTGCGGGGATGAGCAGGCTGTCGCCCGCCGCCACGACGTGTTCCTCGTCGCCAATCCCGACGACGTACTCGCCCGCGAGGACGTACTGTTCGTGCTCGACCGCGTTCGTGTGCTGTGGCACCTCGGCGCCGGGCGCGATGGTGAACCGTCGGAGCGCGAAGTTCGGCGCGCCGTCTCGTTCGTCGACCAGCACGCCTTTTTCGAGCCCTTCGGCTGCGTCGACCGGCTCGGAGTTCACCTCGTCGGCCCGGCGCACCAGCGGCGTGGGGTCGGTATCCATAGGCCGCCTTCGCCGTCGCCGGGCAAAAACGGCCCGACGCCACGTTGATAGCCGGTGGGCGGGTAAGAACAGGTATGCGCGGTGTCACCCTCGGGAGCGTTCTGGGCATCCCGATACGGCTCAACATCACCTTCCTCCTCGTCTTGCCCCTGTTCGCGTGGCTGATCAGCGGCGACGTGGCCGCGCTCGCGGGCCTGATGAACGACCTGTTCGGAATCACCCTATCCGGGTCGGCGCTGGGCGTCGCACCGTTGCGGTACGCGCTCGGTAGTGCCGGCGCCGTTGGTTTGTTCGCCGGCGTGCTCATCCACGAGTTTGGCCACTCGCTCGTCGCGCGCCGGTACGGCTACCAGATCGAGTCGATCACGCTCTGGCTGTTCGGCGGCGTCGCCCGGCTGGTCGAGATGCCAGAGGACTGGCGCCACGAATTCGTCATCGCCGTTGCCGGCCCGGTTGTAAGCGTCGCCCTCGGCGTCGGCTCGTATCTCATCCTTCTCGCCGTGCCGTCAGCCTTTCCTGCGGTCCAGTTTGTCGCCGCCTACCTCGCGCTCACGAACGTCATGCTCGCGGTGTTCAACATGCTTCCCGGCTTTCCGATGGACGGCGGGCGAGTCCTCCGGGCGATCCTCGCACGCAACCGGCCATACTCGCGCGCGACGAAACAGGCCGCGGAGGTCGGCAAGGTGTTCGCGTTCCTCCTCGGCCTTCTGGGCCTGTTTGTCAACCTGCTTCTCGTCGCCCTGGCGTTCTTTATATATATGGGCGCCTCCTCGGAGGCTCAACAGACCGCGATGCGAGCCGCCTTCGAGAACGTCGTCGTCGCCGACGTGATGACCCCCCGCGACCGCCTCGACGTGGTCGATGAGGACCTCTCCGTGACCGCCCTGCTTGACCGGATGATAGACGAGCGCCACACCGGCTACCCGGTGATGCGGGACGGCGAACTTGTCGGGCTCGTCACTCTTGACGATGCCCGCGCCGTGCGCGATGTCGAACGCGACGCCTACACTGTCGCCGACGTGATGACAGACGACCTCGCGTGGGTCTCCGCGAGCGACGACGTGATGCGCGCTATCTCGGCCATGGGCAAACACGATATTGGGCGCCTGCCCGTCCACGACACTCAGGGGAACCTCGCCGGCTTCGTCACCCGGACAGACGTGATGACTGCCTTCGAGATCCTCCAGCAGCGCGGCACCGACGCCATCCCGCCCAGCCGGGTCTCCGGGCTCGAGCCGCGGTGACGGCTCAGAGAGACGCGACGGTTCGCACCTGAACACCTAAGCAATTTTTTTACCGGACTAACTGTGACATCCTCCCCGTCGTAACCGACGGGGCTTCCCGTGCCGCAGGTGGGATATTTGCTGGTCTACGATACGACCTGTTCTCTCGTGTGAAACGTCCCGCTCTCGCGGTCGAACAGGTGTGTCGATGGCTGTGCCACACAGCCGTTACTCCTATCCTCACCCTGAGGACTC
>CAKZPG010000026.1 GCA_937138675.1 uncultured archaeon | reverse complement strand
GTGGGGGAGTCGGCCTTGCCATCGTGCGTGGTTTGTGTCATCGGTTGTCGGCTTCATCCCCGAGCTCAAGGGTCGGGGTATCCGCCTCGCAATCTCTATGAAACACGAAGCCATTTTACCTGACTCACTCTCTATTAACGGATAGAGTCTCAATGCGTTCGAACGTTCGCATCTGTCTTAATTGCGGTCGGGACGACCTCGTCCGTGAGAGCGAGAAGCTCACCCGTTGTCCCGATTGCGGTTCGAAAACCATTCGGTAAGGGCACTTCCGGACACCGACGGCCGGACGCCGGTCCCTGCGCGAGCGACAGCATCGGGAGAGCCGTGTCCCGGCTCTCGCTGTGGACTTTCGCTCTGTCTCGACTCGCGAGTGACGCGTCGCCACGAGGCAGAGCATATATGTTGGCGGACGGCACATACGAAAAGTGCCCTTCCGCATGGCAAACCGATCGACCACTCACACGGCGGCGTCCGCGCCCGACGCGCCAGTCGTCAGGTGCGACGAGGTGACTCGGACGTACACCCGCGGCACCGACCCGGTACTGAAGAGGAGGCAACAGCCCACCGTCACCGCCCTCGATGCCGTCTCGCTTGCTATCGACTCTGGGGAGTTCGTCGGGGTGTCCGGACCGAGTGGCAGCGGCAAGTCGACGCTGTTGTATCTGCTTGCCGGACTCGATGTCCCGACTCGCGGCACGGTAGCCATCCACGGCATCGATACCAAGGCCCTCTCGGAGCGCGAGCGCGCAGCGCTCCGACTCGAGCACGTCGGCATCGTCTTCCAGCGGTTCCATCTCGTTCCATCGCTTTCCGCGCGTGGTAACGTCGCTCTGCCGCTCGTCGAGCATGGCGTCCGGAAGCGCGAGCGTCACCGTCGGGCCGACACCCTGCTCGACCGCGTCGGGCTCGGTGATCGGGCCACGCACGCGCCAGGAGAACTGAGTGGGGGCGAGCAACAACGGGTCGCTATTGCCCGGGCATTGGTCACGGAGCCAGCCCTGCTTATTGCCGACGAACCGACGGGCGAACTCGACACGGAGACGGGCGCGCGCGTCCTTGACGTGGTTGACGAGGCGACAGACGCGTGTGCAGTCGTCCTCGCCTCGCACGACGACCAAGCGCTGGCGCGGACCGACCGCGTGATCCGCCTCCGTGACGGGCGTATCGTCGACGATGCGTAGGCGTTTCACTCGGCTGTACGGACTTACGACAATCGGCGTTCGTCGGATTCGAGCCCGCCTGACGACGAATACCTCGGGTGGGCTTCTCGCAGCCGTCGCTGCTGTTACCGTCACGATCGCGCTCATGACGACCGTCTCCGGGATTGCACTCGGGCTGGCGTCACAGTCCGCTATCCAGAGCGAGGACGTCGACTACTGGGTAGTACCGGACGCCACGACGCCGACAGCGATCGCCGCCTCCGTGCAGGGCCCCAAGCTCGGCAACGTTCACGCGGCCAGCACGCGCCTCACGCGCGACGACCGCATCGAGTACGCGACGCCAGTCGAAACCAGTTTGATACGCGTCACCAACGGGGGCGGTGAGGGGGCGTACGTGCTTGCGCTGGGTATCGTCGTCCCCGAGACGCCACGAACCGTTGCCGGTCTCTCGACCCGCGGTCTCACCCCCGGCGACCCACACTACGCCAACGGGACGTACAGTGGCCCATGGACCGGCGAGGCGGTCATCAGTGGTGCGACGGCCGAGGTGCTCGACGTCCAGCGCGCGGCCACACTCGACGTCGAAACGGGCGACACGGCGCGGACGCTGACCGTGCGTCGCGTCGCCGAGAACGACGTCTCAACGGGTGTCGGACCGGTTCCGGTCGTGATCGTTCATCTGTCAGAGCTTCAGACGATTTCAGGGGCGACGTCGGGCGATGCCGCCAGTCAGTTGCTCGTGAGCACGACCGATCCGAGCGTCCAATCGGATATCGAAGCCGTCTATCCGGGGACGACGGTCGTGACGCGGACCGGGCTCTCACAGACGGCCTCGCTTTCCAGTCTTCCGCTGGCCATTGCCCTCGCCGCCTTCGTGACGAGCGTCGTGGTGGGCGTCCTCTTCGTCGCGACGATGATGGGACTGGAACTGCTGAGCGACCGCGAGACGCTTGCCGTCTTCACGGCACTCGGGTATAGTGCGCGGTCCGTAACCGTGCTCGTCCTCGTTGAGACACTGAGTATCACGGTCGTGGGTGGCGTCCTCGGCGTGAGCCTCGGCGTCCTCGGCATCGAAGCCGTGAACCTCGTCTCGGGGCAGTACCTCGGCGTGGCGCCCGCGCTCGTCGATCCGCGACTGCTCGGCTACGGCGTCGCGATCGCACTGGGGATCGGCATCGTCGCGGCGCTCTATCCCGTCTGGCTGTATCGTCGCGTTCCGGCCCTGGAGGTGCTCTCGCGGTGACGCTCGCCGGCCCTCGTGCTTGGATCGGGCTCGCGTGGGCACAGCTCACTGCTGACCGAACGCGGACCGTACTCGCCGTCGGTGGGATAGCCCTTGCCGTACTTGCGGCCGTCCTGCTCGCCAGCGTCGGCCTCGGCGTGATCGAAACCGGTGAGCAGAAGTTCGACGCCGCCGGGCGCGACCTCTGGGTGACGGGTGGCCCCCTCGAGTTCGCGCCCGGGACCGTCGGCGGCGTCGAAAACGGGCTGGTCGAGGCCCACACCGTCGCCGCGGAGTTGCGCGGCCGCGACGACATCTCGACCGCCAGAGCGTTGGCTTTCCAGACCGTCTATGTCTCACCAAATCGGTCGTCGTTCGAGACGGTGATCGGCGTCGGAGGGCCGGCAAACTCCGGCGCCCGTATCCAATCGGGCCACGGATTCACTCGGTATGACCAGCACTACGCCAACGGGACGTACAACGGGACCATGACACATCAGGTGGTCATCGACCCACGTCTCGCCGATCGGTACGGCGTGGGGGTGAACGACACGCTGTACATCGGCGGGACGCTCGCCAGCGCCCGACAGCACGAGTTCCGGATCGTCGGCACTTCGGGGGCGTACGCGCAGTTCCTCGGGAGTCCGGTCGTCGTCCTCCATCTGAGCGAACTTCAAACGATTACCGGGACGACCGGCAGCGACCGTGCGACGATGATCCCAGTTCGATTGGCCGATGGTGCACAGCCGACGCAGGTGGCCGCCGACATCGAACGGGCACATCCCGCCTACGACGTTCGAACGAACCGGGAGCAACTCAGACAGACGGTGCGGCGACAGGCCGTCGTGCTCGCGGCTGGCGCGAGCCTGATTCTCCTTGCCGTCCTCGCCGGTGCAGCCCTGACAGTCAATTTGCTACTGTCTGTCGTGGCACAGCAGCGACGGACCTTTGCCGCACTCAAAGCGCTCGGCCTGTCGACGGGGACGCTCGCGGGCATCATCACCGTCCAAGCACTCATGCTCGGTGTGGTAGGTGGTATGGTCGGGCTCCTCGTCGCAGTCCCAGCCGTTCAGGGCCTCAACGCCGTGGTCTCTCGGGTCGTCGGGTTCGAGGGCGTCGTCTCCGTCGTTCCGTGGGTCTTCGCCGCCGGCTTCGGGCTTGCGGTCGTGATGGCTATCGTAGCAGCCGTGGCAGCCGCTTGGCGCGTCCGTGGACTCGAACCACTCGCTGTGCTCTCGGGGTGAGTGACCCGAACGAACGAGCGAGCGCGTCTGTCGGCGCGTAGGGCCGGTGTCACGACGGTGCCGTTACGTTGACCCAGAGATGCACTTCGCGGTAGGAGTTGTTGAGCGTTGGCTCAGCCGGGCCCGCCCCGATGTACAACAGATACGCCAGCCGTAATCGTTCTCCGGTCATCGTCGGGGTCACGACGTGTCGACGATGCCACGTCTTGTTGTGCTCGACTCGGGGTTGGAACCGGCGAAGCTCTCGCTCTGCGACGACCCGTGTCGAATTGTTCTGGACGCTGACGCGCTGGAGTTCCACGACGAGCGTGTAGTTGACCGGTCGGTGTTCCTGATTGCCGATCCCGACGACAATCGGGCTCCCTGTGCCACGTTCGAACTCGGTCGGGTAGTCGTCGGCGACCAACTCGCCATCGTCCGTCTCGGTGAGGAGGTACAGTTCCGTAAACGACTCTCCTTGCTTCGGGACGGCCACCGCGTAGCCGACGCTCGACACTGCGAGCACGACGCTCACGGCGAGGAGCACGTTCAGCACCGCGTCGCCTCGCGTCTCGGGTTCAAGCAGTTCGGCTTTAGCCGCACCCGCCCACGCCCGATACGGCACGGCGAACCGTTCCGCCTCCGGGACGGCGAGCCGTCTGCGGGCTGCGACGGCCGACATGATGATCGTAAAGCCGCTCACCGAGACGACGATCGGGACGAGTCGGATCCCCCACGGTGTGAAATTCAACACCAAGCCGAGCAGCGGAACGATGGCGATGCTCAGGCCGAAGGAGAGGGCAACCCTTTCGATGCCGTCAATACCCGACCGCCGTTGCGAGTCACGCTCGTCGTCGGTATCCGCGGCTTCGCCGCGCACGCCGTCCCCCGCCTCTGGAAAGAGCGCCGCGATGAACGCGTACCCCGGCACGAACAGAACATAGGGAAGCCCAAGCACGACGCGCAGGGCGCTTTCTTCGACGCCCGGGAGAAATACGGTGAGCGTCGTCAAGAGGACCCACCCCACTGTCACAGCCAAATCCGCAGGGAGGTCTCGGAGCTGAGAGGGAAGCAACAACCACCAGCCCCCCTCGTCGGTCTCAGCCATTAGTTAGCACCACTTGATCGAACGTAAAGAAGCGGTCGGTTTGACGACCGCC
>CAKZPG010000025.1 GCA_937138675.1 uncultured archaeon | reverse complement strand
AGTACAGGTATTGCTCGGCGGTTCGGTGGAGTGCGTCGCGTTGCTCGTCGGAAACAGCGAGTTTCACGACGGCGGTTCGACGCACATCCATGTCTTCAGAGAGTACTCAACGGTCCTTAGCCTTGGGAGTCGGTCGGTCGCAGTGGAGCGGTTGTGTAGTCTCATGTCGGGTTCCTCCCCGACCTATTCGCTCACTCCGTTCGCTCCTTAAGATCGGGGGCTCCACCTCGATAATGCTGAAAGGTCGAGTGATCCGACTGCTGTCAGCTAATCTCGGCACACCTTTTTGCCATTGCCCGGATTAACGTATAACTATGCCGCAGTGTGAGATGTGCGGAGCCGAGCGAGGGTCGCTCACGACCGCGAAGGTCGAGGGGGCCGAACTCCAGTTGTGTGATAGCTGTGCCGACTTCGGCACGGAAGTGGAGACAACTTCCTCATCGGGGTCGACAAAGTACTCGACGTCCTCTTCATCTGGGACGTCCTCGTCATCGTCCTCGTCATCCTCATCCCAATCCTCGTCGGGGGGCGGGGGGTCGAGCCGTCGCCGAGACATGTTCGACAACATGGACGAGGTGGCGACCGACTACGACGAGCGTATCCGTGAGGCCCGCGAGCAAGACAGTCTGAGTCAAGAGGACCTAGCGGCGGAACTCAACGAGAAGGCAAGCCTCATTCGAAAGTTGGAGCGCGGTGACGTGCTCCCCTCCGATGGGGTTCAACAAAAACTGGAGCGCCGCCTCGACATCTCACTGGTTGAGGGCGGCGGCGACAGCGACACCGAGTGGGAAGGGGGCGACGGTACCACCACCACCCTTGGTGACGTGGTCAAGCGCAAGGATTGAATCGTCGAAGGGATGGAGGTCAGCTCTCTCGACAGCGCGACGGTGACGGAGGCCTTAGACGGTGTCCACCTCGCGCAGGTCGCGAGCGGCGAGCGTGCGAGCATACAGCACTTCCAGATTGACCCCGGCGCGGCCGTCGACCCGCACGACCACCACCACGAACAGGTCGGCTGGCTCGCCTCGGGGACGCTCGTCTTCAACACCGATGGCGAGAAGCTCACAGTCGAGGCCGGCGACTCATACGCAATACCGGGCGGTGAATACCACGGCGTCGTGAACCGCGGCGACGAGGTAGCCGTCGGTGTTGAGGTGTTCATCCCCGCGCGGCCGTCACCATCATGGGAGTCATAACACAAAGGAATTAGCCCCCGGCCGACACATACCTGCCGTGTTCATTCTCGTCAATCTGAAGGCATACGACGTCAGACCCGTCTCGGTCGCGGAGGCCGCGGCGGCTGTCGCAGAAGAGTATGACGCGCGAATCGCGGTCGCCCCGCAGGCTGCTCACCTCGAACGGGTGGCAGCGACCGGCGTCGAGACGTGGGCCCAACACGTCTCACCGGTCGACCACGGTAGCCATACAGGCACAACGCTCGCGGAGGCCGCCGCCGACGCGGGCGCGACAGCCACCCTGATCAACCACTCCGAGAACCGCCTGAAGCTCGCAGACGTCGACGAAAGCCTGCGCGCGGCGGAGCGCGCCGGGCTCTCAACCGCGGTCTGTGCAAACAATCCACAACAGTCGGCCGCCGCGGCGGCTCTCGGCCCCGATGCAGTCGCTGTTGAGCCGCCGGCGCTTATCGGCGGCGACGTCTCCGTTGCGACAGCCGACCCAGCGGTCGTTGAAGACTCGGTCGCGGCAGTCAAGACCGTTGACGCCGACATTGCGACATACTGTGGCGCGGGCGTCTCTGACGGCTCCGATGTCGACGCTGCCGCCGGTCTCGGTGCGGAGGGCGTTCTGCTCGCCAGTGCAGTTGCGAAGGCCGAGGACCACCGCGCGGCGCTTGAGAACCTCGTCGCTTAGTCGACGAACTCGGCGTCGTGACCGTCTCTAGGGTCAGCTCCACCAGTCGTCTGCCCCTCCGCTGTGAGGGCCTCGGTCTCGTTATCGGTGGTCGAAGGCTTCTCAGACACCGGATCGTCCGCATTGCGGACGATCTCGCCCTCGTCGACGTACTCCGCGTCTTCCTCGCGGAACGCGGGGCGAAGCGCGTCGTCCTTCTCACCGCGAACGAACTCCACGTCGGGGCTCGTGATGGCACCGTCGGAGGCGTCGTCGGGGTCAACCTCGCGGAGCATCCAGCCGTGGGCCGGGTCGTCGACAAACTGCTCCTCAACCGCCCGTACTACGTCCGCGAGGTCGCTCTCGTGGAGACGGTCGTCGTACGCATCACGTACCAGCGCTGGAAGCGCGTACGCGTACTCGCCGCGCCCTACGTGTTCGACAAAGCCGGCCAAGCGGAGCGTCCGCATCCGGCTATAGGCGATCTCGCGGTCGGCGTTCCCGCCGCCTTCGACGTGAGCCTCAACAGGCGCGACCGGCCCGGATCGGCGGACGTAGCGGAGGACCGACGTCGTCGTCTCACCGAGGTCCGCGACACGGTCGCCGAGATCCGAAACGAGCGATTCGCGGGTTCCGAGACCAATTCGCGCCGGGTCGTCGGGGACCGCGTCGTAGCTGTCCTCCCGGCCGGCCGAACGAATCGCGTCACTGTCGCCGCGCGCCATGTCGGCATCATGCTGGGCCGCTCTGGACTTGTGGAGGGTACGTGTGTCGCTGCGTGTTTCGTCTGTCGCTGCGCCCGCGCGGTTGTTGCCACCGGTCTCGCTCCCAACCGTCACCGGACGCTGGCTGTCGTCGGTTGATGCTTTGCCGACGGAGGGCCACTCGTCCGTCTCGGTCAGCTTCGGGTAGTTGTCGCTGTCTACCGGTTCGTTGCCGGTCGGCCTCGTCTCGCCGGCGTCCGTCGTCGCCTTGTCCGCCTCAGTCGGGGCATCGTCTCGTGGTCGTGCCTCGTCGGTTCCGCCGCGATACGGCGCCTGCGACCGGTCGAGCAGAGCCTGTGAGAACCGGTCGGCCATCCGCTCTAAGTCGCGGGCCTCCGAAAGCTCCTTTTCGAGCTGGCTGATTTTTGTCTCCTTTCGCTTCAGCTCCTGCCTAAGATCCGCGAGCTCCGACTCGCGACGCTCACGTCCGCTGGTAATCTCGTGAAGTTGCGAGACGAGATCGTCATCGACGCTCTTCAGATCCGGGCGCTCGAAGTCGTCCAGACCGGGCGTGGCGCCTGCGTCGAAGGTACGCTTGCGGTGGAACTGGACACGTCTGATGGACTCGGACCAGTCGGTCATCAGGAAGGCCTCGCCGTCATTCAGGTCTTCAACTGCCTCGGCATGTTCCCGGTCGATGATACGGCGCACGACCTGAGTGTCGTTGTCCCACGTCAGCCGGTGCCAGCAGAGCCAGTCACACTGCGTAATGTAGTCTTTCTTGACGTTCGCTGGCCGCTGGGAGATACCGAGGAGACCAAGTCCGTGCTTTCGGCCGCGCTTGCCAATTTTCACGAGCATTCGACCTGCCTCCGTGGTCCCGCCGCCCTCCGGAATGTACTCGTGAACCTCCTCCACAAGCAGGAGGAACGGCTGTTTCAGCTTCTTCTCCTTCGCGAATAGGTGGCGCGCCGTCTCGAAGACGAGTTCATCCGCCACGTCCTCGTCGAGGTAGCCCGATACGTCCAAGATAATGGGGACGTTCTGCTCCAGAGCGAGCGACGCCAGTTTCTCGGCGTGTTCGGGCGCGACCTGGATATCACACTCGTCGTCGGCGCCAGCGTGGAGGAGTTCATACTCCTCTTTCAGCCCGTAGTACTCGCCCTCAACGTCAACTATGAGAAGCGGGAATCCGTCGCTGAGAAGTCGCTCGGCGACGACACTTGCCGTGTTTGACTTTCCAGACCCTGACTTGCCCGTGACGAACCCCCGACCCGTGAGCAGTTCGACTACCGGGAGCGAGACGCTCGCGCCGTGCGCCATCCCGTCCCCGCCAGGACCCTCGCTTACCTCCGCGACGGTTATCTTCCGCGTAGTAGAGCCCTCGCTCATCTACAGCAAGATGGGCCACGTGTACACATAGTTCCGCGTCAGACGCGCGACGGACAGACGCGGGCGACCGGTCGCCTCACCCGTCGAACTCCTCCAGCGACGCTTGGCCGCGCCGGGTGCGACTGGGGCGGTCCTCGCTCGTGTTTGGCCGCTCGCCCCCACGTCCGTCTCGGTTGTCCCAGCCATCCAGACTTGCCTGCTCGCCCGCCGCAAACGAGAGCTTCGAGAGTCGGACGCCCACTTTCCGGACGCGGGCGTCCACGAACTCGGAGAGCAAGTCGAGCGCCGTCTCGCGCACGAGGTCCAAATCGTCTACCGGCCCCGGGAGCGATCGGGCGCGTGTCGAGACCTCGAACGGCGGTTCGACGATCTTCACCCCGATGGTCCGGTAGAGCGCCCCCTTCGATCGTGCGCGCTTCGCCACGTCGGCGGCCAGTCTACTGGCGCGCTCTTGCACCCGGTCGTGGTCGTCGGTCGTCTCTGCGAACGCCGACTCGCGAGAGAAGCTCTTTGGGCGTCCCCGGGGTGTCACCTCGCGGTCGTCTACGCCCTGGGCGCGGTCGTACAGTTCCCGGCCGCGCTCGCCGAACCGCTCGCGTAGTGTCGACGGGTCGGCGGTGGCGACGTCGCCAGCTGTCTCGATGCCCATTTCTGAGAGCGTCGACGCGGTGACAGGCCCAACGCCGTGGACCGCCTCTACGGGGAGGGGTGCGAGAAAGTCAGATATCTCACCGGGCGGGACCACGACGATACCGTCCGGCTTGTCGTAGTCGCTCGCGATCTTTGCGGCACTCATGTTCGGCGCAACGCCGACGCTCGCTCGAACGCCGGCCTTGCGGGCGATACGCGTCTTGACGTGACGGGCGAACCCCTCGGCGAGCCGTCGATCCTCGCCCTCCACCCGCGCCCATGAGGTACAGTCGCTCGCGTCGAGATACGCCTCGTCGATGCTCACCTCTCGCACTGTCTCTGCGAGGTCGTGGAGGACCGATTTGACTTCCGTCGCGACCGACTGGTAGAACTCCATGTCGACGGGGAGGTAGACGCCCGTGTCGGTCGGGTCATCGGCGGTCGCCCGGCGTGGGAGCAGGTCAAGCGCCTGAGAAATAGGCATCGCGCTTTCGACGCCGTACGCCCGAGCCTCGTAGCTCGCCGTGGCGACCGCACCAATCGTGTCGCCCGCCTCGTACCCCATGCCGATGACGACGGGGTCGCCGACGAGTGCGGGGTCGCGGCGCCGCTCACAGGAGGCGTAGAAGCAGTCCATGTCTACGTGGACAACCACACGCGGGTCGTCGCTGTCGTCGGCCACGGGCAGACGGCCGCTCACGGCAAGCGGTTCGGGCTGGACCTGTTCAACGGTTCGCCGCGCGGTGAAAGTGAACGCCGCCCGCGGAATGAAAGCGACCTACCAGTTTCGGTCGAGTCGGACCTCTGGTTCTCCGCCCGGCCCGCCCTCGACAGACAACTTGACGAAGAAGCGGGAGGCCTCGGCGCAGTGTCGGCCTGTCTCGGGGAGGAGTCAGGGCCACCCGAACAGGTTGTTGGCGAGGTTTATTTTAGTCGCTCCTGAAGAAACGAGGGGTGCGCCGCGGTGACACCGGCGATACTGAGGATAGACTCCTGTATCACGTCGCCGAGCGCCCCGCCGTCCTCGGCGCGGACCTCTGCCATCAACGTGTGGTCCCCCGACGAGGAGTAGAGCCGCTCAACCTCGTCCAGCGCCTCCAGCGCCCGGACAACCTCAACGTACCGCTCACTCGCGACCTCCATGCCGACGAGCGCTATCGATTGCCCCGAGAGTTTCTTCGGGTCGACCTCGGCAGAGTAACCGACGATAACTCCATTATTCTCCATCTGGCGGATATACTTGCGCACCGTTGGTTTCGAGACGCCAGCGATCTCCGCGATCTCGGCGTAGGACGCCTGTGCGTCCTCCTCCAGCGCCTCGAGGATGCGCGTCTCCGTCGAGGTCGAACTCATACTATTCATATTGGCCGGAGACAAAAAAGACCTTCCGAATCCGAAAGCAGGATTGGCCGCCGTTCAGCGGTGCTTGTCGAGTAGAAGGTCCGCCGACCGCTCCCACTCGTAGTCGTCGTCGAAGTATCGCTCCGCAAGCGGCTCTTCGGGCATTTCACCGATAGCGCGCTTCTCCTGTCCGTACGAGGGACGGTCATCGTCGCGATAGTAGATGCCGGTGAGGACCTCACCCTCGTACAGTTTCTCCTCAGTCTGACGCATCATCTCTTGAGCCTCGGCCCGGTTTGTCGGGTCGAAATCGTAGTCGTCAGACTCGTTAGCGTCGATGTACGGGACGTACTGCTTCGCGTCCTTGTTCCACGTTGGACACTGGGTGAGGAAGTCAACGTGGGCGAACCCGTCGTGCTCCATGGCCTCCGTAAGGATACGCTGGGCCTGGTTCGGGTTCACGGCGGCCGTGCGGGCGACGAAGGAGGCTCCAGAAGTGAGCGCGAGAGAGAGCGGGCGAATCGGCTCTTTCGCGCTACCCGAGGGCTGGGTCTTCGACTTGTGGCCCTTCGGGCTGGTGGGTGAAGTCTGGCCCTTCGTGAGGCCGAAGATCTCGTTATTGAACACGATGTAGAGCATATCGTGGTTCTCCCGGGCGGTATGCATGAAGTGGTTCCCGCCGATGCCGTAACCGTCACCGTCGCCGCCAGCGGCGACAACTTCGACGCCAGGGTTAGCCACCTTTGCGGCCCGGGCCACGGGCAGCGACCGCCCGTGGATCGTGTGGAAGCCGTAGCTCTCGAAGTAGGAGTTCAGCTTACCCGAACAGCCAATACCCGTCACCAGGAGCGTCTCGTCGGGCGTGCGCCCGACCTCGGGCATCGCGCCTTTCAGCGCCTTCAGGACGCCAAAGTCGCCACAGCCCGGACACCACGTCGGCTGGGGCTCCAGGCCGGGCGTAAACTCCTCACGTTCGATCTCTCGTTCCTCGCCGATTCCGGTGAATGCACTCATGATTTAGTCACCTGCCGCGGGGACAAAGCGGGTCTCGTTCCCCGATACTTGATCGTCGCCATCGATGCTCGTCTCGAACCCCTCGACCACCTCGGCCGGCTCGAAGGGGTTGCCGTTGTACTTCAGAAGGCTCGCCATCCTGTCGCCGTAAGCCCCGAGTTCCTTCTGGGTCAGCCCGCGGAACTGCGCCGAGGCATTCATCTCTACGACGAGCGCCTCGTCAACGGAGTCGAGAAAGGCCGACACCTCGTCGATTGGGTACGGCATCATCTCGCCGACAGTTAGCGACTTCACGGAGATGCCGGTCTCGTTGAGTCGGTCGACCGCCTCCTCTACCGTCCCCTGCTGACTACCGAATGTGAGGATCCCGTACTCCGCGTTCTCGGGGCCGTAGTGGTAGTTCAACGAGTCGTCGTCAAGATGCGCGCGGATCGCCGACATCTTCTCGGCCCGGCGGTCCATCTGCGCGACCCGGTTGTCGGGGTCCTCGCTGATATGTCCCGGTGGGTTGTGCTCGTTGCCGGTGACGAGATGTCGGCCGCCTTTCTGGCCTGGCACCGTGCGCGGGCTGACGCCGTCATCAACGTCGTGACGGAACCGTTCGAACTTACCAGAGGCGTCGTGAGGCGCGTCCTCTATCTCGGCCTCGGTCAGCATTTTCCCGGTGGCTGGGTTCGGCTCGCGGTCAAAGTGGCTCGCCGGGACGCTGACGAGCTCGCCGCCGAGCTTCTGATCGTAGAGCAGGATCGTCGGGATCTGGTACTCGTAGGCCAACTGGAACGCCTGTCGAGAGTGGTCGTACGCCTCTTCGACAGTTCCGGGCGCGAGGACAACGCGCTGGGAGTCACCCTGACTCGTATACAGGACGTGTTCGAGATCGGCCTGTTCGGGCTTTGTCGGCATCCCCGTCGAGGGGCCGGCGCGCATCGCTTCAATCAGGACGACTGGCGTCTCCGTCATCTCAGCCAGTCCGAGTGGCTCGGACATCAGGGCGAACCCGCCGCCCGAGGAGCCGGACATGGCCTTCGTGCCCATGTGTGAGGCACCGAGCGCCAGCGCCGCCGCCGCAATTTCGTCCTCAACCTGTTCGGAGATACCGCCGACCTGCGGCAGCGCCTGGGACATGATGGTGAATACCTCTGTCCACGGGGTCATCGGGTAGCCGGCGATGAACCGACAGCCCTCGTCGATTGCGCCGTAGGCGATTGCGTCAGACCCCGAGAGCAGCACCTGTTCTTCGTCGTGTTCTCCCTCAGGGACGGTGACATCTGGCGCGTCCACGTCGAACTCCTCGTGGACGTAGTCGTACGCCTGATTGAACACATTGAGATTGGGGTCAAGTATCTTGTCCGGCATAGCGTCGCTCATCATGCCGGTGATCGTCTCAGGTTCGATACCGGTGAGCGCACAGGTGACAGCCACACCAGCGGTGTTGCGCATCACCTCGCGCCCGTGTTCGCGAGCCATCGTCCGGAGGTCGATTGGGTAGACGTGCCAGCCGTTCGCCTCGGCACGTGCGTCGAGGTTGTCGGTATCGTCCTCGTCCAGCAGTCCGGAGTCGTAGACGATCACCCCGCCTTCGTGAAGATCGTCGAGATTCTCGAGCAAGGGCTTTGCCTCCTCGTTCCCATAGTACGCCCCCTCACGGGGGTTCCGAGCGAACGAATCGCCGAGAGCGAGCAGGAAGTTGTAGCCGTCGCCACGCGAGCGTACCGGCTCCGACGACGCTCGCACCTCCGTGTACGTGTGGCCACCGCGGATCCGCGACGGGTAGTGGCGGTGGGTAAACACGTTGAGTCCCGAGCGCATCAGCGCCTTGGCAAAGTTCTGGCTCGTCGAGGCGATTCCGTCACCGGACCCCCCGGCGATACGCCAGATGAGTTCGTCGTCTGTCATTGGTGAGTCGACCCTGAACGGGCCATCGGTTGAAGTTTGCTAACCCTTGCCTAAAGCGTTTGCCATGCCATTATACTGATAGTTCGTGAGAGTCGGTGTACTGTCAGTCGTCTTGATTAACCGTACGCGCGGACGACGCCGCTTCCTCGGGGTCCGACCGGGGACTGGACGGATGATAGTCTGTCTCGTACTCACCCGACCGACCGTCGAGACGGTCCGGGTGAACGCGCCCGCCGAGGAGCATGAAGTCAAGGACAGTAACAGCGAGCATCGCCTCCACCACAGGCACCGCTCGCGGCGGGAGTGACGGGTCGTGCCGGCCGACGACCTGAGCCTCCTTTGTCTCGCCCGTCTCCCAGTCCACCGTTCGCTGTTGCTTCGGGATGGAGGTCGGCGCGTGCCACGTCACCTCGCCGTAGATTGGTTCGCCGGTCGTGATGCCACCCTGGAGGCCGCCGTGGTCGTTTCCGGTCGGCACCGGATCGCCTGCCTCGGCGACGACGACGTCCTCCTCGGGGGCATCCTCTGCGCCTGCGACCGTCCAGTCCTCATTCCGGTCGATACCACGCCACGCGGCGGCCTCACGCCCGAGGCCGTACTCAAACGCCGTCGTCGCCGGAATAGACATCATCGCCTGTCCAAGTCGCGACGAGAACGAGTCAAACCGCGGTGCGCCGAGGCCACGGGGGACCCCGCGCACCTCGAACTCCACCGATCCGCCGATAGAGTCGCCTTCTTTCTGGTAGCGGTCGATTGCGTCACGCATCTCCTCGGCCGTCTCCGGGTGTGCACACCGCACCTCGTTCTCTTCGGCGTGTTCAAGCATCTCCTCGAACGTCACCTCAGGGGACTCAATGTCACCGATACGGTTAACATGCGCTTTTATCTCAACACCGTGCTCGGACTGGTCAAGTACCGCCTGCGCCACCGCGCCGGCCGCCACCCAGTTCACTGTCTCGCGAGCCGACGACCGGCCCCCGCCGCCCCAGTTGCGCGTGCCGAACTTCGCAGAGTAAGTGTAGTCGCCGTGACTCGGTCGCGGCGCCGTCACAAACGGCTCGTACTTGCCCGACCGGGCGTCCTTATTCTGGATTGTCATTCCAACGGGCGTTCCCGTGGTGTAGCCGTCCTGTAACCCAGAGTTGATCGTTACCTCGTCCGGCTCTCCGCGGGATGTGGTGATCATCGACTGACCGGGCTTGCGCCGGTCCAGTTCGCGCTGGATCCGCTCCTCGTCGAGTTCGACTCCCGCCGGACAACCGGAGACCACGACGCCCATCCCGGGGCCGTGGCTCTCACCGTAGGTCGACAGGCGGAAGAGTCGTCCGAACTCGTTGCCGTTCATGCATGTGAATGTTGGTGTGTGGACTTAACTTCAGTTACTCGGAGGCGATATCAGTGAAGAAGACATTTCGCGCGAGTGGTAGCTTGCTCCGCCGTCGTTCACCGCTTCGGCCCGTTGCTCGCTTTTTCACACGGACACTGCACTCACCACATCCCGTCAAGCATCTCCCGCAACGCCTTGACCGTCGGCTCAAACCCTGGCGGTCCGTTGCCAACGATAGAGTCCTCTGCAGTCGCCGCCGCCACCGTGTCGAGTTTGTCCTCACTCGGGCCGTCGACGTCCCGGAGTCGACTCGGCAGGCCGAGCGAGTCCCGAACCCGCCGAATTGCCTCGACAACGCTTGCGGGGTCCGATGCCACGCCCAGCCCATCTGCGAGGCGGTCGAGCCCAGAGCGGTCCTGCCGGAGGATGCCGTTCACGACGTGGGGTGCGGCGATGGCGTGGGCCTCGCCTTGCTGGACTGCGTCGCTCCGGAGCGTATGCCCGAACGCGTGGATGGGGCCAAGCGTCGTCCCGTGGGGCCGCGAGATGCCGTACTGGACGAGGACGACGCCGACCACCGCGCGTTCCAGTGCCGCGCCGTCGTCGAGACACTCCGGCAGGCCGTCCGCGAGATAGCGTAGACCCTGGATCGCCGTCGCGTGAATCACCGGGTTCGCATTCTGGGCGTAACAGGACTCCACGCCTTTATCGAAGCCGTTCATCGCCGAGCCGACGAGCGCGCCGTCGGGTGTCGTCTCGAACAGGTCGGGATCGTAGACCGCAACATCGGGCATTAGCCGGCGGTCGCCCATTCCAGCCCGCGCGCCATCGGGAAAAGAGACAGACCCGCCGATAGAGAGGTCGGCGCCTGCGAACGTCGTTGGGATAACAGCAGCAGGGAGGAGAGTGGCATCCGCGGGCGCACTGAGAGAGCCAGTGCGCTCGGCCTCTCGCTGTAGCTTGTCGGGGCGGCGGTGCTCCGCCGCGAGCAGACGCGTCGCCTTCGTTACGTCAAGACTCGACCCGCCGCCGACCGCCACCACGCCGTCGGCCTCCGCGGCGCGCAGACGGTCAAGCGCGCCATAGGCACCCATCACGTCCTTGTCGGGCGTCGTGCCGTCGTACACCTCCGCGAGTCGAGTACCGAGCGACGCCCGTATCGGCTCCATCAGGTCGTCGTTCGCGCCAGTGTTCGATCCGCAAACCACGAGCGCGCGGTCGACCCCGAGTTGGTCAAGCGCCTTGTCCAAGTCGGCGACGGCGCCTCGGCCGACCGACAGGTCCGCGGACGTGTAGACGTGGTCGAACTCGGAGACTCCGGCTGGGGCTATCATATACACGACAGGGGCGGGGCCTGGCTAAAGGGTGTGGTCCGCGGCTGGCCTGACCGGCGCTCAGGCCGACACGTCGGCGCCGAGGCCGACGAGCGTCGCGAAGAAGTCAGGGAACGAGACGTCGACGTGTTCGCCACCAGCGATAGTCGTCTCTCCCTCCGTCGCGAGCGCTGCCACCGCGAGGGCCATCACGATACGGTGGTCGCCCCGACCGTCGACTTGCGCGCCGTGAAGACTCGTCTCGTCGCCGTGGATCGTCAATGTATCCGGTTCCTCGGTCACCTTCGCACCCATCGACGTCAGCTCCTCTGCCATCGCGCTCACCCGGTCGGTCTCCTTGTACCGGACGTGCTCGGCGTCGACGATGCGGGTCTCGCCCTCCGCGACGGCCCCGAGAACGGCAATCGTGGGCAGGAGGTCGGGCGTGTCAGCGACACTCACCTCAATGCCGGTGAGGGCGGCGCGGTTGGCGTGGAGCTCGCCCACTTCGCGGTCCCAATGGACTGACCCACCCATCCGCTCTACTACGTCCACAATGGCTGTATCGCCCTGTGCGCTCTCACGGGCACCCTCAACGACCACGCCGCCGTCTGCGCCCGCGACGGCGCTGGCGGCGAGGAGATATGAGATCGACGAAAAGTCTCCAGGTACGTCGTAAGCATCGGCAACGTAGGACTGCTCGCCGTCAGCGGCGTAGCCTGCCGCCGTCTCGCTGGCCGTCACACCGAAGTCGTCGAGTACCTCGCGGGTCACATCGACGTACGGCGCAGACTTCAGTTCGGTCGTCAATTCGACCTCGATCCCCTCTTCAGTGACCGCGCCGGCCATCAGGAGCGCCGTGACGAACTGGGAGGAGACGTTGCCGGGCATCTTCGTTCGACCGCCCGTCATCCTCTCGCCGACGACCAGCGGCGCCCGCCCATTCCGCCGCGTCGACTCCGCGCGGCCAGAGAGCGACTCGACCGCTGCCAACAGGGGGCCATGGGGGCGCGAGCGCAGCGACGCGTCGCCTGTCAGCACCGCAAGATCGTCACAGAGCGCGCCCGCAGCCGTCACGAGGCGGGTTGTCGTCCCGGAGTTCCCGCAGTCAAGTACGTCGTCCGGGGTTTCGGGGCGGCCCCCGAACCCGGTTATGGAAAGCGTGTCGTTCTCGCCATCCTCAACGGACCCGCCGAACGACTCGACGGCAGCCATCGTCCGCTTCGTGTCGGCACTCCGGAGCGGCGAGCGGACAAGCGTCTCGCCCGCCCCATAGCCCGCCGCGAGTATCGCACGGTGGGTGTAGCTTTTCGACGGCGGCGCACGAACGGTTCCGGCGACGCGAGAACGCGAGACGGTGACGTCCATGGCGTTCGGCGCGACGGCGCGGGTATTCAGGCTACCGGACCGCCGACAAGCATACCCCCCAGCGGCCTCGGGAGCGTGTATGGACAACCGCGACCTCTCTGCGCTCGCCGGGGCTCTCGACGGTGCGGACGGCTATCTCGTTTGTGCCGACGGCGAGGACCCGAACCAGCGTTATTTAGCCGATTTCGACGCGCCGGACCCCTTTTTTTCGGTCTGGACGGTTGAGGGCGTCTCCCTCCTCGTCTCCGAGCTGGAGTATGGCCGCGCGAACACAGAGAGCCGCGCCGCCTCGGTCGCGCGTCTCTCCGACTACGACTACCGCGACCGGGCCGACATGGTCGGCCGTCGGGCGGCGCGAGCTGGCGTTGCCGCGGACTGGCTGGCGGACGCGGACGTCGTTGCCGTCAAGACGCCCGATCGGTTCCCGCTCGGCACCGCTGACCGACTCCGAGAGCAAGGCGTGTCGGTAGAGACTGACCCGAACGACGCCATCGAAGCGGCTCGCGCGGTCAAGACCGAGACTGAGATAGCCCACGTCCGCGCCGCACAGGAGGCTAACGAGGCAGCGTTCGCGGCCGCAGGAGAGCTAATTCGTGGTGCAGAGGTTGTCGACGGCGTCCTCCGCCACGACGGCGAGTCACTGACGAGCGAGCGCCTGAAGATTGTGATCGAGCGGACGCTTCTAGAACACGGCTGCGGACTCGACGAGACGATAGTCGCCTGCGGCGAGGACGCTGCCGACCCGCACAACCGCGGGAGCGGGCCGCTCCGAGCTGACGAGCCAATCGTGGTCGATATTTTTCCGCGATCGAAGACAACGGGCTACCACGCCGATACTACTCGGACGTGGGTTCGGGGGACGCCAGACGAGCGGCTAGCAGCGTGGCACCGTCTCACCGACGAGGCGCGAGAGGCGGCGCTCGCGACAGTTGAGCCGGGAGTCACGGGTGCCGAGGTACATAATGCCGTCTGCAACGTCTACGAGAGCGCCGGCATACCGACACTCCGGGCGGAGCCCACGGCTGAGACGGGGTTTATACACTCGACGGGCCACGGCGTCGGTCTTGCAGTCCACGAGCGACCGCGGGTCGGGCCGGAGGGCGACGAGCTTGAGTCTGGGAACGTGATCACGATAGAGCCGGGGCTCTACAACCCCACAGTGGGAGGCGTGCGAATCGAGGACATTGTGGTGGTGCGCGAGGGGGGCTACGAGAACCTGACATCGCTCCCGACCGGGCTAGTGCCGTAGGGGCCGATCGCCCGAACGCCGGACTCTTGTCGTCGCCGCGCCGGAACCGAACATGGAAATCGACGCGAGGATCGCGGACGAACTCGGGGTGGAGGACGCGTCGGGCGACCAGACGACGACGGTGGTGCTCTTCGTCGACAATGAGTCCGGCGTCCGGCGGTTCGAAGCGGGGCTGACGGCACCGAAAGACGTGGCGGTAGCGCGCGTTGCGGCGGGCGATCTTGACGACACCTTCGAGATTACGGCGGGCGGCAAGGGCGAGTCGTTGGCAGAGGCCCGGGCTATTGACTTCGTCGGGAAAGGAAGCGAGCCTCCGGTGGTGCTCCTCGGTGTCCGGTTCTCGGAGCCGGTCGACCCGTCGGGCGTGGGGTTCACCGCCCGACGACTGGTCGACCACGAGGAGGGTGAGGTGGACGGCGCTGCGGTCCAAGTCGCCGCCGCGGAGCGCACCGAACGGCTTTAGCCCGGCCGCGAGCGCAGATGAGGCATGGATCTGTTGGTCGTGGGCGCCGGCGAGATGGGCCGCTGGCTCGCCCGGGTCGTCGCCGACGATCTTGAGGTGACATTCGCCGACGTCGACCCGGCAGTCGCTAGTGCGGCGGCAGAGACGGTTGGCGGTGAGACCGTGTCGCTCGACGGCGACGAGCGATTCGATGCCGTCTGTCTGGCCGTTCCGATGGCGGCCGTCCCAGACGCGGTTGCGACCCACGCACACCGTGCCGAGCGGGCGCTCATTGATGTCACCGGTGTGATGTGCCCAGTCGTCGCCGCAAGCCGGAGTCACGCGCCCGAGCGCGAGCGACTGTCGCTCCACCCACTCTTCTCCCCCGCGAACGCACCGGGTAACGTCGCTGCAGTCCACGACGCCACCGGTCCGGTCACCCACCGTGTCCGCGCGACGCTGTCGGACGCTGGTAACCGCGTCTTCGACACCACGCCGACGGAGCACGACGAGGCGATGCGGACTGTTCAGGCGGCCGCGCACGCTGCCGTGCTGGCTTACGGCCTCGCGAGCGAGCCTGTGCGTCCAGAGTTCGAGACACCCGTTTCGCGGCGTCTGGACGATCTCGTACAGACCGTCAGCGGCGGCACACCCCGAGTCTACCGTGACATCCAGCGCACGTTCGATGGCGCAGAGCGGGTCGCGACGGCCGCGCGACGGGTCGCGGCGGCCGACAATGAGACGTTTGAGCAGCTATACTACGAAGCCGGCGGCGGGCGCCAGTCCGAGCGATGATAGATCGCGACGGCGTCCGCGACGCGGCGCGGTACCTCCGCTCGGTGCGGCCGATCGATCCTGATGAGATACACGAGTACGTTGAGGGGCGGCCTCACCCGGCGCTCGTCCGACAAACCCTCCGGGAGGAGGCGTACGACCTCGCCCTCGTTGAACGGTCCGACGGCAGTTTCATTCCCGTCCCCGACGACCCGATACCAGCTGTCGAGTGGGCGCCAGTGCGATTTCCCGACCGCCACGCAAACGCCCTTCGAGACCTGCTGGTCGACCGACTAGGCCTCGACTGGGCCACAGGCGCGTCCGGCGACCAACTGCGCGACCGGCTGACGGAGGTGAAAGAGCGCTACTATCGCGCGCACGCCGTCAATTACGACGAGACGACGGCGCTCGCGTACGCGGTCTACCACTTGCCGGGATACTGGGCCGCGACAGGCTACATCCTCGCGCGCCTCGCCCAGGCCGACCTGCTCCCACGGTGCCTGCGCGTGGTTGATGTCGGCGCGGGCGTCGGCGGCCCAGCACTCGCGCTGTTCGACCTCCTGCCCGACGAGGCGGTCGTCGACTACCACGCCGTCGAGGCGAGCAGTCCGGCCGCCGACATTTTCAGATCGCTCGTCGACCCACCACGGTCGGCCCGTGTCACAGTCCACGAGTCCCGCGTCGAGGCGTTCGACGCCACGAGCGAAGAGCCGTACGATTTAGTGCTTTGTGCGAACGTACTTTCGGAACTTGACGACTCCGCCGGTGTCGCGCGTGACCTCTTCTCACATCTTGCAGACGATGGAACGTTCGTCGCGCTGGCGCCCGCGGACCGGGGCACTGCGACGGGCCTGCGCGAGGCCGAGCGAGCGCTCGCCGACGACGGTCCGGGGACGATGTACGATCCCACTCTGCGTCTGTGGCCCGATGCTCGGCCGACCGACGACTGCTGGTCGTTCGACGTCGGGCGCTCGCTCGCCCCGCCAGGCATCCAGACGGACTTGGACGCCCTGGGCGCGGGCGGGCCGGGCGACGGCACATTCGTCAATGTTGACGTACGCTACGCATATGCGCTGGTTCGCCGGGACGGTCAGCAACGGGCCAACGTCCGCGCCTCGCCGGAGCGCCACGCCCAACTGGCGGAGTCAGAGCAACACGTCACGAAGCGGGTAGACGCGCTAGTCGTGAAGCTTTCAAACGATCTGACAGGTGGCGGCGGCAACCCCCTCTTTCTCGTCGGGGACGGGAGCCAGTCGGTCGACCACTTCGCGGTGCTCGCTCGTGAGTCGGGGCTGAACAAGACGCTACGAGAGGCGCCTTATGCCGCCGTCCTCGCCCTCGAGAACGTCCTCGTGCTGTGGAACGACGACGAGGGGGCGTACAACCTCGTCGTCGACGGCGAGGCGGTCGTCGACCGGGCTGCGTAGGGGCAGGGTTAATCCGACGCCCCCGCTGCGTATGACAATGGCAACGGACGATGGTCTCCGACGCGTTCTTCTGACGAACGACGACGGCATCGAGAGTACCGGTTTCCAGACTATGTACGACACGCTCTCAGCCCTGTCGGGCGTCGAGGTGACGGCAGTGGCGCCCGCGGACGACCAGAGCGCGGTGGGGCGGCGACTCTCAACTCGGGTCGACGTTGTGGAACACGACCTCGGCTACGCCGTCGAGGGGACGCCTGCCGACTGCGTTGTCGCGGGTCTCGAGTCGCTCTGTCCCAGCACTGACGTGGTCGTCGCGGGCTGTAACAAGGGCGCAAACCTCGGCGAGTACGTCCTCGGCCGGTCGGGGACCGTCAGCGCCGCCGTCGAGGCCACGTTTTTCGACGTGCCCGCAGTTGCCGTCTCCCTGTTCGTCCCGCCCGACACAGGGACGCCGTGGGAGGAGACAGCAGAGGATCCCAGTGAGTACGCGAACGCAACGGCGGCGACACGCTATCTCGTCGACCACGCTGTCGACGCGGGGGTCTTTGACCGGGCGGACTACCTGAACGTCAACGCGCCACCCGCAGACGGCGAAACAGCCCCAATGACCGTCACCTATCCTTCTGAGACATATGATATGCGCGCGACCCGCAACGGCGAGCGCATCCAGCTTGACGACATGGTGTGGGGTCACCTCCACGACGGTACCCTCGACGAATCAGAGGGGAGCGACCGTCAGGCGGTGGTCGAAGGTCGAGTGAGCGTCTCTCCACTCACCGCACCTCACACCACGGAACATCACGAAGCGCTCGACGCTCTCACCGAGACATACTGCGACTGACGGCGGCCGGGAGGCACTGCGGCTGTCTGGGCGATCCGGATTCGCATCTGGTCGGCACCGCATGTTTTTCACGGCTCCTCATCTACAAAAGCTATGTCCGGATCAGAGGAGACAACGTCTGGGGTCGAGGCAGAGACGGACCCGGAGGCGACGATACTGTACGACATCATGGTCGACGGGGTCTTCGGTGCCGTGGCCGGCTTCGCGGGAACAGTGGTACTGACAGCGTTCCTTCTTATGTCATCGGTGTTCGGCGGATTCCAGTTTGAGAACTTCTCGGCGACAGCCGATATTCTGCTACTCACACCGTTCGTCGGCGACCTCGGCGCGGCCGTCGGCTACGTGATATTCATTATCGGCGGAAGTATCGTCTGGCCGCTGATGCTCGCCTCCATCGGGACCTATCTCCCGGGGGACGAGTTCTCAACGAAGGGTGCCGTGTTCGGATTAGTCGTTTGGCCAGGATTCGCCCTTGGGTTCGGTGAGGCGCTCTCGTCGGCCACGACCGTTGGCTTTGGCGCGTTTCTCGCCCTTTCGCTCGTCGGTCACACCGCTTATGGCTACGTAATGGGCGACGTGTTCGACCGACTCTACTCCAGCGGCCGGCCCATCATCACTCGTGGCCCGACGCCCGTCGAGGTAGCTGAGGGCAGCGAGACGACCTCCGACCGCCGGGTGGAGGCGGCTGCCACAGGACCAGCGACGCCGGAGCCGACCGCTGTCGAGACAGCAGACCACGACCGCGGCTACGAGTTCACGCCGGACACAGAAGTCGATGGGCTCCCACCGCTCCTGCGGTTCGACCAGGCGATTTCGCGCATCGACGACCAGGTCGGCGACGAGGAGTATCCGCAGTTCGAGGCATTTAAGCGCGAGTACGAACATCTGAAACATTCGCCCGCGAACCGCCAGACGCTCATTAGCGACCTCCGCGCGGACCTGAACCCCATCGCTGAGCGACTGCCCGACGAGAACGGAAAGATCGAGCGCTGGATTGACTCGATGGAGAACCGGATGGACACCTACCTCGGGTCGGCCCGGAAGCCCTCGACTACGCTCGACCTCGCCTCAGTCACGCTGGCACCTGCGAACGACGAGAACGCCGAGCGTCAGTCGGTCGAGGCGCTGCGCGAGTCAATCGCGACCGCGACGGCGACCGTACTGAACCAGGGCGACCGCTCGGGAGCGATCGTCCGGGTGTCGTTCTACAACGAGGACGACATTCTGCTCCGGAGTGACGACCTCTCGATGGGGTACGTTGACCCCGGCGAGCGCAAGACGCTCTCGACAAACGTCTACGTCCCCTCCATCGCTGACCGCTACGAATCGACAGTACTCGACCCGTCTGAGGACCAGCGATTCATCAAGGGGCTGTGAACTACCCTACCCTACTCGCTCACGGCTGACGCCGTTCGCTCGTTGAG
>CAKZPG010000024.1 GCA_937138675.1 uncultured archaeon | reverse complement strand
GAGGCGTCGTCGTCCCACTCGAACTGGTCGTGGGCGCGTACCAGGATCTGGCGGTAGTGGTCCAAATCGCGGGCGCCTTCCGCCCGCGCGTCCGCATCGGTCAGGTCGCCGAGCGTTCGCTCGTCAACGGCGATGAGCTCGAACAGTATGTTGTCAAGTTCGAAGTGATCGCCCGCCTCGGCGTAGGCCTGCCCACGGTGGATCTGTGTCACGTCACCGTCGGCCGCCTCTCGGCGCATCCGCTCGCTCGGGAGCAGAGTGTCGGGGTCGATGTTGGTCACGAGCTACACTAGGTCGCACGGGGCAAAACGGTGTGGTCCTGCACGGACCAGCGGATTGATACTGGTCGACGCGGAGCGTAGGTTAGATGTTGATCGGGGGGAATGCACCCGAAGTAGACCTCGTCGTGGTCCTCCTCACGACCGGGGTGATCTGGGTCGGGAGCATCCTACTCGAGTCGTCAGCAGAGCGCCTCTCCGCTCACTACGCGCTCCCGGCGGTGGTTCAGGGATCGGTTGTGGTCGCTGTCGGCTCAAGCTTTCCGGAGCTCGCGAGCGTCGTGATTACGGCGCTCTCGGGGGTGTTCGACATGGGGGTGGGAGCCGTCGTCGGGTCGGCAATCTTCAATCTCCTTGTTATCCCGGGTCTCTCAGGGCTGTGGGCCCGAGGCGATCTTGAGGCAAACCGGACGATCGTATATAAAGAAGCACAGTTCTACATGCTCGCTGTCTCGGCGCTAGTAGTTACGTTCGCGCTCGCTGTCATTTACATCCCGGTGCCAGGTGAGACACTCGTTGGGGAAATAACTCGCCCGCTGGCTGTCATTCCGCTTCTCCTCTACGGGCTCTACTTATTCGTCCAGTGGCAGGACGTGGGCGATCATAACGTCGCGGGCGCAGATAACGTGCCGGTCGCCCGCGAGTGGGTGCGTCTCGTCGTAGGCCTCGCCGCCATTTTGCTTGGGGTAGAACTGCTTGTCGGAGCGGTCGAGTCGCTGGGGGCGGCGTACGGCGTCCCAGAGTTCCTTGCCGGCGTGACGGTCGTCGCGGCGGCCACCAGTCTCCCGGACACTATCGTGAGCGTCCGCTCTGCCCGTGGTGGGGCCTCGGTGACCAGCCTCGGAAACGTACTCGGCTCAAACACATTCGACCTCCTCGTCGCGATTCCGGTCGGTGTCCTCATCGTTGGGCGCGTATCGATAAACTTCGCTGCCGCTGTCCCAATGTTCGGGACACTCACCGCTGCCACCGTCATCCTCTTTATCTTTCTCCGGACCGACCTGCGACTCACGCGGGCTGAATCCTGGGTGCTTCTCATCATCTACCTCTTGTTCGTGGTGTGGATCGTTGCCGAGACGGTCGGGGTGACGGATCTGATTATCGGGATTTGACCGCCGTCGCGAACGATTTAATCCGGTGACCCACGAGAGACCAGTGTGCCTGAGCGGTTCCCGCTCCCAACGACGGACGGCGAACGAACAATCGCCGCCGCGGAGCCACAACAAGTGGGCGACCGGCGCGTGACCCGGACGCAGGTCGAGTTCCGCGACGGCTCTGAGGGCCGGGTGTACGTCACGGACGACGGCTCGGTCTACCCAAGCGTCAGCACGGTCGTGGGATCGCGCGACGGCGACACAACCGGTCTCGACCGCTGGAAGGCGACCCACGATGGGAGTACAGGCGCAGCAAACTGGCGGGACCTCCTCGCGTTCAAGTCCGCCGTCGGCACGCTCGTTCATCACACCGTTCTTGACCCGTACGCCGACCGTGATCTCTGGGGCACTGAGGAGCGGGCTGCGTCGTCGTCGCTTGCGGACCTGGGGTCGTTCGCTTACCCTGCCAACGGTAGACTAACGGAACGTGACGCGATTACCTTCGGCGAGGAGGCTGTCGGGTGGTGTCGCGAGAACGCCGGAGAAGCGCTCTCGGATCTCATTGACGCTGTTGACGTTGAGCGGTTCCTGATAGACGAGACACGAGGATACGCCGGCCAGGTCGACCTCGTCTACGAGACGGACCTCCCCGGCTGCTCGCTTGCCGTCTGTGATCTCAAGACCTCCAAACGGGTGTACCACAAACACCGTCTCCAGGCAGAGGCGTACGCGGCGGCGCTGCCCGTCTCGGTAGACGTGCTGAAGGTGGCCCGTATTGACCCGTATCGCCGCGCGACCGAGGAGTCATACTCGTTCCAATGGGTCGACCCCCGCTCGCGGTGGACAGACCCAGTCACGCGGGATGACCTGCGCGTGGAGGTCGAAACCCTCGCCGCCGAGTTTCGTGAAACGCGACTTCCGGTACGCCGGGTGGTCCCGGACGCACGGGCTTGACATCCACCCCGCCGTGAACGGCGAGGCGCTCTCCGTGACGTTCCGTAAGGCCGTGTGTCGGCGAGCGAACGCGTTGGCCGGTCTCTGATGACAACTGAGCACGGCGACCTCGCCGGCATCCTCACACGGACGGACTTCGTACGCGCGGCCGCCGAAGGACGCGACCCGCCGACAACCCCGTCGCGGAGTTCGCACCTGACCTCGTCAAGACGACAACGGCGAACACCTCCGTTGTGAACGCCGCGAATGCGATGCTCGGCCGCGACGTCCACCACCTGCCGGTTGCCAACCCCAACAAGGGCGTCGTGGGCATCGTCACGTCAACGGACTTGACCGCCTACCTCTCGGGGCGCTGAGAGCCCTTTCGGACCCATTCGCGAAGCGTGAACCCGTCGTGTGGCGCTTCGCTGACGACCGTCCACTCGGCCTCGTCCCACGCGGGGTACATCGCGTCTCCCTCGTATTCGCCGGGCACGTGACTCAGCATCATCCGGTCAACGTGTGGCTGGAAGAGACGGTAGATCGCGCCGCCGCCGAGGACGTACCCGACGGATGTATCTGTCTCGTCCAGTGCCGCTATCGCCTCGTCGACACCGGAGACGACCCGTGCGGTCGAGACGTCGACAGTAGTGAGCGATTGACTCACCACCATCTGTTCGCTCCCCGGAAGATCGTCGCGCATCGTGTCGAACGTCCGGCGTCCGAGGATCACGGGGTCGGCCGCGACGAGCGCGCGGTACTGAGCACGGTCCTCCGGGAGCGACGGCCACGGTATCCCACCGTCGAGACCGACGACCCGATTCGCAGAGAGGGCGGCAACAGAGACGAGTTCGACCACAGCCACACGAGGACTGCACGGCTGTTAACGCTTCAGTTTAGAAGTGCTCGCAGTCGTCGTCGCGGGTCGGGACCCCATCGGGGATGGGTGTCGCCGAAGTGTTGGGCGGGTCGCAGCCCCCCTCGGACGCCTCGGGCTCCGTGCCCTTCCCCCGAGGCCACCGTCGGCTCTCGGAGCAGAGGTGGCCCCGCTCTCGCAGCCGACGCGTGTAGCCACGGACGGTCAACCCGACCACGACGACGACGACGACAGTTCTGAGTACCACCATCGCGACGAAGGCCGGGTCGGCACCACCACGCTTCACTGTCTGTAGCACGACTGCCGAAGCCAGGCGGTCTAATCAGGCGCCGTCGTATTCAACCCGTTCGACCACTCAGTCGATCCGCTCGCTGTCAGCTGAGTGCCGGCGGGAGAGTTCGACGTAGCGGTCGCCCGCCTTCGTCCAGACCGAGTCTTTTGAGTCGACCTTCTTTATTACCTCGGCGGGAGTCCCTGCAACGAGTGTCTCGGAGGGCACCTCCGTCCCCTCAGTGACGACGGAACCGGCGCCAACCAGCGAGCGCGCGCCGACTAGTGCGTCATCAAGGACGACGGCACCCATCCCGACCATCGCGCGTTCCTCCACGACGCAGTTGTGAACAATTGCTGTGTGTCCGATAGTCGCGTACGGCGCTATCTCGACCGTCTCGTGGAGGGTTGCCCCGTCTTGGACGTTCGCTCCTTCGCCGACCACGAGCGGTCCGTGGTCACCCCGAAGCGTCGTGTTCGGCCATACGCTCGCCTCGGGGCCGATCTGTACGTCACCGATCACGACTGCCGCGTCGTCGACGTACGCCGAGTCTGCTATCTCCGGTTCGACGCCCTCGAAGGATCTGACGACCATGCCCGGCCCTCGACGTGGGGAATAAAAACTCTCCTCACCCGCCGCCGAGTTCCTCGCGGACGAGGTCCGAGGCCTGCCGGACTGCCCCAACCGACGTGAGGTGGCCGGCGCCGACTGTCGCCTTCATCGCCCGGGCCGCGGCGCCCGTGACCACACCACCGGCTACCTGTGCGACGGCGTCGTCGCCCACAGAGACAATCCAGCCCGGCACGTCGAAGCGGTAGCGCTCCAGGCGCGGGGCAAACTCGCCGCCCTCACGCAGGTGTTCAACCGACCGGGCGACGTTCGTTGCCGCCACCTTAGCCTCGCGAATCGCCGCGGCGGCGCTCGCCGGCACCGCCTCGCCGTCCGCGTCGACAACCCGCGCCGCGTCACCGACGACGAAGGTCTGGTCGTCAAGGCGGAGGTCCGCCCGCACGACTGGCCGGTCGCCGTCCATCGCGTCGGGACCGCGGATGCCACCTGTCCAGACCAGTTGGTCGTATGCTATCGGGTCGCGGTTCTCAAACCGTACCTCGTCGGCCGTCGCCTCGCTCACGCGGGCATCTGTCTCGACGACGATGCCGATGTTCTCTAGCGACGACTGCACCGCCACAGCGAACGGCTCGGGGAACGACGGCGCGACGGTCGGCTCTCGATCGATGAGACGGACCTCGGCACCGACCCCTTCGGCAGCCCCGAGGGCAGCGAGTTCGCCCGCGACTTGGATCCCGGAGAGCCCGGCGCCACAGACCAAGGCGCGGTCGCCAACGTCGAGCGAGCGAAAGTCAGCGCGGATCTCGGCGGCGTCGCGCACGCGTTTGAGCGGCGTTGTGTACTCCGTCACGCCCGGGAGACCGTAGAACGCGGTCTCGGCGCCGAGACACACCGCGAGGACGTCGTAGTCGAGTGTCCTGTCATCGAGATACACAGTTTGGGCATCGCGGTCGACAGACTCGACGTGTGCGGTCACGACCTCAGCGCGCGAGAGCGCCTCGGAGAGCGGGACGGTGATCGACTCTTTCAGATCAGGATACCGGATCAGACGGTGGAGTTCGTGCTGGACAAGATGGTCCGGCGAATCGTCGACGACTGTCAGGGCGACATCGTCAGGGAGGGCACGTTCGAGGCGGCGGGCGAGCGAGAGGCCGGCGTAGCCCGCGCCGAGAACGAGAGCGTTCATAATTATTTGTATGGCCCTGGGTTAGAAGAGCGCCTCGCTCTCCGGGCGGACGGTCGCAGGGCCGCCGACCTCCCAGACACTCGTTTCGACACCGCAGTCCGCGATTGCGGCCTCAACCTCGTCGACGTGGCTGGTTGTCGTGTTAACGTAGACGGAGGCGCCGGTGTCGACGGAGAAGTAGGCAGGCACGTTCGATTCGCCACGGAGCGCCCGGACGGCGTTGAATACCGCGATCGTGCGGGGCTGCCAGTAGACCCACCCCGAGGGGCCGGTCATCGTCGTCGCGGCGAGCGAGAGCGAGTCGTTCTCGGCGAGTTCGAACGCGCGGGCGAAATCGGCGTTATAGAGCGCGTCGCGCATCTTCGCTATCTGTCCGTGAATGTGCGCGAGGCGTGCCTCAAACATGTGGCTCTCGGCGGCCTCGCGGTGAGCCGCCTCAGTCTCCTTGTACTCCGGGACAAGCGCCGAGACGATTCGCAATTCGTCTTCAAGCCCCGTTTCGATCCGGTGGGAGCGACAGTCGACGTCGTTCAGGCCCGCGTCAAGTTGGGAGAACCCGCCCGTGACTGCGCGGGCGGCCGAGGCGGAGCCGCGGCGCGCGATGGCCGACATCTCCGGATGGGTGAGGTCAAGGCCTGCAGCCTCGCAGGTCGCGACAGCGGCGGCTGCGAATCCGGACGCGGAGGACCCAAAGCCGACGTTCGATGGAAAGGAGTTCTTCGACTCCAACCGGACGCGTGTCTCGCGGTCGGCTATCTCTCGTACCCGGTCGACGACCGTTCGGACCCGATCAGCTGGGTGGCCAGTCAGTTTCTCGCCGCCGACGACGTAGGTGTCGTCGGCCGCGTCCGGCTGGAATTCGACGGTTGTTCGGGTGTGACTCGGGGCGGTCGAGATGCTGATCGAGTCGTGGTACGGGAGCCTGAGGTCGTGATCCCGCATCCCGTGGTACTTCACGAGGCCCTGGATGGGATGTGCCGTCGCCGTCGCCTTCATGAGACTCCGGCCGCCCGTCGTGGGGTTCAACGTTCCGGTCGCCCTACAGCGGGCGTGGCGACGACCAGTCTCGAACGCACACCAGGTGGCCGACGGTGGGTTGTGACCGAACGGTTCACCCGTCGGCCGGCCGAGGTGTGGGACCGCCTCGTTGACACCACGGCGTGGCCTGAGTGGGGGCCAAGCGTCGCGGCCGTCGAGTCTGACGAGCGCCGGGTCCACGCGGGTACGACTGGTCGGGTGCGTGTCAGCGGTGTCGGTGTCTGGGTACCCTTTGAGGTGACGAGCCGCGACTGGAATGGCAGGCGCGGGCGCTGGACATGGCGGGTGGCACGGATTCCAGCCACCGGTCACGCCGTCGCCCCGGTCAGCGGGGGCTCTCAAGTATCGTTCGAGGTGCCGGTCGCAGCTGTGGCGTACATCCCGGTTTGTCGGCTCGCGCTCGCACGGCTCTGACCCCATTCCGTTCCGCTCCGGTCCGTTTTTGCTCGTCGCCGCCCTCTCACCTCCAATGATGACAGACGGCCAGCGACCGACGAAATCGGAGGGTGCGTAGTGTACACCGGACGGACACAACAGCCCTGCTGTCTCTGCGGGGACGATGACACCGTCGCGCGCATCGACGTGCCGCCGCGAGCGGTCGGACTGATGCAGAACTCGGGACCCATTGCCGTCGCCGACATCGTTGGGTCGGCCTCGATCCACTTCTGCGAGAGCGACTGGGCCTTCGTGTGCGACCTGACGATCGACCTCGACGGTAACCCGCTTTCACGGTGTAATGCCGCCCGAGCCTCCTTAGACCTGCGCGACGACTACGAGGCGCTGACGAACGCGACGAAAGAACCGAATCAAGAGTGCGTCGAGTCACGGATGCTGGCCGAGGCCGAAGCAGTTCTTGGCGCGCGTGACGACCCAACGATAGAGGACCGCGCAGTGGTAGAGGCGCTGGTGGTACAGCGCGCACTTGGGGAACTCGACACCCCGGCTGCGGACTAAAGCAGATTCGTCCGGACGAGTTTCGTCCCGCCGAGCGCCAGTACCATGATGCCGAGCGTGAACCCGCCAGTCGCGACAATTGACACCCTCCCCGCGCTGAAGCGCGAGGCTTTCTCTTCGATTCTCCGTAAGCCGATGACTGCGCTGTATCCCTTCCCTACTCCCTCCCTCGGATCGCTGCTTGAGGAAGGGAGCTTACGCCTACTTTCGAATCAAACCGTTCCCGACCGCCGGGAGCTAAGTTCCCGGCCTGCGGCCGAATGCCTATGGAGTTGTTCGGAACGGCCGGCGTCCGCGGTGACGTCGACCGAGTGCGGCCAGAGCTGGCGGTTCTGGTGGGACGGGCTGCCGCCCGCGCCGCCGACGGCGCGACGTTCGTCGCCGGGCGTGACGGCCGGACGACTGGAGAGGGACTCGTCGCGGCGGCGACCGCAGGGCTCGTGGCCGGCGGCGCGGACGTCCAGCGGGTCGGTGTTGTGCCAACGCCGACCCTCGCATTCGCCTCCCGCGGCCGCCACGGGCTCATGGTCACAGCATCGCACAACCCGCCAAGTGACAATGGAATAAAACTGTTTGCAGATGGTGTTGAGTATGACCACGAGAGGGAGGCGGCGGTAGCGGCGGGCGTCGACGAGACAGCGCAAGCTGATTGGGCGGCGTGGGGTGCGGTCGGGCGGGAACACACACTCGCGAACTACTGCGCGAGCGTTGTTGACTACGCCGAGGACCACGGTGCCAGCCTCGATGGGCTGCGGGTCGTTGTCGACTGCGGCAACGGCGTCGCCACGCACGCCACCCCGCAGGTTTTGCGCTCACTCGGAGCATCAGTTGTGACCCTCGACGCAAACGTCGACGGCCATTTTCCCGCCCGGGGGTCGAAGCCAACTCGCGAGTCGCTCACAGCGCTTAAAACTCTCCTCACCGCCGACGAAGACGCCGACCTCGGGGTTGCACACGACGGCGACGCAGACCGGATCGTCGTGGTGGACGGGGCGGGTGAGCTGGTCGACCGTAACACCATCCTCGCCGTTCTCGCCGAGTACTACGTCCGCGAGAGCGACGCCACAGACCCGGTGGTGGTAACGACACCAGACGCCTCCACGCGCATCGACGAGCGAGTCGGGGCCGCGGGCGGACGGGTCGAACGAGTGCGTCTCGGTGCGATCCACGAGGGGCGCGCCGCAAGCGATGGGACAGTCGTCTTCGCGGCCGAGCCGTGGAAACACCTCCACCCAGGCTGGGGCGGGTGGATAGACGGGGTGGCAAGCGCAGCGGTGGTTGCGCGGCTGGTCGCCGAATCCGGCTTCGACACCCTGACCGAGCCAGTCACGGAGCGCCCGTACCGGAAGCTCTCGGTCGGGTGCCCGGACGATCGAAAGGCTGCGGTCATGGCGGACCTGCGCGAGTGTCTGCCCGAAACCTTCTCAAAGGCCGACGCCGCCTTCGAACACGGGATTAGGCTGGACCGACCTGACGGGTCGTGGATTCTCGTCCGGCCGAGCGGAACGGAACCAAAGATCAGGGTCTACTGCGAGAGCGAAGATATTGGATCACTCACCGACCGCGCCACGGCGCTCGTCACAGAGGCCGTCGAGCGCGCGGGCTAAACTCCGGTCGAGAGCGCATCGACCTCCCAACGGCCCTCGCCGGGTCGAGACGCCCAGTGAGCGACAATCCGATATCGGTCGTATCGTTCTGACCACCGCCTCGCCCAGAGACCAAGCGTAATCCAAAATAATAGATAGCGCCTAAAATGAAAACGGGTGTTCCTGGCAAGTCATCCCCGACTCCGAGATCGACCTCGAGACCGCGAGATGACACACGAGCTGTTCTGGGACGTCGAACCCACCAAGCACGGTCCCCTCAATCAAATCTGTGACGTGAGCGACCAGCTTGCCGACCTGCGTCTCACAGACTACAGAGAGGAGGACCGACCAACGGCCTGGCGATGCACTCACAGATAAAGAGTTTTGCGCGCGCGCCCGAGACTTGGAGGTGTGATCACGCATGCCCCCGACGTCGTCATCGTCGGCGCGGGAACGGCCGGCTGTTACGCCGCCGCCACCGCCGCCGACGCAGGCCTCGACGTCGTCGTTGTCGACCGTAAGAGCGCCGCGGAGGCGGGGCACATCGCCTGCGGCGACGCGCTGAAAGGCGCCGACGCGTTCCCGGAGGCTATTCCAGAGTCGCAGATCCAGACCGCGTTCACGAACACGGGAGTCGACCACGGTCGGTTCGAGATCCCGAGCGAAGACACAGTCCTCGAGATTCCCGTTCCCGGCGAACTAGCCGTCATTGACCGCGACGAGTTCGGCCGTCAGATCATCGCCGGCGCCGAGGCCGCGGGCGCAGAGTTCCAGTACGACACGGTCGTCGGGGACGTGTTACAGGCTGACGACGGGACTGTCGTGGGCGTCGAGGGGGTGCGAAAGGGCGACCCGGTGACCTACGAAGCAGAGGTGACTATCGACGCTGCGGGCGCACTCTCGGTTCTTCAGGACGTTACAGACCTCTCTGGCACGACCTTCGACACGAACGTCAGCTACTCGCAGTTCTGCTCGGCCTACCGCGAGATAGTTGAGGTCGAAGAGCCGGTGCCGTGGGACGATGCCCTTGTGTTCAGGCCCACCGAGCGCGCGGCAGGCTACCTCTGGTATTTCCCGCGCACCAAGACGACAATAAACGCAGGTCTTGGCTTCCAGATGACCGAGGATCCGATGCACCTCGTCGAGGATCTGAAGCGGGACCTGCGCACCCGCCCCGAGTTCCGAAAGGCAGAGGTCGTCGACAAACTCGGTGCAGCGCTCCCGACCCGTCGTCCGTACGACTCTGCCGTCGCGCCAGGCCTCGTCGCCGTGGGCGACGCTGCCGGGCACGTCAACCCGACCACCGGCGGCGGCATCGCGGGAGCGGCCTACGCCGGACAGTTCGCGGCAGAGGAAATCGTTCGCGCGCTGGGCGAGGGTGACGTGAGCGAGGCGGGCCTCTGGCGCTACAACGAGCGAGTGATGGAGAAGTTCGGCGGGCGCTACGCCGGTCTCGACGTCTACAACGTCCTCTCGACCGCCGTCGAGGTGGACGATCTGATGGGGCTGCTCGCGGCGCTGCCGGGCGAGAAGATAGCCGACGCGCTATACGGCGAGGCTAACTTCGGACTGCGGCTCAAGGCACAGGTGACGATGAAGAGCCTGAAGTACTGGAGGACAGTACTCAATTTTTACCGCGCGAGGCGTCTATCCGACAGATTGGTCGACCAGTACGACCGATACCCGAGGCGCCCCGGCGCACTGGGCGGATGGCAGGCTGCGCGTGATGAATTGATGAATCAAGTGTACGACGCGGTTGGCGCCGACCCGAAATACTAGGTCACGCCGATCCGGGTGCCCGACTCAGCGTCAAGATTCGAGCGGTTGGTCTTCGACGCGAGTGGCGTCCGCCAGATGAGGACCGCAGCAAGCAGCGAGGGCCGGCACTTCGACGGCGATGAAAACGAGGAGAACCACAACGACGACAATCCGGACAAATCTGGAGCCAGGGAGAACGTCCAGGCCGACGATCATCGGGGCTGCGCCGACGACAGCTACACTCACGTCGAGATCGTATACTTCTCGATAATCAATGGGTTGGGCTAGCGGCCGGCCTCAACGGCCAGCACAGAGCGTCGCAGTACTTCCACGGCGGTCGGAATCGCCTCCTCACAGACGTCGAACCGCGGGGTGTGGTGGCCGCCAGGGTGATCCGTCCCAACGACGACGTACGCTGCCTGCCCGCCTTGCTCCTGGACGTGGCGCATCAGATAGGTGGCGTCTTCGCTCCCCCCAAGGTCGTCGGTGTCGAGGACGTTCGTCACGCCCGTAACCTCGCGCGCAGCGTCCGCGACGAGGGCAGTGAGAGCTGTGTCGCTCTCGGCGCTCGGGGCGCGTGACCCGCGTGTGATACCAACCTCGCAATCGTACATCTCCGCTGCGGCGCGGACGACCCGCTCCGCATGGGCGTCGACGTACTCCATCAACTCGGTCGTCTCGCCGCGCGCCTCTGCGTCGATCTGGGCGTACTCAGGAATCACGTTGTTCGCCGTTCCGCCCTCCGCACGCCCAACGTTGATGCGGGTCGCGCCGTCACCGTGACGAGGGATGCTGTGGAGGTTCGTCACCGCCGTCGCCATCGCTCCGATTGCGTGACGACCCCGCTCTGGATTGCCACCGGCGTGGGCCGACTCACCGAAGAACTCGACTTGGAAGTCTTGAACCGCGAGAAAACCTCCAACACCGGCCACCACCTCACCTGCCGGGTGGTCAAGGCCGACGTGAACAGCGAGGAGGTCATCAACGTCATCAAGATGGCCGCTCTCGGCCACCGGACCGCCGCCGCCGACCACCTCCTCGGCTGGTTGGAAAATAACCTTGAGCGTGCCCATGAACGCTGAGTCGAGGACCGCGTCTATTACTCCGACACCGATGCTTGCATGAGCGTCGTGCCCGCAGGCGTGCATGTACCCCTCATTCTCAGAGCGAAAACCTTCCCGTGCCGGGAGGTGGTCGACGTCAGTCGCCTCCATGACGGGCAGGCCGTCGATGTCAACGCGGACGCCGACGACCGGACCGTCGCCGCGTTCAAGCACTGCAACCAGCCCTGTCTGGCCGCCGCTGAGACGATCGACGACGTCCTCTCGTGCGCCGGCCGCAAGCGCACGCTCGCGCCACTCGGTAAGTTCCGCCTCGTCGGGGACGCCCGTCCGCTCGCCCCCCAGTATCTCGCTCCCGACGTAGAGTGCGTCGACTGAGCGTCGTTCCAACTCGTCGACGAGCCGAGCAGTCGTGTAGAACTCCCGCCACGCGGGTTCGGGATGCTGGTGGAGGTCGCGCCGCAGGGCCGTCAGGGCCTCAGGGTCGACTGACATGGAATGTTGTCGGCGGCGAGGCACAAAGCGGCGTCGCCAGGAACAGACCCAGGACGCGTTTTACCACCATCGTGCCCCAGATGCAAATCTCCGTACGGACAGACTCCGGTCGGTTCCGGCAGGTGTGGCTCCGACAACGCTGACATACGCCTCGTTCAGCGGTAGTACGGGGGGTCACATCGGATCGTAGCAGTACGCGCGCCGAGGCGGTCACACTCCGCCCACCTGCACAGTATCGGGACTCCGGGATCCAGACCGTTCGAAACAGCCTCACGAACCGCGGTGGTGTCTCGACCGAAGATACCGCCGGGTCCCTTGCCAAGAGAGAACTGCCGGCGGTGTGACCACACCCACCTGTCACGCCGACAGGTCGTCACCCAGCACGTGTAGCCCGCCCTGCGGGGGGCCTTGTCGCTCACCGCGAGGTGAATGTCACGAGCCGATAGGGGTTCGTTGCTCAACCTCTATCTCGATTCGCACCGACTCGGGAAACTCCATGAGGCCGACTTCGCGGGCGATGCGGTCACTTCCGTGGATCTCCATCCGGCGAGAGTACACTGTGTACCGCCACGCGTCGTACTGTCCGTCACCCGCGGCTAAGTCACTGTGCTGTGGGACGGTGTAGCCCGTCGGCGGGTCGGAGTGAGGACCCTTACACTCGACACCTTTGCGCTCCAGCAGCCGCTTCAGGTCGTCGACAACCTCGTCAAGCGCCGGTTGGTCTCCGCTCCGAAACCAAAGCTTCGTCACGAAGGTCATATCTGAATACTCTCGCGCCGGTGGAAAAACCATTCCATTCACACAGCCTGCAGGGCGACATTCTGATAACCCAGGCCCGTATATGAGGTGTAGATGACGGTTGAGGCGACGAGCGCCGGGGCAATCCTCTTCAGGGATACCCGGGGTCGCCGGGAGTACCTGCTCCTCAAGAGCCGGCCTGGGGACTGGGAGTTCCCGAAGGGCGGCGTAGAGGGGGAGGAGGAGCTTCAGCAGACGGCGATCCGCGAGGTAACAGAGGAGGCAGGTATAGAGGATTTCAGACTAATCGACGGGTTCCGCGAGGAGTACGACTACGTGTTCGAAGCGGGCGGGCAGACGATCTACAAGACGGTCCACCTGTTCATCGCGCGGTCGTTCGAGGCCAGCGCTGAACTGTCGTCGGAACACCGCGACATGCAGTGGCGGGACTACGAGCAGGCGCTGAACACCATCACGCAGGACGGGCCGCGTGAGATATTCGAGCGCGCACACACATACCTTGACGATCTCATGGTCGACCCCGAGGACGAGGAGGGCAGACGCTACGTCGTTTAGCCGGGGAGAGCAAACCGGCTGGCGTTCTGCGACACGGTCGGTCCCCTCCAGCACCGCGTTCTGTTGAGGCCGACCGGTGAGAACGCTGCCACTGCGTGGCTGCCGACAACGCCAGTTGGCGAGCGTCGGGGGGTCGCCGCCACCGTGGCAAGGGTGTTCAGGTGACCCCGAGCGATTTATCTGACACCACCAGCCGAAGTTACTGTGGACTGCACCGACCTTCGGGAGTTGCCGGAGTTTATCTTCGAACTTCTGGTCTGTCGCTGGGCCGAACTGTCGTGGCCAAGTGGTGACGGCGTACCCGTCGTCGGCCGACAGGTCGGGACCCGCGATCGTCGGTGGGATACAGTGGTGGTGGTGGCCGACCCAAAAGGGCTCGCAGCACGCGCCCGGTTCGGCGCCGAGGAGCTCGACCGAGATCTTCTACGGATCGTTCGCCATGCACCATCGGAGTGGGCGTGGTACCGCGACGCGATCCCTGACCCGGGGTTTCCGTGGCGGTACGTCCGCGAGGCTATCGACCGTGGGGCCGCCCGTGGAATCGTCGACCGCCGGAAGCGAAGGAACCGAGTCGAGATACGCCAGATTACGCCTTATCCGAACTGGGTGAACCGTATAGTTGCGGTGGAGAACAAGCCAGACCTCGACCGGAGCGCCGCTCGCCGCCTCGGCGAACAACTCGAATACGACGTCGAACGCGCGCTGGCCGACGAGACGTGGCTCGCGACAGGCGCGACCGGGGACCGAGTGGAGCCCGCGCTCCTGCGTGACATCCCCGACAAGGCGGGGATTCTCGCTGTCTCGGCAGACGAAGACGGGGTCGCGACCGCCGAGGTCGCGTGGCATCCGGGACGACTCACCCCGGACTCGGCAGACCTGAAGCGGCGACTGGTCGTCGCAGAGCGGGTGTACGGACGGGGGTTTCGCGACCACGTCGAGACGACCCGTCCAGACTGTCGACACTACGAGCTGCGTCGGCGCGGCGACGCCATCGTCCCATACTGTGCGGCGAAGGGGCGTAACCAGACGCAAGCCGAGTGCGCGTGGTCCTGCGATGCGTTCGAGCCGGAGCCACCGGCATGGCGCACGGGTGGGTGGCCAATCGAGGGGGGGCCGGGCGCGGCGTGTCGCGCGGTGTTAGAACGGCGGCGGGCGCGAGCTCGAGATCGCGACTGAGACTAAGACTCCTCAAACTCCGCGTCGATCGTATCGAGAATATCTCCCGGATCGCCCGCATTCCCTTCGTAGCCCACCGTCTTCTCCCCGGTGTCTTCGTCGTTCACGTCCGTCTCGCTCGCCTCCTCCTCGGTCGCCTGCTCTTCGACGGTGATACTCTCGTTGGCCGGGGCTCGCCGGAACGTCGGGACGGTGCGGCGCTCTATTTCGACCAGTCCGGTGCGCTTGAGCGACTGCAGTTCTCGCCGGAGCCGCTCGGCCTCGGGGTCGCAATCCGATGTCGACCGGAGCTTCTGGAGGACGCTCACAACGCTCTCGGACCGCTCGTCGGGACCGGCGATGACGTCCAACACGCGGGCGCCGAGCGACGACACTCGGACGACGTCTGGGTCACCGTTCTCGTTGTCGACGATACCGGGGTCGACCCCGGTGAGTTCGGCTGCCGCCGGCGTCGCCCGGATATAGCTGTCCTCGTCGCGGTAGTAGTACTCCGAGAGGTGGCCCTCGAGATACTGGTGAACCTCACTGCCGCTCTCTAACCCCCACTGGTCCGTGAGGTCCGCGTTCTTCGTCGGCTGGAGGCGGACTACGTCCGCGAGCCGGTCCCGCTCCTCGGGCGAGAGGTCGATCACGGCTTCCGATAGGAGCGACCCGCTCTTTCGGGTTGCGATCCGTGGGGAAGGCTTAGGCCAGGTCGCCGTGAGGTGGCCGTCGATGGATCTTGCGTTCGACGCGGAGACGGTATCGGTCGAGACAGGGGGCGATGTGGCGCGGATCGCGGTCAACCGGCCCGACAGCCTGAACGCCCTGAATGTCGAGACACTCGGCTCGCTCGCGGACGCTTTCTCGGCTGCCGAGGATGCTGGCGCCCGTGCGGTCGTGCTGACCGGTGCGGGCGAGAAGGCGTTCGTCGCCGGTGCCGACATTGTGCACATGAGTGAAATGAGTACACCGGAGGCACTGGCGTACGCCGAGATGGGCCACCGCCTCTGCCGGCAGATCGAGGAGTTTCCCGCCCCTGTCGTCGCTGCGGTGAACGGCTACGCCTTTGGCGGTGGCTGTGAACTCGCGCTCGCCTGTGACCTCCGGGTGGCGAGCGAGCGCGCACTGGTCGGACAGACAGAGGTGAACCTCGGAATCATCCCGGGGTGGGGCGGCACCCAGCGACTGCCACGCCTTGTCGGCGACGAACTCGCGCGCCGGATGATATTCTTCAGCGAACGCGTCGACGCGAGCGATGCCCACGAGTACGGCCTTATCGGCGAGATTGTCGCCCACGACGAACTTGACGAGCGCGTGAGAGAAATGGCGGCACAGCTCGCCGCGAAACCCCAGCACGCGCTGAAGGCTGCGAAGGACGCGCTCAACGCGACACACGAATCCAGCCTCACCTCGGGGCTGGCCTACGAACGCCGGACGTTTGCTGGCTTGTTTGGGACGCACGACCAGCGCGAGGGGATGGCGGCGTTCACCGAGGACCGTGATCCCGAGTTCGAGTAATTAGTCCGTCGTTGGCGCCGCCTCGCCCGGTTGCGCGCCGACCGTATCAGATACCTGTGAGTAGACGAGGACGAGCGCTACGGCCCCGAGCGCACCGGCGAAGGCGAACGGCGTCGGGAGGCCGTACCGGACCAGAAAGCCCGCTGCTGTCGGGCCAGCCGCGACACCCAGTCCGAATGCCATCGTCAAAACAGAGAGCTTCGTCCCCGAATCGCCCATTCGCGCGAGGTCACCGGCCAGCGCGAGTGATGGCGCGAAGACCATCGCGACAGCGATACCCTGAATCAGACGTCCGACGATCATCAGAAGTGGCGACGCAACCGCACCCGGGGTGACGAGATACGCCTGAAAGAGCAGGGAGGGGACGAGCAGGCCGAACCCACCGACGATGAACGGCCGCCGGCCGTATGTGTCGCTCGCGCTCCCCATGGGTACCTGAAAGACTACGTTCGCGATGACAACGGCGGCGAACTGAATGGAGAAGAGGAACGACCCCTGCCCGAGGGCGGCGTTGATATCCTCCTGGAGAGTAGCAAAGACGGCGATACCTGCCGCCATAAAGAATGTAGCGACACCGAGGATAAAAATGGGGTCGAAGTACGATTCGCCCGAGGCGTCGCGTACAGCGATAGAGAGGTCGGCGCCGGCCTCGGCGCCGGACTCCTCTGGGTCGTTAACGAAGGCAGAGACAAGCCCAAAGCTCACCGCAGCCCCGACGACGGCAACGGCGAACGCAGCGGTGTAACCAGAGACGACTACGCCGCCGAGAAACGCCGGCATGACGTACTCGGCGACGACCGTCGGCGCCTTACCGCCGCCCTCCACCCCAACGGCGCCCACACCGCCGGTGACGAGTAGTCCTGCGACTATCGGCCCGAAGCCGAAGCCAGCCAGTCGAAACGTATTGAACACCCCAAAGTTGCCTCCGCGCTCGGTATCTGCCTGCGAGTACTCGTTGACCAGCGCGATGGTTCCGGGAATGGTGAACGCGGCGCCGAGCCCCTGAAGCGCCCGAATCGCCAGCACCGCCTCGTAGGAGCTGACAAATGGGTAGAACGCGCTGGAGACGCCGAACACAACAAGACCGACGAGAATGAACAGCTTTCGCCGGCCGCTCCGGTCCGAGAGCCGGCCGGTGAACGGCTGACCGAAGCTGTTCAGTAGGCCGAACAGGGAGAGAACGAGACCGATGAGTAAGGGGACCGTCACCTCGCCGACGATCGGAAGCGTCGTTCCGACCAGCTCCTCAACCTCAATCTGACCGCTCGCGATGAAACCGGGGAGAACGATGATCAGAAACGAGTTCCCGAGCGCGTCGGCCATCCGGGCCATCGCAAGTGCGATTACCCGGCGGTCGGTGTTTAAAACACCCATTCAGTCGTGCGAGGGTTGGGGACCCTTTGACCGTTGTGTTGTCTACCGGCGCTATCTGTGTGACGCGTGTCTGAACACGAGCCTCTGACTGATCCCACGGGCTTATGTCCGAGACCGCTCTCAAGCCGACACCATGGAGTTCTGTGACGAGTGCGGCGCGATGATGAAACTAGAGGGGGACGTTTGGCAGTGTGCGGCGGGTCACGAGCAGCCGCGCAACCATGATAGCGAGGCAGAGATGACGACCACACAGGGCCAGACAAGCGACGGGCCGGTCGATATGTCCGACGTCGAGGACGAGGATATCGGGCCGACGACGCGCGCCCGATGTCCGGAGCCGGACTGTGAGTCGGATCGGGCGCGCTACGAAATGAAACAGATCCGCGCGGCCGACGAGTCTGAGACTCGCTTTTTCACCTGTGTCGAGTGCGGCAAGAAGTGGCGAGAGGACGACCATTAGCAATGACGACCGGCTCCCCACGGTTCCGGACGCCTGCGCCGAGCCGCGGGGCCTGAGCCGGCCGAGACGCAACACCGGACGCGGGTCGAACTGCCGACTGCGATGATACGCAAACACACACGACTGTACGCCGACGACGCCTTCCACGAGCGGATCCACACGGTCGACGGTCCGGCAGATCCGCTCCGCTTCTTTTTTGACTCCGCCCTTGATTCCGACCCGCCGCTCGCGCCCGTCGTCGGGACCGCGTCGATGCGCCTGACCGCAGCCCATGAGGCCCGACGGAGCTTCGCAGAGGATATTCGCGAGCGTGGCGTCCGGAACCTCCAGCGCACTCGGTCGGAGCGCCTGCGGACCGAAGCAGGTGACCGGGTCCGCGTGATGAGGTATCGCGGACGCGGCCAAGCCGGTGAGGAGACAGTCGGCGCCGCAGGATACATTGGGATTTGGACGACCAACAGGGAGTTTCGCCTCGCCGGCGGAGGCTACCCAGAGGAGCGTATCGAGGACCTCGACCACGATCCGAGCGACTCCCGAGACACACTGTTCGATCTCACACGGACGGTAAGATGACTGACCCGCCCGACGCCGACCCGCCCGGCCCGGAATGGAGTCGGACCGAGTCGACGAGCGAGGCCGTATTCGACCTTGGCCCAGTCAAGGTGACGGCCGCGACTATCCTGTTCGAGGACCGCGACCTGCGCGCGAGCGTCGCGGAGCGTACGGGCATCGACCGACCATGGCGGTTCGCGTTCGCGAGTCGCGTCGACGTGCCCGGGTCCTCGGGGTCGCGCGCGCTCCGACGCCTCGTGACCGACCGAGCTCGGAACGGGTTTGCAGACCGTCTTGGGCGGCGGGGGTTCGAGGCGGTTGAGCGGGCGGGTGAGCGGTCGCTCGGGGAGGTGGTAGCGACACGATATGTGGCTCGGGTGACTGTTGAGGGTGTTGTTGTCGACGCCGAGGGTTGGCTCGGGGTTCGGCCAGAGCGGTCACACGAGCGGAGCTTCAAACTCGCAGGCGGCGCTTACCCACGAAATGTGCGAACAGTGCCGGACGAGTCGACCCGCGATGCGCTGGCGGCTCTGTTTGACTCCGACGCGTTCCGTAAGGAACTGCTGGCGTTCGTCCGACGGTGAACTACCCTACCCTACTCGCTCACGGCTGA
>CAKZPG010000023.1 GCA_937138675.1 uncultured archaeon | reverse complement strand
TGGACGGCACGGACAAAACGGCGAAGCCCCGGGGCTTGTCCCCGAGGTACTTCACGTGACCTCGCGGCCGGCCGCGAGTGACCTGTACGACCGCCTCAGGTCGCTAGTCTTCGACTGTGACTGGGCAGTCGTCGGCATAGACGGCTTTGACGAGTACGACATTCTGACGATCTTATGACTGGTTAACTTGCAGACCTTTCCCCGAACTTTCAGGGTTTTGCCCGGTGTTTTGAGTCACGTGGTCTACAAGAAGGTCACCTTGATCGGCCGGAGTACCGAGAGCTTCGACGACGCGACAGACAATGCAATCGACCGCGCCCAGGAGACGCTGGAGAACGTCCATTGGGTCGAAGTTGAGGAACTCGGCGTCGAGATAGCAACGGCGGAGACTCGCGAGTTCCAGGCCGAGGTCACCGTCGCGTTTCAGGTAAGTGACACGGAGACCTGACCGCGAAGGCGCAGACTCATATCTGGGCGTCCCGCAAACCGACTGAACAGATGGTTCGGCTCCTCCACCATTCTGATCTTGAACACGTGTACGACGACCCGGATCGAGTCGGGCGTCTCGTCGGCCGTCTGCGTGCACTTGATGGGCCGGACGCCGTCGTCTGTGGGACGGGCGACGATCTCGCGCCAGGCGTACTCGCACTTATCGAACGAGGCCGACAGGCACTCGACCTGTTTGAGGCCGCCGGCACCGCAGTAGAGACATTCGGCAACCACGACTTCGACTTCGGCGTCAAGCGGACGCGCTCGCTCGTCCGTGCGTCGGCGCCGACGTGGCTCTCCGCGAACGTCCGGCGCGACGGCGCGCGGTTCGGCGCCGACGTCGGGGTCCAGTCGTCGCGTCTGTGCGAGGTGGATGGCGCGCGCGTCGGCTTTCTCGGACTTACAGACCCAGACACCGCGGCGATGAACCCGAAGGCGGCCGGGCTCACGTTCACCGACCCCATCGATGCGACACGACGGGTCGCCGCGGACCTGCGCGATGGGGGAGCGACACACGTGGTCGTGCTCTCACATCTCGGTGCGGGTGACGAAGCTCTCGCGCACGCGACAGATGTCGACGCGATTCTCGGCGGGCACGTCCACAGCCAGCGGGCCGAGGAGGTTGCGGGCACCTTGCTGACACGCCCGGGTGCTGGCGGGCGTGTGGTCGGGGAGGTGGACCTCGCGGCGGGAACGGCCCGACTCCACGAGGTCGGCGACGCCCCGACGACGACCGTGGCCGACCAGTTTCGGGGCCGCGCGGACGCGGCCGGCCTTGACGAACCGATCGCGAGCGTCGGTACACCGATGCCGCGTGACGACGCGACTACCTTCGGTGGGGAGTGTCGGGTCGGAAACTTCGTTGCCGAAGCGTTTCGCGTTGTGGGCGACGCCGACGTGGGTCTTGTGAACTCAGGCGGCCTCCGCTCGGGCGACCCGCTTTCTGGCGCCGTGACGCGCGCGGATCTCGTTGGTCTCGTCCCGTTTGAGGAGCCACTGACGGTCGCCGCGGTGACCGGAGAACGCCTCACAGAGGCGCTCTCCACGGCCCATGGCGAGTCACTAGGCTTTGGCGAACCAGACTGGTGGCACGCTCATCTCGCCGGCGCTCGCCTGAGTTATGATGCGGCAGCGGGCGCGGTTCGAAGCCTTCAAGTCGGCGCCACCCCGGTCGATCCCGGTGCGACTTACGAGGTGGCCCTTCCCGACTTCCTACTCCGGACTAACCAGGAGTTCCCAGCGTTCGGGCCCCAAGACCGCGAGCGCGAGGGACCGGTCCAGTACGAGGCGCTCGTACGCTACGCTACCGATCATGGTGTTGAGGCGCGGACCGACGGGCGTGTCCATGTGACAGGGCAGACGGTGGTCAAACAGTGAACGACTCTCTCGTCGTCGTTCCCGTCCGCTTTCCGCTGACTCGACACTCCCGGGCAACGCTGGAGCGCGCGATCGAGGTAGCTCAGGCGCGAGACGCAACGCTCACCGTACTTCACGTGACGCTGTATCAAAACAAGGGGGACGTCACCCGTCGGGAGCTGAAGGCTGCGGTTGAGCAGTCGTACGGGCGACTGCCGAAGGCCCGCTATGTCGTCCGGCGAGGATTCCTTGTTGAGGAGGCCATCTTGGAGGAGGTGGCCGCTGCTGGCGCCGACGCTGTGGTCATCGGCTCGAAGCAGGCCGGCCGGTGGCGACGGATGGTGAACCGCGTGTTCGACGGGCCGGACCTCGAGGGGGCGCTGCGGCGGGAACTCGACTGCGAGGTCGTGACCGTCTGAACAGCTAAGAAGAGTCGACACCACCATCGGTGTTTGCACCGCTGTTCGCCCCCGGCTCTGAGCCTCGGTCCAAGTCTGGTTCATCTCCTGAGCCCACCACCGCTTCGCCGTTTCCCGCGCCGGTCGTGCGTATATAAAGCGGGTCGTTCTTGTCGACTCTGAGTTGCTGGTGGGGGTACGCGATCTCGACGTCCGGCTCTTTCTCGTTCAACAGCTCCCAGAACCGACTCTGGACCCTCGACCGAGCGGTCAAGAGCTTGTACGGCTGTTCTACCCAGTACCACAGGGTGATTAACACGCCGCTGCCGGCGAACTCGTCTATGTAGGCCGTCGGAGCGGCCGGGTAGCGCGCAGCGCCGATACGTACGTCGGGGCCGCCCTCGATAACCATCTCACAGTCCCGAGCGGCTCGCTCAAGGAGTCGCCGAGCGGTGTTGAGGTCACCCTCGTAGGTGACCTGAATCGCGAGCTTGAGACGGACGCGTTCGTCCTCGGCAGAGTAGTTCGTCACCTGCTGCTCACGGATTGTCGAGTTTGGAATGACCAGCGAGGTATTCTCGAGGGTGAGGATCTTTGTGTACCGGATGGTGAGGTCCTCAACGAACCCCTGGGTTCCCTCACCGAGTTCGACCATATCGCCGATCTCGTAGGGTCGGTCGGCGAGGACGAACACGCCAGAGATCAGGTTGCCGACGATAGGTGCGAGGACGATACCAAGGATGGCCGAGAAGACGGTGACCGACAGGAGAACGTCGCTTGCGCCGAAGCCGACGACGTTCGCGGCTGCGCCGGCTGCGATAGCGATCACTCCAAGCCGGGTTAGCCGCAGGATCGTGTATGTGACGCTCTCACGGTCGAACCGACGGGCGACTGGCCGCGCGAACAGCCGGACGACGTACTTCGAAATGACGACGCCGGCGACGAGGATGGCAACTGCGGCCGCGACCCGCACGGGGTCGCTCCTGAGGACCGCCCACAGGGTGTCGACGGTCCTCTCGGAAAGGACTCCCCCCGCAGACTGGGCAACGACGCCAGCCGTGCGGCCGGCCAGCGCCACGGTAGCTGACATCGGGTCGTCCGAATGTGTCCGCGCGCCTGTGTAAGTCCACCGTTCGAGTCGGTAGTTCCATACCGCCGCCGACCGCGATGGACAGACATGCCAAACGATCTCCAGCACACGCTCGAACGCGTCGGCGAGCGGCTGACGCTGGGCGAGTACGAGATAGAGGTGTATCTCACGGTCCTCGAACACGGTGAACTGACGGCCAGCGAGGTAGCGGAGTCGACGGGCGTTCCCCAGCCCCGGGTGTACGACACTGCCCGGAGTCTCGCAGATCGTGATCTCGTCGAACTCCGGGAGTCTCGGCCGATGAAGGTCGTCGCCGTCGACCCTGAGGAGGCGTTTGGCGACATCGAGGACTCGCTCGTTGACCTGGTCACCTCTCTGTCGACACGCTACACCGCACCCGCTCGCGACACGGAGGCGGTGTCGCTCGTGAAATCCCGCGCGACGATCCTCCGGCACATAGAGGAGGTCGTCTCGAGCGCCGACTACGAGCTGTTAGTCTCGCTCACGCCCGACCTCCTCCGGCGCTTTCGCGACCCGCTGACACGCGCCGTTGAACGTGGGGTGAGCGTCGAATTGATCGTCACCCCAGCCGCCCGCGCGCCCGCCCCGGAGACGTTCGATTACGACGCCGTCGCGACGACCGCCCGCGCCCGCCGCGGCATCACGACACCGGTCATTGCCGTCGCCGACGGCGCCTACTCCGTCTACACGACTCAAGACGCCTTGCGCGAGGAACCGGACCGCTACGGCGTGATATTCAACCGCTCGGCGCTGGGCTTTCTCGTCTCCGGCTTTTTTGGGACCGTGCTGTGGACGACAACCGAACCGCTCACGTCCGGCCACCCACCGACCGGGTTCCCCCGCACCTACGCATCGATTCGTCGGGCGGTCAAAGCCCTCGCGGAGGTGGACGGCGAACTCCGGGCCCGCGTCGAGGGTCGGTCGGTCGAGACTGGCACCCCGGTCGTCGTCGCAGGCCCGGTGACTGCGGTGGAGTTCGACCCAAACGAGGAGGTGGCATCGTTCACCGTTGTGGGCGATGACGGCCCCGTCACCGTCGGGGGGCGGGTCGCTGCGCTAGAAGATATCGAGGCTCACGAGATACGGATCGAGCCGACGCGAAACGACTAAACGCCTTCCTCGGCTTCAGTTCTCGTCTATGGACCGGCGCACACGTGAGTACCTGCAGGGCCGCTTCGGCGATTACTACCGGAGCGCGACGCTCTCCCTACCGCCTGCCGCCGACGCGCGCGAGTGGGGGCATATCCCCTTCACCGACGGCGGGACGACGATGGTGCGCCACCAGTCACTACTCGAACTGGGCGAACTCGACGCCTTTCTCGCCGGCGAGTCTCCTCGCCACGTCTACTTCTCGGCCGCGCGCTACGAAGATCCAGCGACCCGCGGGATGGACGAGAAAGGCTGGCAGAGCGCCGACCTCGTCTTCGACTTAGACGCTGACCACCTCCCCTCTATCGACCCCGAGAGGACGAGCTACGAGGAGATGCTTCGCGCCTGCAAAGGCGCGCTCTTAAATCTCGTTAACATCCTCCACCGCGACTTTGACTTCGAGACACAGGTTGTCTTCTCCGGAAGTCGGGGGTATCACGTCCACGTCCGCGACCCGTCGGTACGTGACATCGACGCGGCCGCCCGCCGCGAAGTTGTCGACTACGTGCGCGGGGCCGACCTCGACACCGAGGGTCTCGTCACCACGACGGTTGACCACGGGACCACCCGGCGAGTCCTTCGAACCGACGGTGGGTGGGGTCGGCGCGTCCACGAGCGACTGATTGCGTTGGCGGCCGACCTTCGAGAGATGGAGGAGAAGGCAGCCCTCGCTCGCCTCCGTGAGTACGACCGTATCGGCACCGGACGGGCCGAGACGCTCTTGACCGCGTTCCGAGAGACCCCCGAAGCCGTCGAGCGCGGCAATCTCGAGGCCGGCGGGCCGGGCGTGCGCATCCTCGTCGAACAGCTGGCCGAGCGTGTCGTCGCGGAGAATGGCTCGGCGGTCGACGAGCCGGTAACGACGGACGTCAATCGTCTTATTCGGCTTCCGGGCAGCCTCCACGGCGGGACGGGTCTCGCTGTCCGGCGCCTCGACAGCGAGGATGTGGCGGCGTTCGACCCGCTCATCGACGCGGTCCCCGAGCGCTTCACCGGCCAGCAGGTCCGAATCGAGGTGACGGAGCCGAGCGAGGCGCCGGTAAGTTTCAACGGCGGTAGCTTTAGGCCGACCGATGGAGAACATGTGGTGCCCGAGCCTGTTGGCGTCTTTCTGATGGCGCGCGAGCGGGCACGGAAGGTGAGAGAGACGTGAACCTGGAGAACCTGCGCGAACACCGGCGCCGCGAGCGACAGCAGGATAGCCTCCAGCCGCTTCCGCAGTCGTTCTACGGCGACGTGGCAGAGTACCTTCGGGAACTAAAGACGGCTCGCGAAGAGGCCGCAACGCAGGCTACGGACCCCTACGGCGACCCAGAGGTCCGCCGCCTGACCGACGAACTCCAGACTGCCGAGTCGGTGGTTGAGTCACTCTATGAGCGCCGGGTCGGTAAAGTTGTGAAGCACGCCTCCTTCGCTGCCGCGGACATGCCACACGAGCGCGACGGTCTCACCGAGGAAGAGCGCGCGCTCTTCGACGACCTCGTGGCGCGCATCAAGCAGAACCGCGGGCGCGTTCTCGATACCCTCGCTGGCGAGGGCGAGGGCAAAAATAAATCCAAGAGTACGAGCGAGGCGACGAACGAGACAGAGCCGTCAGCAGACGAACCGCCCCGTAAACGCGGCGAGAGCAGTGTCAACAGCGGGCGGGCGCCGCCAGACCGCGACGACCCGGCCGGGATGCTTGCCGACGCGATGAGTGCCAACGGGGAGAGACGCTCGGGCGAGACGACTACGCCGAAGCCATCGACAGACCCTCCGGACCCATCCGCCGACAGCGCTGACGATGGGGCCACGGAGGAGGCGCCCCCGACACATGCGGTCCCCGACAAGGCGGCGTCGAGACAGACCTCGCCCGATCAGAGCTGTTCGTCTGGCGACGATGGTGACACGCCGGACTCGGACAAGCGGACAACCGTTCGCATCACCGCGGACGTCGGCGAGATATACGGCGTCGACGACCGGAGCTACAACCTGGAGGCGGAGGACGTCGTTGACCTGCCCGCGGATAACGCGGCGCCGCTTATCGAGAAAGAGGCCGCGAAGCGGCTATCTTGATTAGGTGAAAAAGATCCGTCATTGATGATGATCGCAAATCACCGCATAATAAACTACCTCGGGGTCAAGCCCCGAGGCACTCGCCTTGCTTCTGTGTAGAATTAGCTGTTCGGTGGCCGTAGTCGATACTAACCGACGAACCACCAGCTAACTCTGAGTCAACTGGTCAGAACCACGATCCCACTGCAGCTTAGCAGCACCGGCGGTGTTGCCCCGTCAGCACCTCACCGGTGTGTGACCGTACGTTCCCAATGCAGCAGGATTTGGCTCGTTGGACGCCCTGTCACGACAGTGAAGAGGTCACAACGCGTTGGATCGCCGTTCGTTGGACAAAGACGAACCCACCGGCGACCAACAGGAACCCGGTGACCGCGGCCGGGCCAACCGGTTCCGAGAGCGCGATGACGCCGACGACGGTCGCCACGACGGGAACCAGGTAGGAGACGAGACTCACCCGGAATGCGCCGATGCGCCGGATGAGCCCGAAGTAGACGGTGTAGGCGACGGCACTCGCGACAACACCGAGAAAGAGTAGGGCGCCGAGCGCTGCAGGCGAAGCGTCAACGACGACGAGGAGTGTCTCGCCCGTCGCCCGGGCAAACGTGTGGACGACAATGCCACCGAGGAGCATCGACCACGCGGCGACAACCACGCCATCGCTCTCTGGGGCGGCCCGCTCGACAAGAACGTTCCCCGCAGACACGGCGACGACGGCCGCGATCACGAGCGCCACCCCGCGCGGCGTCGCGCCGACGCTTCCCGGATTGGCCACGAGCGCCACTCCAGCGATACCGAGGCCGACACCCAGGAGTTCGACGGCGTCGGGTCGAGCATCCGTGAGGATGAGTGTGCCACCGACGGCGGTCAGAACGGGTATGAGGCCAAAGAGGATGCTTGCGACTCCGCCGGTGACGGACTGCTGGCCGAGAAAAAGCAGTCCGTTACCGCCCATCAGAAAGACGCCGCCGGCAAGAACCGCGATGCGGTCGCCCGCGCCCGTCGGCAGGACGCCACGCCCGCGGACGGCGGTCAGCCCCACGAGTAGTACCGCGGCACCGACGTAGTAGCGAAGCGCCGCCAGTGCCAGCGGTGTAACCGCGGTGAGTCCCACCTCGGTCGCCGGAAACCCGCCGCCCCAGAGAAGTGCGAGTAGAATAAAGAGTGCCGTATCGCGGAGCCGTGCCACGCTGTTCACTTCCGGCCGAGGCGACATGACCCTACTCCTTCGCGCCAACTGGCAGGGGCCAGCGCCGGTCGGTCCACCCCCCATTCACGTCGCCGACGCAGGTCAGAGCGAACACAGCGCGACGGGTAGAACCGCAGAGACTGCCGGGACGTGCCCACAGCCCCGCGAAGGAGAGGCGAGACATTGGAGCCCGCCGGTGTGCGATCCGGCGATGACGAAGGGTGTGTAGCTGGTCAGTCCGACGACGACGACGGTTTGACCGGTCGGCTGGCATCGATGCGGTAGTGAACTACTCCACCCTGCTCGGCCTGTCGGCCTCGCTGAGGGTGGGGCTTCCTGCTCCTCTAACGCACTTTTTTAGCGGGGGTGACTGCGAAGTCTCGTCCGCCACAGGGAGTGCAGTCTCCACAGGC
>CAKZPG010000022.1 GCA_937138675.1 uncultured archaeon | reverse complement strand
TGTCGACGTGCTCGGCGGACTCGTTGACTGCGTTCTCGGCCCCGACCGTCTCGGGGTAGGCCGACCCGACGGCCATGTGGACCGTGTCGCCCATCTTCTCGTCGAACAGCATGTTGTAGCTGAACCGGTTGATCTGGCGGTTCATGCCGATCCCGAGCTCGCCGAGGTAGCGCGCCCCCTCGTCTGTGTCGAGAATCGAGGCAAGAACCGCCTCGTTTCGCTCCGCGCTGAACGACTCGACACGGCCGTCCTCGAAGGTGAGTCGGGCGCCCTCTATCTCGCGGCCCTGCCGGTAGAGCGGCAGGTCGAAGTGAACCTCGCCATTGACCGACGTGCGTACGGGCGCGGTGAACACCTCGCCTCCGGGCAGGTTCTTCTCGCCGTAGTCGTTGAGCGTCGTGTTGCCTGCCACCGACATCGTGATCACTGTCTCCTCGCCCGAACAGATACGGACCTCCTCGCCGGCATCTAAAATCGTCTTCATCTGTGCCTGGTGTTCGCGCTGGGCGTCCCAGTCCATCGTCACCGCGTCCCAAACGAAGCGCTCGTAGGCCTCGGTACTCATCCCCGCGAGCTGTGCGTGACCCGTCGAGGGGAACTGCGTGAGACACCACGTCTTCGAGAGCCGCTCCTTCTGCACCGGCTGGTAGGCCCGTCGCCACGCGGCGTTCGTCTCGGGCGCCACGTCCGACTGCTCACTGACGTTCACGCCACCCCGGGCGATGACGAAGACGTCGGCCTCCTCGTGAAGCGCCAGTTGGTGGTCCGGGGTGTCGAACCCAGTCTCGTCCGCCCCCCCGTCCGCGGACGCCCGGAGAAACGCTCTGCTCGCGCGGTCGGAGTTGTTCAGGTAGACGGGCGTCGCGCCCCGATCGCCACACACCTCGTGGAGGGCGACCGCGAGGTCCTCCGCCGACGGGGGCATCGCGACCACCACCCGGTCGCCAGACTCGATGCCCGCCGAGTGGTCCGCGATCACTTCTGCGTGTTCCCTGACGCGTGGGTCCATAAACTGACGAAGAGTGGGCGGTCCTTTCACGTTTCGCCCGCCGCGACCGCACAAACTTTGACCGCGGAGTCACTGAACAGAGTATGATCGACTTTCGCTCCGATACCGTCACGCGCCCCTCCGAGGCGATGCGCGACGCCGCCCACAACGCCCCCGTCGGCGACGACGTCTACGGCGACGACCCGACGATCAACGCCCTCGAGCGCCGTGCGGCCGACCTCGTCGGCTGCGAGGCGGCGCTGTTCGTCCCCAGCGGAACGATGGGCAACCAGATGGCCGCGCGGGTTCACGCCGACCGTGGGTCAGAGGTGATCGTCGACGACCGCGCCCACGTCGTGCTGTGGGAACTCGGGGGGCTGGCCCAGAACTCTGGGCTTCAGGTGAAGACGATAGATACCAGCGACCGCGCGGTCCCGACGCCCGCGGAGGTAGCCGACGCCCACGTCGCACCGGACCACCACAGCCCCGGGACCGGTCTGCTGTGGGTAGAGAACACCCATAACGCCCGCGGCGGGATCGCCGCGAGTCCCGACGACGTCGCCGCCGCCGCCGAGGCCGCTCGCGCCCGGGACGTGCCGGTCCACCTTGACGGCGCGCGCCTGTTCAACGCCTGTGTCGCGACAGAAACCGACCCCGCCAAGATGGTCGCCCCCACCGACTCCGTGCTGTTCTGTCTCTCGAAGGGCCTCGGCGCCCCCATCGGCTCTGTCCTCGCCGGCTCCGAGCAGTTCGTCGACGCGGCTCGAAGGGTTCGAAAGCTGTTCGGCGGCGGGATGCGTCAGGCCGGGCTGGTCGCCGCACCGGGGCTGCTCGCCTTAGAGAACATCTCTCGCCTCGCCGATGACCACGAGAACGCGGCGCGGCTGGCGGCGGGCATCGACGGTATCGAGGGCCTGTCGGCGCCAGCCCCGGACACGAACATCGTTCGGGTGGACTCCACTGCCGCCGGCCTCACCGCCGAGGAGTTTGTCGCGCGCATCGAGACCGAGGGTGTCGCCGCGAACGCTTTCGGCGACCACGTCACCCGGCTGTGTACTCACCTCGACGTGGACGCGAGCGACGTCGACGAAGCCGTCACGCGGGTCGAACGGGCCGTCTAGACCGCAGGCTCGACGTAAACGTAGGTCACACGGTCGTCGGCACCCCGGAGGCTCGTCTCCATCGCCTCGATAGACTGGTCTATCGACGCCGTATCGAGCGTGGGGTCAAAGCGCACGTCGGCCGTCACCAGCAGGCGGCCCGGCCCGACGAACATCGTCCGGAAACCGTTGATGCCGTCGACGCCCTCGCGGCCGTCGATATAGTCACGCAGCTCCGTCTCCACCTCTGCGGGGACGCTCTCGCCGAGGATTAGTCGCTTGTTCTCCCACGCCAGCGCGAGCGCGAACCCCATCAACAAGAGCCCGATGATCGCGGCGGTCGCGGCGTCGTAGATTGGGTTGCCGGTGACACGCGAGGCGACCACGCCGACGAGGGCGATTGCCGCACCGCCGAGAGCGATCGCGTCCTCGGTAAACGCGGTGAGAGTCGTCACGTCCGATGTCTTCCTGAACGCCTCGCGGAGCCCCGACCAGCCGTAGGCGTCGATCTGGCGCTGGAGCTCAGTGTTTGCCTCTAGGAATGCGTAGCTCTCAAACCCGATAGCGCTGAGGAGGACGACGACGTTCACCCAAAAGGCGTCGAACGCGCCGACGACTGGCAGAGTCGCCGTCGCCGGGCCGTGGGCCTCGCCGAGGTGTGTGAGCGCGTGATATCCGTGGTTCAGGCTCTCCCAGCCCGCGATGCCGAACAGAAGGACCGCGACGAGAAACGAGTAGAAAAACTGCGCCTTGCCGTAGCCGAAGGGGTGGGAGCGACTCGCCTCTTTGCCGCTGTAACGGATCCCCACGAGTAGAAACACCTGGTTGCCGGTGTCGGAGATTGAGTGGTACGTCTCCGACAGCATCGACGGACTCCCCGTCGCGAGAAAGCCGAGTAACTTCAATACTGCAATGGCACCGTTCGCAATCAACGCGGCGATCACGACCCCACGGGAACTCGCCATATCGACGGCTCGAACGTCGACCCCTTGCCCCTTCCGACTCCAGTCTCACCCACGGGCGGTCGTCCAGTCCGTCCCACAAGCGGTAAGTTCCCACCCACGCACCAGCGTTCGTGGAGTTAGACCTCGGCTTCGTCGTCGTCCTCGGGACTGTCCTCGGGACGATCTTCTTCCTCTACTTTCTTTTCCGACGGACGCTCGCGGGCTTTCGCCGCGGCTACGACGACTCGCGACGCGACCGGTAACCCCTTTTGTGTCGCGACAGATTCGGGGGTAGATGGCTCCGATCGCGACGCTCGCCGTCGCCGCTCTCGCGTCGCTGTTCATGGCGTGGACGATCGGGGCCGGTTCCTCGGGGTCGACGCCATTCGCGCCCGCAGTCGGCGCGAACGCCATCTCGGTGCTGCGCGCCGGCTTTCTCGTCGGTATCCTCGGGTTCGCCGGCGCGGTGTTACAGGGCACGAACGTCACCGAGGCCGTGGGAACCGCACTTATCGAGGGCGTGACACTCACCGCGCCGGCCGCGGTTGTCGTCCTGCTCGCGGCCGCCCTCATCGTCGCTGTCGGCGTGTTCACGGGCTATCCGATCGCCACTGCGTTTACCGTTACGGGCGCCGTCGTCGGCGTCGGCCTCGCCCTTGGCGGTGACCCCGCCTGGACGAAATATCGCCAGATCGCTGCGCTATGGGTGGTGGTGCCGTTCGTTGGCGGGGGCGCTGCCTACACAACTGCCCGCTTCCTCCGCAACGAGCGGGTGCCGGAGCCGGTCGCGATACCCCTGCTCGCCGGCGGTGTCGGCCTCATCGCCGCGAACGTCGGCTTCTCGCCGCTCGCCCCCGGGAGCGCGTCGGCGTCAGTCGCAACCGTTCTGGGCGCGCGCCTCGACACCGCTCTCGGCACCGAGGTCGGTGTAGTCGTCGTCTCCCTCGCCGCCGCTATCGTCGCCGCAGCGGCTATTCGCTACGATATGCACCCCGATCCCGCCGTTGGCCAGCGCCACTTTCTGCTCGTTCTCGGTGGCCTCGTTGCATTCTCTGCCGGCGGGAGCCAGGTTGGTCTCGCTATCGGCCCGCTCGTGCCGCTGCTCGACGCGGTCTCGCTCCCGCTTGTAGCCGTTCTCCTCGGCGGTGGCCTCGGCCTTCTCGTCGGGTCGTGGACCGGCGCCCCACGAATGATAAAGGCGCTCGCACAAGACTACTCCTCGCTCGGCCCCCGGCGCTCTATCGCCGCGCTCATCCCGAGTTTCGCCATCGCCCAGAGCGCCGTTGCCTTCGGCATCCCCGTCTCGTTCAACGAGATCATCGTCTCCGCCATCGTCGGCTCGGGCTATGCCGCTGGAGGGAGCGGGGTGAGCCGCGAGAAGATGCTCAAAACCGTGCTGGCATGGGTCGGGTCGCTCGCCCTGGCGCTCGCGGGCGGGTACGCCGCCTTCAGCGTCGTCAACGCACTCCTGTTACAGTTTTGATACTACCGAGATGATACCGCTAGCCGCCGTCGGCTGCCGTCTCCGCGTCCGGCACCGGCTCCGGCTTCCCGTCTTGATCCTCCGCGGGCGGCTCCTCGTCCAACAGGTTGATCCGCGCCCGCATGATCCGGGTGTTGTCGACCTCGCCGACGTGGATACGGACGCCGTCGTAGTCGATCGTCTCGCCTTGGTCGACCAGCCGCCCCGCGCGGTTGAAGATGAACCCTGCGAGCGTCTCGAACTCCTCGCCCTCCGGCAGGTCGATCCCCAGCTCCTCGTTCACGTCGTCGATGTTCACGTCCGCGCGGACGAGCCATGAGCCGTCGTCCTGTCGGTCGAACGGCTCCTCCTCGTCGTCTTCAAGGATGTCCCCGACGATCTCCTCAAGCATGTCCTCTAGCGTTATCAACCCCTCCGTCGTCCCGAACTCGTCGATGACGATCACCATCTGCATCCGCTCGCGCTGGATCTCGGTCAGGAGATCGTCGACGTTTTTCGACTCAGGGACGTGGAGCGTCGGCTCCACAAGGTCCTCCAGCTCCGCGCCGGTCCCGTAGTCTCGCTCTCGCACCAGGTCGCGGAGGTTGACGATCCCCACGACGTTGTCGAGGTTGCCGTCGTAGACCGGGACTCGGACGTGGTTGGACTGGACGCAGGTCTCGATCGCCTCCTCTAAGGTCGCATCTCGGGAGACGGCGGTCATGTCGAGCCGGGGGGTCATCACCTCCTTCGCGATCGTGTTATTAAAATGGAAGATCCGCTGGAGCATCTCCCGTTCCTCCTCGTCTATCACCCCCTCGCGCTCGCCCGTGCGGATGATGTTCTGGATCTCGTCGCGCGTGACATAAGAGGTCTCGATCGCCTTCTGACCGCCGACGAGTCTGTTTGTCACCCGCGTCAGGCGGTCGAAGACGACCACGAGCGGCAGCAACACCAGTTCGGCGATCTGGAGCGGGCGAGCGATTCGGACCGCCCACGACTCGGTGTTCTCGACCGCGTAGGACTTCGGCGCGCTCTCGCCGAACAGGAAGACGAGCGTCGTGACCCCGAACGTCGCGGCGAGGACGGCCTGTCCTCGCGACAGATAGAGCCCGAACAGCGTGGTCGCGAGCGACGACATCGTGATGTTGACGATGTTGTTGCCGATGAGGATCGTCACCAGCAGCCGGTGTGGGTCGCTCTTTAGCTCGGAGATGGTGGCGGCGCCGGGCACGCCGTCCTCCACCATCGACTCGACGCGGTGGCGAGCCAGCGAGAACATCGCGATCTCCGAGGAGGAAAAAAAGCCAGAGAGTGCGATTAACACGAGGATGGCGGCGGCTCCGACGACGGTGATCGTCGTGTCGTCGACTCCGAAGGTCTGGAGCGGCAGGCCGACGGACGCGGCTACGACCGTCGAGGCCGACAAACCCATAGTATCGTAGCTACCTCATGCCGCGGATTAAGAGTTTGCCCTCTGCGACGGCGTCGTCTATGGGGCTCTTGTCGACGCCGACACGCTTAGGCGCACGACGACGCAACTCTCGATTAATGTCAGTCGCCGACCCACCAATCATCCTGTACCGACTGCAGGCGTGTCCGTACTGCGAGCGTGTCGTTCGCGTCCTCGACGACCTCGGTCTTGAGTACCACTCGCGGTTCGTCGAGCCGATGCACGCCGAGCGAAACGTTGTCAAGCGCCTGACTGGCAAGCGCACCGTCCCCGCGATTGTGGACGACCAGACGGGCGTCACGATGTCCGAGTCGGCCAACATTGTCGACTACCTTCGGGCGACCTACGGTGCGGGAGGTGAGAGCTAATGGTCGACTTTGAGGTCACCGATCTCCCCAAGACCGACCACGTGGACGTCGGCGACGAGGCGCCCGAGTTCACCCGGCCACTCGTCGGCGCAGAGTACTGGGAGGACGCCTCGCTTGCCGACCTGAGCGCCGAGGGCCCGCTCCTCCTTGTCTTCCACCCGATGGACGGCGCCTTCCCGACGACCTACGTCTGGAACGGACTTCGCGACCGCGGGCTTCCGGGCCGAATCACGACCGTCGGCTGTTCGGTCTCGACGCCCTACGAACACTGCAACCTCCTGTCGGAACGCGGCGTCGACGCGCGCCTCTTCTCCGACCCGGACGCGAGCGTCGGCGCAGCCTACGGCGTCGAACACGACCTCGACGGGATGGCCGGCGTGACCGAACATCGCATTGCGACCTACCTGATAGACGGCGACCGGACCGTCCGGTACGCGTGGGTCGCAAGCCAGCAGCCGGAGTTCCCCAACTACGACGCGCTGGTGGCGGCGGTCGACGACCTCGTGTGACAGCCTCTCGCCGGGCCGCGGAGGTCTGTCGGGCCGCAGCTGCGCTCCGCGATGGCGAGGCAGTTGTCTATCCGACCGAGACGGTGTACGGCCTCGGCGCCGACGCGACCGACCCCGACGCCGTGACGGCAGTGTTCGACCTGAAGCGCCGGGAGAGTGCGAAGCCGCTCTCGGTGGGCTTCCCCAGCGTCGCTGCCGCGACCCGCGACACTCGCCCGACTGCCCGTGAAGAGCGGTTCATGCGGAGCTTTCTCCCCGGCCCGGTGACGGCCGTCGTCGACCGTGGCCCCGATATCCCCGACGTCCTGACCGCCGGCCGCGAACGTGTCGGTGTCCGGGTTCCGGCTAACCCCATCGCACTCTCACTTCTCGCCGCCGTTGGGCGACCGGTGACGGCGACGAGCGCCAACCGCTCGGGCGCGGCGAGCGTCCGCCGGGTCGCGGACCTCGACACCGCCGTCAGGGACGGCGTCACCATTGTCGTGGACGGCGGCGAGACACCCGGCGGTGGCAGCACGGTTGTTGACCCCGGCACGGGCGAGGTTCACCGTGAGGGGCCGCTCGGCGACGCGGTCCGGGCGTGGCTCGCGAGAAACTGATACAGGCGGCCGCTCCAGACGACGCTTGAGCGCCCGAGCGTTCCCGTGCGGCCGGTGCCACTGCGACCGCCTCCCCGGCGTGACACCCCCACTCCCCTTCTGGCGGGTGCCTGGGCGAGGTTCGTGACCATCGCCACGGCGGGCGTGGTCGCCCCTTCGATGCAGCCCTCGTCTGCGCCGGTCGCGCCGTCAACAATCGGTTGCGCTCAGTGCTACGTCCCTGTCGTCACCTGAATCACGACATCGCTGCTCTGGTTGTTGACGCTCTGATCGATGACACGGTGGCCTCCTGCTCACAGGGCATGGTTATTGTTCCGTCCGTCCTGTTCCTGTCGATGACGAACGTCTCACCCGCTTCGAGATACTCGCCGCCGCTCCAGCCCGCCGTCCACGCACCCCGGTTGCTCGACCAGTCGGCGACGTACGCGTCGTCGCTGGACTCATCTGCCCGGTCGTGATCGTCACATCGACTGACGGGCGTCCGCCGTCGCTGCCGTCGACGTACGCCTCGCTGTAGGCGACGTTTGTCGGGGGGCGTCCGGCAGTCTGTCGGTGACCCCGAATGCTTTCACCCCGACAACCGCCGCGATGATCACCGTTATGACGATCATAAGGACGATGCCGATGACCGGCGAGATGCCACGGTCGCGCGGCCGGGCCATATCGCACTGGCGGTCTGTGGACATAGTGAACTACCCCACCCTACTCGCTCACCGCTGACGCGGGTCGCTC
>CAKZPG010000021.1 GCA_937138675.1 uncultured archaeon | reverse complement strand
GAACCACCGCCGGTTCGCCACCCCTTGTGGTTCGGGGACGGCATCTCACCGAGTCCGTAGCACTAATTATAACGGGGGCCACAATAATGAATCCACCAACAAACGGGCCAACTGTCCGCTCAACCCCCAGCTGAAGACGGTGGTATGCGCACGTAATCTCTATCAGTATCGCGCGAAGCTGTCGGTGTCGAGCCGATTATGTGCGACCGTGATCGCTTGGTCGGCGTGAAGCGCGACCGGCCCCAGCGACACCAAACACGGGTCGTGTTTGTCGACGGCCGCGCGGTCGCTCGTTGCAAAGTCGTGGTGGTCCGAGAGGACAAACAGCGGGCTCTCGGTCGGCTTGGCCTCGGACGCGGGATCACCCGTCTCGTCAAGCACGACCACCCGGTCCGCGTCCGCAGCGGCGCGTTCGAGCGCCGGGACCAGTCCGCCCCGATAGAGAGCGACCCCAGGGCTCGGCTCCGCGGGCATCGCACCGATTGCCTCGTCGCGCGCGTCAAGTGCATTGCGTACCCGCGCGGCGGTCGAACGTTCGTCTGGCCGGAGGTGCCTAACAGTCGCACCATCGGCAACAAAGGTGTACGCGTCGTCGAGGACGAGGTGAACACGAGAGTCGGACCGCACCCCGTGGGAGTGCAAGAGCGCGGCGACGACGGCCCGGGCGAGCAGATCGAGTCGCCCCGCACCGGGCAGGTCTTCGAGCGAGAACTCGGGCGTTGTCGGCGCGTCGTGGCCGACGACGAGAAACTGGCGCACAACGGGAGGAGACGCGGCGGGCGCTTGTGTCGTGCGGTTCAAGACAGATGGGCTTGCTGACTGCCGCTATGACGCATGAGGGCTACTTCGTCAGCCCGAATCCGCGCCGGAACAGGACGAGGTTGATCGCCAACACCGCGAGCGCAGCGCCGGTCAGGACCGCGAGCGAGATGTTCGGGTCGATCTCCGTCACGCCGATCATCCCGTACCGGACGCCGTCGACCATGTAGACCATCGGGTTCAACAGTGAGATATTCCGCCAGAGCGGCGGAAGAACGTCAAGCGAGTAGAAGACCGCCCCGAAGAAGACGAGCGGTCGGAGAATGAACTGGTTCATCACGGTCAGGTTGTCGAAGTCCGTGGCCGCCAACCCGCCGACCACACCGAGACCGGCGAACAGAACCACCGTCACGACCAGGAACCCCACAAGGTGGAACGGGTGGGTAACGGGCGCGGCGGTGAACACGAGGCCTACACCGACGATGAGGACCGCGGTAAGCAGCCCTCGAACCGCGCTCGCGAAGACATACGCCCCGACCATCCCACGGTGGGTCATCGGCGCGGTCGTCACCTCGTCGATGTAGTCCTCCCAGCGGCCGTGAAAGACGGAGAAGGAGGCGTTCTCGAACGCGTCAGAGATGGCGCCGAGGACGACAAGACCGGGCAGGACGAACTGAATGTAGCTCACGCCCGCCACGGACCCGATGCGGCTTCCGAGAATGATCCCGAACACAGAGAAGTAGAGCGTGTTCGTGACGATCGGCGGTAAGAACGTGTTGTACGGCCGGCGAATGAACCGGAGTATCTCACGGCGCGCGAGCGTCGCCACCTGCGTTGTCGAACTACCAGTGCTCATTTCACCGACCCCCGTCGGTCGCGGGCGTCTCCGCGGTACGTGGCTCTCGTCGGCCGCTGTCGGTCGCCGTGTCGGCATCGTCGCCGAGGTCGCCGTTGCCCGAGTCGGTCAGCTCGACGAACACCTCCTCCAGTGACGTGCGTGAGACGTCAAGATCGACAAATTCGAACCCGCGCCGGTCGAGTTCGCGCACGAGGTCCGGCGCGACGAGGCCGCCCTCCGTCGCGACCACGACGAGGCGGTCATCATCCATCTTGACCGATCGCACGCGGTCACCGCCGGCCTCAACTGCTGGGGCCGTCGCCGGCGGGTCCCGTAGCGTTACCGTGATACGGTCCGTTCCGCGGCGCATCAGCGCCTCGGGTGTGGCCGTCTCGACCACGCGCCCGCGATTCATGATTGCCACCTCGTCACAGAGTCGTTCGGCCTCCTCGATATAGTGGGTGGTGAGGAGGATCGTCGTCCCCGACTCGTTGAGCGCCGTGACGGTATCCCAGAGTTCGCGGCGCAGTTGGACGTCGACCCCGGCGGTCGGCTCGTCGAGAATGAGGAGGTCGGGGTCGGTGACGAGGGCGCGGGCAAGGACGACGCGTCGTTTCATCCCGCCCGAAAGTGCGCTGAAGCGCTGGTCACGCTTCTGTAACAGGCCGACCTGTTCTAGTGCCTGCGTGGCCCGCTCGCGGGCCTTCTCTCGGCCGTAGCCGTGGTAACCCGCCTTATGTGCCAGCACTTCGTGGATTGGAAAGAACCGGTCGACGTTGAACTCCTGTGGCGCGAGACCGACGGCGTCGCGTGCTGCGCGATACTCCGTCTCAACGTCGTGGCCGAACACCGCTGCCGACCCGGCATCGGCCCGCACGAGCCCGACGAGTGTCTCGATAAACGTGGTTTTACCGGCGCCGTTTGGCCCGAGAAGGCCGAAGAAGCTCCCGGCAGGAATATGAAGATTGAGATCGTCAAGCGCGATTACGTCATCGTAAGACTTCCGCAGGTCGCGCACTTCTATCGCGGGCGTACTCACTATCCAATTGAAGACGTCGCGGACTGTTAAGCGGCGCGACTCAGGCTTGGGCGGGTAAATTCGAGTGTGGAGTTCTGGCCGGTGCGTCGGCACACATCCTAACGGGTAGGCACTGTGTCGGGCGGTTCGCCGACGCGGTGTGACGGCGGGCGTGGGTCACAGCTGCTCTGGCCCCCGATGTTAGCTCGCCCGCGAGCGAAAGAGCCACAGGCAGCGGCGCAGAGTCCCAGGTATGGACTCAGAGGCGTTCCTCGCCGCCGCCCGTGAGCTCGTCACGACCGGTCCGGTCTGTGACGCCTGTCTCGGCCGCCCGGTCGCGGACCGGAGTCACGGGCTGACAAACGCCGCACGCGGCGCGGCGCTCCGCACGACGCTCGCACTTCTCGACAACGAGCCATACGACCCGCCCGGACCTAACGACTGCTGGGTCTGTGAGGGAATCTGTGGGCGGTTGGACAGTCTCGCCGAGCGTGCAGTCACGGCCATCGGCGACGCCGAGTTCGAGACCTATCAGGTCGGCACCCGCGTCCCACCACTGGTCGAAGAGAATGAGCGACTTTTGCGCGAGGACGCCGGCCTCGCGCCCGACGCGGGCGAACCGCTCCGGAGCGAGGTCAACCGCGAGGTGGGCAAGCGCGTCGGCCGCCTGACGGAGACGACCGTCGACTTCGACCGCCCGAACGTCCAGATCCTCCTCGACGTTGATGCCGACCGGGTTGAGGCACAGGTCAACTCCGCGTTTGTCTATGGACGGTACCAGAAGCTAGAGCGTGGCATTCCGCAGACACGGTGGCCCTGTCGGACCTGTAACGGCGTCGGTCGGACCGGAGACGGCCCCTGTGACGCCTGTGACGGCACCGGGCTCACCTACCAGCGGAGCGTTGAGCAGTTGGTCGCACCAGTCGTCGAAGACGTGATGGACGGCGTCGGCGCGACCTTCCACGGCGCCGGCCGCGAGGACGTGGACGCGCGAATGATCGGGACCGGCCGGCCGTTCGTCGTCGAGGTGGACGAACCGCGCCGGCGGACGGTCGACGTGGAGCGGCTGGAAGCAGACGTGAACGCATTTGCGGAGGGCGCCGTTGAGGTGGAAGACCTCTGTCTCGCGACGCACCCGATGGTCGAACGGGTAAAGACCCTCGACGCCGCGAAGCGCTACCGCGCGACAGTAGCGTTCGACGTGAAGGTGAGCGAGCCAGCGCTTGCAGACGCCGTCACCGAACTCGACGGGGCGACAATAGCACAGTACACCCCGGAGCGGGTCGACCACCGGCGCGCCGGCCGCACCCGCGAGCGGGACGTCTACGGTATCGAGGCGACACTCGATGGCCCGCGCGAGGCGACCGTCGAGATACACGGCGAGGGCGGGCTCTACGTCAAGGAGCTGGTCTCGGGCGACAACGACCGGACGGAGCCGAGCCTCGCGGGACTGCTCGGCGTCGGCGCCGAGGTGCGAGCGCTCGACGTCCTCGCCGTTGAGGCGGAACACGACGAGCAGTTCGCGGACGAGAGCTACCTTTGGTAGCCAGGACCCCCGGGTTCTTTTCTCTCGCCCACGAGCGCCGCTCGTGACGAGCGTTGGCGTCGACGAGGCGGGGAAAGGACCGGTGCTTGGGCCGATGGTCTGTGCCGCAGTCCGGGCGCCGCCGGAAGCGCTCTCGGGGGCCGGGGACTCAAAGACGCTGTCGCCCGACCGTCGTAACCGGGTCGCTGCGCGCCTACACGACGACGACCGGGTCGCCGTCGGTGTCGAGGTTGTCGGGGTCGATCGCATCGACGACCCCGCGACAGATATGAACGGACTGACGCTCTCGGGACAGGCCGCTGCGGTTCGAGCAGTCGTGCAAGCGGGCGACCGCGTGGTCGCCGACGCTGCCGACGTAGACGCGGAGCGGTTCGGCCGACGGCTTGCGGACGCGGTCGGCGACGGCGTCGAGGTTGTCGCCGAACACCGCGCCGACGAGGCCCGGCCCATCGTCGGCGCCGCGAGCGTTGTCGCGAAGGTCGAACGCAACCGACGGGTCGCGGCGCTCGAGGCGACGTACGGCGACATTGGGAGCGGCTACCCTTCCGACCCGACGACGCGGGCATTCCTGCGCGAGTACCTCCGCGACAACGGCTGCGTGCCGGCGTGTGCACGCTCGTCGTGGTCGACGTGTGCGGACCTTCTCGCGGCGGCCGAGCAGTCCGCGCTTGACGAGTTCTGACGGCCCCAGGCACGAGTTCCAACGTTTATCAGGCGTGGGCGGGAGTCGGGAGTATGGACGTTGACGGCGAGGCAGTCGTCGCGTGGGTCCGGAGGTGGAGCGCCGAGGCGGTCCTCGGCGGTCTCGCCCTCGTGGGACTGGTCGCCGGGGTCGACGGACGCGGCCTCGCACTCGTTCTCGGTGCAGCGCTGGCCGTTGCAACGGCAGACCGAGTCCGCCTGCGCCTCGACAACCGGAGCCTCGCCGAGGCTGTGGCGGAGGCGAGCGAGGTCAGGGTCTCTACGGTGCGGCGGGAGACGCCGGCGGACGAGCACGCGGCGAACGCGGAGTCGGAACGCTAGCGCCGCGTCAGGAGCGCCCGGAGGATGTCACCGTAGGCCGGGCGAGTGAGCAGGACACCGATGATAACGCCGAGGACTGTGAAGATTGCGAACCCCTTCAGGTCCCCCAGACTGGGCAGGACCGCTAGCGGCGCCATCGCGATGATCGTCGTCCCGGCGGCGACACCGATGACCCAGAACGCCTTGCGGAAGCGGGACTGGAACACCCGTCTCGACGACACATCTCCTTGGGCCATCACCTCGTCGGCGATGATTATTAGATCGTCCACTCCCGTCCCGATGACGGCAATAAAGCCGGCGATAACCGAGAGGTCAAGTGGGTAGCCGATGGCCGCCGCGAACCCGAGAAGGACGAACACCTCCGAGAGCGCGGTAACCACCATCGGCGCGGCAACCTTCGGTTCGCCGTAGCGCAGGAAGACGACGAAGGCGACAGCGAACACCGCGATGATCCCCGCGACCAGCGAGTCGAATTTGAACTGCGCGCCGGCGCTTGGCGAGACAGATTCGACGGTTCCCGCCTCCACGTCGAGGCTCGCCGGGAGCGCACCGGCGCGCAGGTCAACCGCCACCTGCTGTGACTCGGTGATATCCGTCGTTGTCAGGCGAAAGGCGGGGTCGGTCGCCCACTGGCCTGACTGCATCGATCGCTTGAGGTTTGCGTCCATCCCAAAGGAGTTCACGACCTCACCGTCGACGACAAGAAGAAGACATGGCTCGGTGTTCTGTGGGTCCACCTGGTAGGTACACCGGGTGCTCCCGGCGCCGCTCGCGACGCCCGTCTCGACGAGGGTGCGCTGGACATCGGAGGCGGCCGACTCGCGCACGGTGACGGGAACGTACGGCTGGCTGGTCCGCTGGTCGGTCGCTGCGGCGCCAACACTCTGGAAGTTTTCGCTCGTCAACACCGTCGTGTTCGTGTAGGCCCGTGAGCCGTCGCGCTCGACAGGGTGGTATGACTCGACAGTCACTTGACCACGATCACGGATCAGTTCGAGGACGTCACCGCGTTCCTCACCGGGCACCTCGACGAGGACGAACCCGCCTTGCGAGGTCTGGACGGGCCGAACGGTGCCGCCAGAGAGACCCGCTTCGTTGATCTTCGACTGGAGGACCGAGACGGTTGCCGACCGGGTCTGTTGGGTGACTCCGCTACGGACCGTGCCGTACTCGTAGCCCGCGGTATCGAGGGCGTTCGCCAGGCGATCGGGCGGCGCGTCGGTCGTCAGTTCGACAGCACCGGTCGCGTTTCCCTCGTCTGCGCCGCGCACAAGTATGTCGGTCACGTCCGCGTCGGGGAGTTCGCCCGCGACGGCCTGCCGGACCGCCGCGTCGTCATCACCCTCGAACTCCACGTCCTCCGCGGTCACGCCGACCAGCGGTGCGAGGATGCGGGTGCCGCCGTTGAGGTCAATGCCGTAGCGCAGGTTCGTTGGCTGGTCCGCGACATCGACGTTTCCGACCGTCGGGGAGAAAAGCGAGAAGGCACTAGCGAGGAGGACAACAACGAGGATGATCACCCGCCAGTTGTCGCGGGCGCGCCCGAGTAGCGAGTCGCTCACCGAGCCACCCCCTCGTATTTATACCAGCGAAGGAGGCTCAGATTGAGCATGTAGGTGTTCATCAGGTCGGTCGCAAGGCCGAATGCGAGGACCGTTCCGATGGCGGCGAGCAGTCCGATGCCGAAGTACGTCGCGATTATCGTCATTACGATCATCGCCGAGAGCGAGGTGAGCGTCATTGTGACGCCGGTCCGCATCGCACGGTTGACTGATTCGTAGAAGTCGCCGCTCCGGCGCAAGATATGGTTGTTCAACAGGATATCCGAGTCGACGCTGTACCCGATGAGCATCAGGAGGGCGGCAACCGTGCCGAGCGACAGTTCGATTCCCAGCAGGTTCATAATAGCCACTGGAATGACGATGTCTGAGAACGCCGAGACGACGACTGCAATGGAGGGGACGAACGTCCGGAACATCACGAACACAAGCGCGCTCATGCCGAGGAAGGCGACCCCGACGCCGCCGAGCGCGAGCAGTTGGGTGTTGCGGCCGAAGCTCGCGCCGACGTCGGAACTCGCCGGCACCTCGTAGCCCTGGTCTCGTACCTGTGCCGTGAGGGTATCTGTGTCCGGCGCGTCGGGACCGAATGTGACGATGTACACCCCGTCGGAGGCGCTCTGAACTGACTCCGGCTGGACTGAGAACGCCGAGCCGATATCGTCGGCCGTCGCCCCAGGCGCGGACACCCGAAGTTCGGTACCGCCGGTGAACTCGAAGCCGAGGGCGACCGGCGCGCCCGACATCGCCGTCCATGCGGCGAGTATTGCGAGCGCAACAGCGAGCACCACGAGCGGGACCGCCGCGAGCTGGCGGTTCGAGTACCGAGTGTAGTCGACCTCCGGCACCTCGAATGCGACCATACGCCGTGGCCGGCGCCATCCTGAATAAGCCTTCTTAACTACGGGAGATAGCGCACGCAGACCAGCCCTGGGGCCGATCGTACCGTGACATGCGCGACGCCGAGCCGAGCCGCTCGGGCGCGAAGACCCTGTTTGTCGGCCAGTACGTCCGCAACGGCTTGTTCTGTCCCCGACTCGGGCACCGTGATGAGGTGGAGTTCACCCTCGCCCGCGCGTTCGACCCGGACGAGCTCGCCCACGTCGTCGCTCGCCTGATCAAGCGCGTTCCGTGTCGGCGGCTCCTCGCTCTCGCCAACCGTTATTTCCCACCGGTCCGTCGTCTTGGCGATCCGCCAGACTGCGCCGACCACGCCATCGGCGACCACCTCACCGACGACCGCCTCGCCCACCACGAGGTCGCCGGCCTCGGCAAGTGTATGGACCCGCCCACGCTCAGCGTCCATCAGCACCGCGCCGTCACCCTCTTCGTCGGCCTCCGCGACCAGGAAGGTGCCCGTCACCCGCTCCGACTCTCCCGGCTCCACGTCCGCGTCGTCGTCTGTCACTCAAGTTGATACTCCTCGGCGGTGTTTCGGGGTTTCGCTCCGTTGCCGTCGGCTGTGCTCGCCACACCGGCTGTCGGCGTGACGATGGTATCTGTCCCAGACCAGTTTGAACGACCCGGCCGCTGGGCTTACGTCGACCGGCCACACACGCCATCGCATGCAGGCGTGGCGGCTCGTCCGAAACCGGCACACTCGGCGGCTATACGAGGCGCTAAAGCGACTCGGTGTCACCGCGACCCGGATGTACGAGTACGTCGCCGAAGGCGCAGTTGACGCGCGAGACCCACCGTCCGGCGTCACGCTCGTAGTCCACGGTCCGGGCGATCCGGCGACGCTCAACCATCCACATATGGCGGAGCGCCGTCCGGACGAGTACGCAGTCGTCGCTCGCGTCGATGACACACCGATGGGGCACCTGTTCGCGAGCGTCGACGCGACCCACCGGATCGACCCGCTGGAGCGCTCGCTTGACGTTGACGGCGCGTACGTTCGCCGGGTCTGGGTCGACCCATCATGCCGCGGTGAGGGCGTCGCTTCGGCACTTCTCGCCCGGGCGCTCCGCACGACAGCGGCTGACCGGACGACGGCGCTCGTCGCCGTCGACAACCGGCCTTCGCGCCGACTGTTCGCCGGATCCGGCTTTGTCGCGCGGCGAGTGCACACCTACGTGCGCCTCGGCCCGACCGCTCTCCGACGAACCACCCCTGCCAACGTCTGACACAATATGTATAATTTCTCTTTGTATGTATAGTGCCGGTGTGCTTATTTATTCTCGGGCGTGATTTTATTCTGATGACCGATAGGTTGCGGACGACGGTCCGTGACGTTATCGACCGCCGCGTGGGGGCGAACGAGCGGACGAGCGTGCTCGCGAGCCTTACGGGGGCCGACCTCCTGAGCCTCGGCGCGCTCTTTCTCGCGTGGACGAGCGTTCTGGCGTTCCTTCGGGGCGCACCGAACCACGCCGTGCTGTTGATGTTCGGAGGCTACGCCCTCGACAAGCTCGACGGCGCCTACGCACGGTGGCGGGGGGTCTCCTCCCCCTTCGGCCGGCAGATAGACTCGTTTATCGACGTCTTTGTCTATCTCGTCACCGGCGCGCTGCTCTTTCACTACGCCGTCTCACCGCACCCGGTGGTTAGTGCCGTCGTCGGCTTCCTCGTCCTCGCGTTCGGAGGCCTCCGACTCGTCCGGCACAACGCCGAAGGGTTCGGCGACGAGTCAGGGACGAGCTACTATCACGGGACGACCGTCGTCCATACCAATCTCGTCGTCGTCGTCAGCTACCTCCTGCTCCAGCTTCTGCCGTTCTGGAACGGCTGGGCCGCCGCCGTTGTCGTCGCTCTTGCCTGCCCGCTGATGATCTCCGACTACCGGTCGTACAAAACGCAGGCGAGCCACGCGCTCGCCGGTGGCGCGGCGCTCCTCGCGGCCGTTCTTGTCGTCTTGATCGAGCTCGGCTATCTGTGAAACGCGTCTTCCGCTCGCCCACGGCCCGGCGGCGGACGGCACTTCTTCTCGCTCTCTCAGTCGCCCTCGTTACCGCTATATCCGCAGTTGTCGTCGGCTACGCGCCCTTCCTTCTTGACCCAACGTGGCACCGAGCCCGCCTTGCCGCCGCCGGAGCGCTCGCACCCGTCGCGTTCGTCCTCGTTCAGGCGGTCCAAGTCGTCGTCGCGCCTGTGCCCGGACAAGCGCTCTCCGCTGTTGGCGGCTACCTGTTCGGCGGCCTCGCGGGGACAGCCTACAGCGTGACTGGCGTTCTCCTCGGCAGCCTCGTCGCGTTCGAAGGAGCGCGGCGCTACGGCCGGCCGTTCATCGAGAAGGTAGTCCACCCAGACGCGTTGGCGGAGTTCGACGGCTTCGTCACCGACTACGGCCGAGTCGGTCTCTTTCTCGCGTTCCTCCTTCCGACGTTTCCGGACGACCTGCTCTGCTTTCTGGCCGGGGTGAGCAAGATCCGGCGGTCGGAGCTGCTCATTCTCATCCTCGTCGGCCGCACCCCCTCGTTCGCACTCGCTGCCTACGCGGGGCAGGGCGCTGCGACCGGGCACTACTGGCTCGTCGTCGGACTGGTCGCGGCGCTGGCGGTCGTCACAATTGTCGTGGGGCGATACCGGACGCGACTGCGCGGCGAGCGCGGGTGACTCGGCGTCAGCGTGCTAGCCGGTGGGCGGCCCATATCGTCCCGATGCTCACGAGTGGCGGGACGGCGGCCGCGACGGACGGGAGCGCGTACAGCGTCGCGACGGCGGGTGCAAATGCACCCGTCGGCGCTTCCTGCTGGCCCGTCGGGATAGTTATTACGAGGGCCACGTACAGCGAGGCGACGAGGAGGTAGCCTGCGAGCGCCAGTGCCGCGTCGTAGCGTCGCGTCGAACCCTGTCGGCGGTGGCGGCGCGCGACGAGGAGTGTCGGCGCGATGACTGGCGCGACGATAAAGAGTCCGACGACGACGTAGAAGGCCCGCGAGAGGGTGAGTGACCCGCCTGTAATCGCCGCCGTCTGAGCGACGAGGACGACGAGGCCGAAGGCAAACAGGAGGGCGAGTCCCCCGCCAACGACAACACTCACGAGCGCATACGACCGGAAGAGCCACGAGTCGCTCTCGCGCGCCGCGTACGGAAACGCGCCGAAGACGCCGCGGTAGGCCATACCTGGAGGTATGGGTTGCCGGGGCTTCAACATCTCGGCTCGACGCCGCCGTTTATCACCTCGGCGCTCCCCTCGCGTCCATGCGAGTCGACATCGGCAACGCGTTGGGGGCGACAGCCACGCCGGGCGTGTCACGGACGGCGTTGGAACAGCTGGATGAACGCGTTGCGAGCGCCCACGAACGGATCGACCACGGGCGACGCGAGGCGGAGCACGGCTACGCTGCCCTCTCGCTCCCCAGACGGGTCAACGTGGACGAGGTGCTGGCCGCAACGGCGGGGTTCGACCCCGAGGCCGTACTTGTGGTGGGTATCGGCGGGAGCGCCCTGGGCGCGACGACACTCGCCGCGGCACTGCCAGCACCGGACGACGCACCACCGGTCTACGCCCTCGACAACGTCGACCCGGCCCACGTCTCTTCACTGCTTGATAGCCTGCCGCTCTCGGAGACGGTGGTGAATGTCGTCTCGAAGTCGGGGACGACAGCCGAGACGCTCGCGAATTTCCTCGTCGTCCGCACGCGGATGCAACGGGCAGGCGTCGACTGGACCGAACAGACGCTCGTCACGACGGGTGATGCCGGCCCTCTCCGTGCGATGGCCGACCGTCACGACCTGCCGACACTCCGCGTGCCGAACGGCGTGCCCGGCCGGTTCTCCGTTCTCTCGGCCGTCGGCACCGCCTCGGCGGCGCTCCGCGGCGCGGACGTCACGAGGCTGGTCGCCGGCGCGCGCGATGCGGCCGACGACCTCTCCGGGTCGCTGTTCGAGACACCGGCGTACGCCTACGGCGCTGTTGCCTTTGCTCTCGGTCGCCGCGGAGCGACGAGCAACGCGATGATGCCGTACGTGGAGGCGCTGGAGCCATTCGCAGAGTGGTTCGCACAACTCTGGGCAGAGAGTCTGGGCAAAGACGGCCTTGGGCAGACACCGCTCCGGGCGCTCGGCGCGACCGACCAGCATTCACAGCTCCAACTCTACCGCGCCGGGCCGCGGGACAAGCTGGTGACGTTCGTGCGACAGACCAAGCGGGCCGCGGCGGCGCCGGTGCCAGACGACCTGCCGGACGGCCTTTCGTACCTCGCGGGCGAGGGGCTCGGTGACCTGCTCGACGCGGAGTTTCGTGCCACCGAGGCGAGCCTCGCGGCCGCCGGTCGGCCGAACGTGCGGGTCGAGATAGACCGTCTCGACGCTCGGTCGGTCGGCAAGCTGCTCTACGGGATGGAGACAGCCTGTGTCCTCGTCGGCGAACTGGAGGGCATCGAGACGTTCACTCAGCCCGCGGTAGAGTGGGGGAAAGTCGCCGCGCGGGGACTGCTCGGCGCAGCAGGCGACCCGGAGCAAGACGCCGCCGACGCCGTTGCCGAGAAGGAGCGACTCGTGGTCGACTAATCGGAGAGCCTATTCCGTCGGCTCATCTAATCCCGGGATATGCCAGAGGAGGCTGTCGGCGACCGGTCGGACGCGGCGATAGAGCGACTGGTCGCCCTCGGCAAAGGTGCCGTCGTTGTCTTAGTCGCCTTTTTCGGCGCGGTGCTAACAGCGAGCCTTGCCGACTTCGCCCTCCAGGTCGCCAACCTCGGAACCGAATCGCTCGCCTACCGGATTCTCGTGAGCGGCGCACAGTTCCTCGGATTTGGCCTCGGTGTCGCCGCCTACCTCGGCGTGACCGACGACTGGGGCCTCGTCGCCGACCGCCTGCGCGCGCCCAGCACCCACGACGCAGGCTATCTCGTCGCCGGTCTCCTCGTTCTTCTCGTCGCCGCGACACTCATCGGGCAGGTACTCTCCCGTCTCGGCGTCGATGTGGCACAGAATCAGGTGATCGCGGCGGGGCGTGATGACCCGACCTTCTTCTTGTGGATGATTCCCGTCTCCATCCTCCTCGTGGGGCCGTTTGAGGAACTCGTCTTCCGCGGCGGGCTCCAAGGCATTCTCCGGCGAGCGTGGGGGCCGGTGCCGGCAGTTGTGCTCGCGAGCGCCGGCTTCGGCGCTGTCCACCTCTTCGCGCTCGGTGGGGCCGGGTCGCAGGTGACCTACCTCGTGGTTGCAGCGACGCTTGGCATCGTTCTCGGCACAGCCTACGAGCTGACGGAGAACCTGTTGGTGCCGGCGGGCGCCCACGGTCTCTACAACGCGACGCTGTTCGCCATCCAGTATATGACCGCGACAGGCACGGTGTGAACTACCCCACCCTACTCGCTCACCGCTGACGCGGTTCGCTCCTTGAGGGTGAGGCTTCCTGTTTCCATGACGCGCTTTGCAGACACAGGTGTATCCGCAGGGAGCGCAGTCTCCACAGGCGTTGATTCGGAGTGGCCCACTCCTACATCTCTTTTGCAAATATTATTAATTCGGGTTCTTACGGGTTAGCTCCGACCCGCAGATCGGGCACCGGCCTTCGTCGTCGTCGAACTCGCGGCCACAGCCCTGGCACTGGAACCGCCAGTCTCGACGCTCTGCGATGCCGTCGCGGGCGATCACCTCCGTCTCAAGATCGAGTTTCTCCGCGACGTTCTGGACGGCGTAGTCGTCGGTAACGAGAACGGCGTCGAGTTCGAGCGCGGCAGCGAGCAGGCGGCGATCGGTCCGGGAGAGAACGCCGTCGTCACCCGTGTCGCCCGCTGCACGGCGAACACGCACCACCGCCTCGTCGGCAGGGACGTGAACGCGCATCCCGGCGCCGGTCAGAGCGTCAAACTGATAGGCCGTCTCGCCGGTTAGCTCTTCGGCCACCTCGGGGACCGAGGCCGTCTGGTCCTCGGTGGTGTAGTCGTGGACGAACGCAGATGCGTCGAGAACCCGCACCTTACTGTCCGACGACGATGTAGTCCTTGACCGCTTGGACCTGTGAGACGGGGACGTGAAGGAGGCCGTTCTCGTCGACGCTGTAGCCACCCGAACTAACCGAATACTCATCGTTCGGTTCGACGAGCAGGTCCCCGAGACTTCCGGTCCGGAGGTCCATCGTGATGTTGTAGAGCGGGCCGATCTCCGTCCCGTCAGCCCCCACGACCGACTTGTCGGAGAGGTTCTCCGCGAGTACATCTGCCATACGCGACACCCCGCCCGGCGATTACATAAACGCCACGGGGACGTCTGACGCGACACAGCGCGGATACGAAAGGTTCAATCGGCGCCACCGGCACTAACAAGTAAGCGCCTCGTCACGATGTCAGAAACCGATGCAGACACAGATGCGGACGCAGACGCGACGGACGAGGCTACCCTCCGAACGCCCATTGTCGCCGTCCTTGGCCACGTAGACCACGGCAAGACCACACTCCTCGACCGGATCCGTGGCTCCGCCGTCGGTGAGGAGGAGGCCGGCGCAATCACCCAGCATATCGGCGCGACTGCGGTGCCACTCAACACCGTCTCGCAGATGGCCGGCGAGTTGGTCGACCCGGCGGACTTCGACCTGCCGGGGCTGCTGTTCATCGACACGCCCGGCCACCACTCGTTCGCGACACTGCGCGCCCGCGGCGGCGCCCTCGCAGATATCGCCGTTCTCGTCGTGGACGTGAACGACAGGTTCCAGCCCCAGACCGAGGAGGCCGTCGATATCCTCCGGCGCACCGGGACACCGTTCGTCGTCGCCGCTAACAAGATAGACGCCACACCAGGGTGGAACCCACAGGAAAACCAGCCGATCCAGCCGTCGTTCGAGGCCCAGAGCGCACGTGCGAGAGAGATGCTCGACGAGGGACTCTACGAAGTGATCGGCGACCTGAGCGACGCCGGCTTCTCCGCTGACCTCTACTGGCGGGTCCAGAACTTCCAGCGCAACGTCGGGGTCGTCCCGCTCTCCGCGCTCACCGGTGAGGGCGTCCCCGACCTTCTCGCCGTGCTGATGGGCCTCTCCCAGCGCTACATGAAGGCGGAGATGGCCGTCGACGTCGACGGGCCGGGCGTCGGAACGGTCCTCGAGGTGAAAGACCAGAAGGGGTTCGGCGCCACCGTCGACGCCGTGCTGTACGACGGCACCGTTCGCGAGGGCGACCGTGTCGTCGTCGGGGGTGCCAACGGCCCGATCGTGACCGAGATCCGCGCGCTCCTCCAACCGCGACCCCTCGCCGAGATCCGGACTGAAAACCGGTTCGAACGAGTCAAGGCCGTCTCCGCCGCGGCCGGGGTGAAGATCGCCGCCCCCGACCTTGACAACGCGATGGCCGGGGCGCCGCTCCGCGTGGTGCGGGATAGCGACGAGAAACGAGTAGTCGAGGAGGTGCGCGCCGAACTCGCGGATCTCGCGGTCGAAACGGCCGAGGATGGCGTCGTCGTCAAGGCCGATACCCTCGGGTCACTCGAGGCGATCGCAAACGCCCTCGGCGAGGCCGAGGTGCCTATCCTTCGCGCCGAGGTGGGCGATATCGCACCGCGGGATATCGCGGTCGCGTCCACCGCGTCGGACTCAAAATACGCCGCGATCCTCGGCTTCAACGTTGACGTCCTCTCGAACGCCGAGCAGGACGTAGAGGAGTCAGACGTCGGACTGTTCCGCGACGATGTCATCTACCAGCTAGTCGAGCGCTACGAGGACCACGTCGCGGAACTCGAGCGCGCCCAGCAGTCGACGGTGCTGGAGCGCATCACCCGCCCCGCGCGATTCGTCGTTCTGGACGATCACACGTTCCGCCAGTCCGACCCCGCCGTTGTCGGTATCGAGGTGCGCGGCGGGCTCCTGCGGAACAATCAGTACGTCCTGCGCTGGCCTGAGGACGAGGCAGAACCAACGAGAGTCGGTCAGCTCTCGGGGATCCAGAAACAGGGCGAGGATGTCGACGAGGCCCGGCAGGGCGAGCGGGTGAGTGTCGCTATCGACGGGCCCACAGTGGGTCGTCAGATAGAGGAAGGCGACGAACTGTGGGCCGACCTGCCCGAGAAACACGCGAAGATACTCGAGCAGGAACTCGAAGACGAGCTGACGGCGACGGAGATTGAAACGCTCCGGGCCTATCTTGACCGGCACCGGAAGCGCGACCCGTTCTGGGGGAAGTAGGCGGCCGCGAACCGGGACCTGCTCGCTGCTCTCACGCCCCTGCGACATCCCGCCCGACTGGCGCATCCTCGGTTGTCGTTCCTCGTTCCTTGTTCCTCACTCTTGGCGGTTGTCGGGACGGTCGGGCGCGAAGAACTCCTGTGGTGGGGCGCTGGTTTCGCTCGCCCTCATCGGCTGTAGGCTGTTTGTTGCGCCGCCTACCGGGCGGTCGGGGTGATGTCGTCACCGACGGCGCTCATCACCTGCAGAGCCGCGCTCGCGGCCAGACCCCGCGCGACCTCCTCACGGTCTTCGTGACCGATTCCTTCAGCGAGCGCGCTCCGGTCGGGGGTGAACCCGGCGCTCACGGGGTCGCCGGCAGGCGGATGGACGGCGACAGTTGCCTCGACACCCCGCGCGCCGGCGCTCACGTCCGCGCCGACGGCGTACTCGTCGGGCAGGTAGTCGCGCGTGCGGTCGACGATCCCGACGATCGCACTGCGGAGGCGCCGCACGTCCTCGGCCGGGAGTGTCTCTGCGCCGGCACGGCCGGCGTTCGCCGTGCCCGGACGGCCGGCATAGGGGTTGTTGCCGTTCATATGAATATGATATTAATAAGAGAACGAGAAGCAAAAGACCACCGTTTGCGACACAACTGGACGGCCCGTGGGCAGATACTCAGTACCGGTAGTCCGTAACGCCCGGCACCTCGTCGGTAGCGCCCTCGCCCGCATCCTCAAGCTTCTCGACCGCATCACGGAAGTCGGCCTCGGCCACCGTCGTCCGGTCGTCCCGGATAGCGAACATGCCGGCCTCGGTCGCCAGCGCAGCGATATCGGCGCCAGAGTAGCCGTCCAGTTCGCCGGCCAAGGCGTCGAAGTCCACGTCGTCGGCGACGCTCATGTCTCGGGCGTGGATCTGGAGGATCTGCGCGCGGCCCTCCTCGCCAGGGTCCGGCACCTCAATGAGACGGTCGAACCGGCCAGGTCGGAGGATTGCCTCGTCCAGCATGTCGAATCGATTTGTCGCGGCCATGATCCGCACCTCGCCGCGTTCGTCGAACCCGTCCATCTCGGAGAGCAGCTGCATCATCGTGCGCTGGACCTCGGCGTCTCCGGAGGTTTTTGAGTCCGTGCGCTTCGAGGCGATCGCGTCGATCTCGTCGATGAAGATCACCGCCGGTTCGCGCTCGCCCGCAAGGTCGAAGAGGTCACGGACGAGCCGCGACCCCTCGCCGATGAACTTGCGGACGAGTTCAGAACCAGCCATCTTGATGAACGTAGCGTCGGTCTCGTTCGCGACCGCCTTCGCCAGCATCGTCTTGCCGGTCCCCGGTGGACCGTGGAGCAGGACGCCGGCGGGCGGTTCAACACCGACCTTGACGAACCGCTCGGGGTTGTCGAGAGGGTCTTCGACAGCCTCGCGCACCTCGCGGATCTGTTCGTCTATGCCCCCGATATCGGTGTATGAGACGTCGGGGTCGGCCTCGACCTCCATCGCCTGCGCTCGAGCGTCGGTCTCGTCGTCGAGCAGCCGTTGAACGGAGAATGAGTCGTCTACGGCGACGCGGTCGCCAGCCTCAATCCGCTCGGCAAGGCGACCCTCGACGTCAGTGAGAACCTCCTGGTTGTTGCCGTGCTGGCGGATAACAGCCTCGCCGTCGACCAGTTCCTCAACCGTCGCGACGTAGAGTGACGAGGTTTTGAGCGTCTCGTTGCGGCGCATCAGGCGATCGACGTCGTCTGTTAGTTCGTCGCGGCGACCACGGGCCTCAGTGAGGCGGTCGCCGAGTTCACGATTCACCTGAACGAGCCGTTCGTGGTGCTTGCGGATCGCCTCGAACCGCTCCGCGTCCGACATCTCCGGATCGATGTCAAGCCGGGGTCGATCTGGCAGTGACGGGCTGCGGGACATTCAGTAACAATTGTTTGAGGCAGGGAGTATTGTGCCTTTGGGTGTCGTCCGGAGCCTACTCTGCTAGCGAGCGCATCTCACCGACGAGGTTGTCGTAGACGCCAACGGCGGCCTCAACGGGGTCGCGGGTCGTCACGTCCACACCCGCCCGTGCCAGCACATCGACGGGGTACTCGCTCCCGCCAAGCTCCAGCGCAGCGCGGTAGTCTGCAGCTGCGTCCTCGCCCTCCTCACGGACGCGTTCGACGATCGCTGTCGCTGCCGAGATACCGGTCGCGTACTGGTAGACGTAGTAATTATAGTAGAAGTGAGGGATACGCATCCACTCCCGTTTGATCAGCTCGTCCGCGGCCATCGGCCCGTAGAACGACGTCTTTCGCTCGCGGTACATCTCGTCGAGACGGTCGGGGGTGAGCGCGCCGCCCTCCTCAACGGCCTCGTGGATCGCGAGTTCGAAGTCCGCGAACATCGTCTGGCGGAAGAGCGTCGAGCGGAACCGCTCGAGATACTCGTCGAGAACCGCACGACGGAACGCCTCGTCGTCGACGGTCTCTAGCAGGTGGTGAGTGAGAAGCGTCTCGTTCACCGTACTCGCCACCTCGGCGACGAAGATGTCGTAATCCGCGTACTGCCACGGCTGGGTGTTCGCGGCCAGTTCCGAATGCATCGAGTGGCCCAGTTCGTGGGCCAGTGTGTACATCGAGGCCACGTCGTCCTGATAGTTCATCAGGATGAACGGCTGTGTGTCGTAGGTGCCCGAAGAGAACGCGCCGGACCGTTTGCCACGGTTCTCGTAGACGTCGACCCACCGCGAACTCAGACCCGTCCGCATCTGCTCTTGGTACGCCTTGCCGAGCGGTGCCACGGCCTCGACGACGTGGTTACAGGCCGTCTCGTACTCCACCGTCGGGTCCTCGCCTGTTAGCGAGGCGTAGAGATCCCACGGCCGGAGTTCGTCGACGCCGAGGAGGTCACGCTTCAGTTCGGCGTGGCGCGCGAGCACCCCACGTTCGTCGTTCACCGTCTCGAGCAGGGCGTCGTACACCTCGACGGGAACGTTCGGGCCGTTCAGCGCCGCCTCGCGAGCAGAGTCATAGTTCCGCAGCCGGGCGGTTTTCACGTCGCCCGTCACGCTCTTTTGCAGCGCTGTCCCCACTGAGTTCCGGACGTCTCCCCACCGGTCGTAGAACGCCTCGTGAACGCGCTCTCGGAACTCGCGGTCCGGATGTTTCTGGAGCGTTGTGAAGTTGTTCTGGGTTATCTCGACCGCCTCGCCGTCCGGGTATTCTACCGTCGGGAACGTCATATCCGCGTTCGTCAGCATTGAGTACACCTCGCTGGCGCTCCCGGTCACCTCCGAGAGGTCCGCGAGGACGGCCTCCACCTCAGCGGAGCGGGTGTGCTCGCGGGTCCGCCGCGCGTCGTCGACGACGTGTGTCCACTCTGCGAGCGCGGGTTCCTCTTCGACAAACACAGCGAACGCGTCCTCGTCAAGTTCCTGGAGTTCGGGGTCGAGGTAGGAAGCCGCGGAGCGGGCGTCGGTCGCGAGCGACTGCGCCCGCGTAGACATCGACTGGTACTCGGCAACACGCTGGTCCTCGGCCGACCGCAGGTTCGCGTAGGTCGCCACCTGTGACACCTCACGCATCACTGACTCGTGGGTCTGGAACGTCTCGAGAAGCGTTGTGGCGCTCTCTGTCACGCGGCCTTCGAACCGCTCCAGTTCGGGGATTCGCTCGCGGACCGCCTCAAGCGCATCCTCCCAGTTCTCGTCGGTGGCGTAGATACTGTCCAGATCCCAGCGGTACTCGGCGGCTATCTCTGACCGCTCGGGCACAGAACTCATAGTTCGGGTTTGTGGGGCTGGAGGCTAAGAGCTGTCGTCGGGCCGTTGGTCGCCAGCTTCGTCGTCGCCAGCTTCGTCGTCGCCGGGGCCCGACGCTGCAGTCGCGCGCGCAGCCGCCATGCTCGCCGCGTGTCGCTCCAGCGACTGACCCGTCGCACCCTCCACCACGACCCAGAGCCCGGTCGCGACGGCGTATAGGCCAGCGACGCCGAACGGCAGGATCGAGATGGCGTAGAAGATCCCCCCGACCCCGGGGAACAGACTCCCGACGAACACCCCGCCAAGGTGGCCAAGACCGATCGCAAGCAGCCCAGCGGCCATCCGTACGGCCGCCTCAACGCACGTCTCGGTGTGAATCACACCTCAACAGCGGTCGGGCGGCGGGTAGTTCCTCCGGTCTACAGAGAAGCCAAGGCGAGTGCCTCGGGGCTCAGCCCCGAGGCGGTTCACGGGAGGTTGTGGAGCGTCCGGACCTCGTAGTCGGGCCTGGCCCCGACACGGTAGCCCTCACGGTGGGATCGGCGGACAAATGCTGCATCCGCCCCGGCGGCCCGCGCCGCCAACAGGTCTTTTGTCTGGTCGCCGACGTACAGCGTCTCGCCCGCGCCGACCCCGAGGTCCGCGAGCGCGCGTCGAAGGTAGTACGGCCGCGGCTTCTTCCGGCGTAGGCCGTCGAGCGAGGGCTCGCGGCCGTACGCGACCGACAGGTCGGCCCCGAGGTCGACGAGGTCGAGAAAGCGGTCGATCGTCGCCTGCTGATTATTGCTCACGATAGCCGTCGCCACGCCTTGATCGTTGAGCGCCCCGAGTGCGTCAAGATCGTCGTAGGTCGGCTTGCGGCCGTCCGCTATCGCCCGGGCCTGCTCCGCGCTCGTACACTCGTCGCGGGCGGTCATGAACCGCGCTGGGTCGAGGCCGTGGGCCGCACAGAGGAGCCGGACCCTCCCGAGGTCGGAGCTGCGAGCGTGCGACACCGCCCGCGGGGTGGGCTCGACGCCCACCGCCTGGAGTGCCTTGCGCGCCGCAGCGTCGAGGACTGACCCTAAGGTCGGGTGGGCCAACACACCATCGAAGTCGAAGACGACCGCCTCGTACACGGCTGTCGGTACGCGTGGACGAGTATAATCACACCCCATTGAGAACCGATTTGAGCGCCCGGTCCGCCCGGCTGGCCGCGACTCGACGCGCGCCGAGGGCCTTGCGGGCGTTCGCGGCCGCCGCTTCGTCGATGATGAAGGAGACGTCCTCGTAGCGGACGTCAGTCAGCACCAGCGGCTCCGGCGGCGCTGGCCTGACGCCGTCCGGGCCGTCGACCGGGTCGGGCCCGAGTAGGCGGTCGAGCCACGCCGTGTCCGCCTCGCCCTGTCCCGCGACGGCGATGACGCTCGCTAGCCGGCGTACTAAATGGCGCGCGAACCCGTCGGCCGCGGCAGAGAGCGTGAGAAAGTCGCCGTCTCGGCTAACCGCGAGTGAGAGGTCGCGTTCAGTTCCCGTCTCGTCCGGGGTCAGGTTGTGAAAGTCGTGTCGGCCGTCGAGCCGCGAGGCCACCTCGTGGGCCGCCGTGTCGTCCGTCTGCGCCGCCGGTGCGTGGAGATGGTAGACGTATGCCCGGCTGGTCGCATTGTGGGTTGCGTGAAACTCAGGCGGAACGTCAGCGTGCGCCCACGCCCGTACTGTGGCCGGGAGCGCACTGGAGAGCGCCGCCGGTGTCAGCCACTCCGGAGCCACGAACGCGACGGTCTGGGCGCTCGCGGAGACACCCGCGTCCGTCCGTCCGGCAGCAGCGTAGCGTTCGGGGACCACAGTCGGGTCGTCGACAACGTCCAGGTCCGTGAGAGCGTCAAGCAACGCCCCCTCCACCGTCGGGACCCGCGGCTGTCGCTGGTAGCCGTAGAACGGACGCCCGTCGTAGGCGAGGCGGAAGGCGCGCACGATACTGAGTGGAGCGGGAGAGAGAAAAGCCGTGCGCGAACTCGCCGTAGTCGGCCACCCCTACGCGAAGTCCTCGTACGTCGGCCGCTCGTGGTCGCCAGGGAACGCGTCAACTGGCGCGGTCGTCTGGTCGCCGCTCGACATCTCTTTTACTGTCACCTCGTCGTTCGCCAGATCCTGCTCCCCAACGACAACGACCGTCTCGGTGTTGATCGAATCCGCGTAGGATAGCTGTGCTCCGAACCCACGCCCCGCAAGATCTGTTTCGACGACGTGCCCCCTGGCACGCAGGTCACGGGCGACCCGCGCCGCAGTCGGGCGAGTGTCGCCCACCTGGAGAACGTAGTAGTCGGTCGAGATCGCTTCCGTGGGGAAGACGCCCGCGCGCTGGAGCAGGAGAGGGAGCGTGGAGTTCATCACGCCCGGCGCGACACCGACAGCAGGGGTCGGCGGTCCGCCGAAGGACTCGATCAGGTCGTCGTAGCGCCCGCCACCGAACACCGCGCGCCCGACCTCACCGGTCGCGTCGAAGCACTCGAAGACGACGCCGGTGTAGTAGTCAAGGCCGCGTGCGGTCCGCAAGGAGAGGTCGAGATACTTATTGACACCGAGGTCGTCGGCGGCCGCGAGAACCGCGCGGAGGTTTTCGACCGCCGCCTCGACGTCCGTGCCGCCGAACGCGACCAGTTCGTCGAGTTCGCCTGTCGCCAGCAGCTCGTCGAACTGGTCAACCTGCGCAGGCGAGAGGCCGGCGTCTGCAAGCAGGGCGTGGTACTCGGCTGTCTCGACTTTCGCGGACTTGTCTACGGCCCGGATAGCCGCCTCTCGGTCGACGTCGGTATCGAAGGCGTCCAGCAGTCCGCCGAGAATGTCGCGGTGCGAGACCCGGAGTTCAAAATCGTCGGCGGAGAGCCCGAGATCGGTGAGGGCGTCGGCGGCAAAGGCGATGATCTCGGCGTCGGCAGTGGGGTCAGCAGAGCCGAACACGTCGACGTTCGTCTGGTAAAACTCTCTGAACCGCCCCTGCTGGACCTGCTCGTACCGCCAGAACGGTTGGGTCGAGACCCACTTGATCGGCTTCGAGAACTCCTGTCCCTTCTCGACGACCATCCGCGCCACGGTCGGTGTGAGTTCGGGGGTGAGTGCGACGTCGCGTCCACCCTTGTCGGTGAAGGCGTACAGTTCCTCGACTATCTCGTCGCCACTCTTCTCAGTGTAGAGGCGCTGGCGCTCGATTGCGGGCGTAGCTATCTCACGGAAGCCGTACCGCCGTGCGGTCGACTCGACGCTGTCGACCACCGCCCGACGGGCGGCCATCTCGGGGGGGTAGAAGTCGCGAAATCCCTTCAAACCCTCGTGTCTCATACCAACGGGTCGGGCACGACGCGCTTGAAGCTGACCGTTCGCGACCACTGGTCGCGAACCTGCGGTGCGGACAGAACCATCACGCCTCGGGAAGACTGCGATCCCGTGGGACCGTCACTCTCCGTCGCGGAGCCCCAAAACCGCCGTTTGAACGTGGTCCGGGAAGGCAGAGTGCACCGCATCGCTGTCGTACTCGTCGCGCATCAACGCCCGGAGTTCAGACTCGTAGTCTGCCTTCGCCACCGTCTCGCTGGGCCCCTCGTGAACGTCAAGATACCGTTTGACGAGGCGGTCGACCGCCCCGCGGCCGAGCCCCGAGAGCGGCGCGAGATAGTCAATCCCGTGTCGGTCCTCGAGGCTCTGGGCCTGTGCGCGTGAGACGCTCGGTACCCTATCGTCACGGCGTGTACCGTCGGCCACCGCGTCGACGTCGGTCTCCGCGAGCGTCTCCAGAGTGTGTTCATGGACCAGCTGGATGCCGTTTCGAGGGTAGCCGTCCTCGTGGATACGCTCGACGGCCTTCACGGCAACCTCGCGGTCCATCTCGATGGTGTCGAACGGGTACGAAAGCGTCGCCGCCGCCGCCCGGGCGTGCTGCCAGTCCCCGGTCAGACCGAAGTGCGCGGTAACGAGCGTGACGTCGTAGAACCGGTCGAGTAGCAGGGCTGCGAGCGTCGAGTCCTTCCCACCACTGTAACAGAGTGCGAGGTCCACCGCTGCCTACCGCCGGCGGATATTGAATCCGGTGTCATCTGGCTTCAGTTCGCGGAGCAGGTCGGCCATCTGGTCCTCGTCGATACGGTCCTGTATCCGGCCGCTCTGAGCGAGCGCGACCAGTTGCTGTTCGACCTGTTGGGCGAACTGCGGTTTCGACATCTGGACCGCGTTCAGCCGCTTTCGCGCGCCGTCCGTGAGATACTGTTTTAGGAGTGCTTCCTTCTGGGCCTCGGCCTGCTCCGCCGCGGCCTCCTGTGCGGCGGCGTCGGTGTCGTTCCCGCCGCCCTGCTGTTGTTCGCGGAGCTGCTCTATTTTCTCTTCTCGGAGTTCTTCAAGTCGCTCGTCGTCGGGGCTTCCGCTCATAGATACGAATCTCCGCGTGAGAGTCAAAACGATTTCGGCGCGAAAGCCGCCGACCTACGCGTAGCGCTCGAGGTCAGGACGGTCGAGGTCCTCGAGCACGTCGTCGGCGACGTTGTCGAGCAGACGGCGGCCCTCACCGGTGATCCGGCGACCCTCGCCCTCGGCGGTTTCGACGTAGTCGGCCTCCTCAAGTTGCTGAAGACAGACGCGAACGATCTTCTTACTGCCTGCCACGGAGGAATCGTTGGAGACGACATATCGGGTCGACCCCCGCTTGCGGCCGCCGTACTCCGTCGAGAGCCGGTCGACGCCGACGGGACCGTCGACAGCGACCTTTCGCAGCAGCGAGGCCGCACGAGTCTGCCAGAAGTCCTCCTGCTGGGGCGGGAGTTCGCGGCTCTCGCCGGTCTTTGCGAACCGGATCCAGTCCGGTTCTTCGAGGTCGTCCGTAATCCGGTCGGCGACGGACTCAATGAGCGCGTCGACCGGAACATCGTAGAGGGTTGCCATACCCTCGTATATCGCCGACCCGAGGTTAAATCCGTCGTAATTAGGGCGAGCGTGCGGTTCGTATCACAATGGGTCAAGCGCGCCCGAGCGAACGCCGACAACTGCCGTTACGGTGCCGCCGATGGCGACCGGGACCCAGTAGACGGCGGCACGGAAGACGACGACGCCGGCGAGCGCCACCTCCTGGCTGACATTCGCCAGTGGTGCGGCGACGAGGAGGACCACAAGGACGCTCTCGATACCGCCCACACCGCCCGGCAGGGGTGTCACGCCCGCGATAGCGCCGATAGGGACAACGACCATCGCAACCGAGAGCGGAATAGGCGCTCCGATGGCGCGAAAGGCAAGCCAGAGCCCGAGCATCTGGAATCCCCATCCAGCCGCAGAGAGTGCGAGCGCAAGGATAAGCGACTCTCGATCGGCAGCGACTCGCTCTATCGCCCGAAAGAAGCCGTTGATGCGGGTCTCGACGCCCGCTTTCGTTGGGACGGGGACACGCGGAACTCGATTTGCGACCCGACGGGCCATCGGGACAAGGACGCCGACCGCGCGGTCCTCCAGGTCATAGCGCCGGGTCCACCCGAGATAGACCACGCCCGGAACCCCCAGTGCAAGCGTCACGACGACGATCGCTGCGAGCGCGACGTTCCCGTTCGTCCCGAGGGTCACTTCCGTCGCGAAGTAGGCGACACCGAACAGGGCAAGCGTGATTGAGGGGACGAAATTTATTGTATCGACGCTGGCGATGGCTGCTAGTCCCGTCTCGTACTCCGTATCGACGACCCGGGAGATGAGCAAGGCGGTGACGGGTTCGCCGCCCGCCTGCCCGAACGGCGTAACGTTGTTCGAGAACATCGCCCCCGAAAAGATGAAAAACGAGGTGAGCATGGAGACGTTGACGCCGAGAACACCGAGGACCACGCGAAGCGCGCCACCCCACGCGACAAGCCACAACACCGTCGTCGCGACGATGAGAGCAACGATCTTCGGGTCCGCGCCCACGACAAAGGTAAGCACTTCGTTGACGCCGGTGACGGCGAAGAGTACCGCGAACACTGCAACAGCGGCGGCGAAGGCAAGAATGGTCGCTCGCGTCTTCCCGCCAGCCATGCCCTCTGGTCAGTCGAGAGTGGCTTGAACCCTCCGGAGTCGCCAGCCCACAACCGTTTTGTTGCCCGCGGTCGCCGGCCGGACATGGACGAACGCGCGGCCCTCCGCCTCCTTTCAGAGCGCCTGCCGGCCGCCGGCGACGACGCCGCCATCGTCGACGACCTCGCCATCACGACCGACATGCTCCACGAGCGGACGGACTTTCCGGACGGGACGACCCCATACACCGCCGGCTGGCGGGCAGTCGGCGCATCGCTCTCGGACGTGGCAGCAATGGGCGCTCGCGCCCAGGGGGCCGTCGCCGCCTACGGCGCACCCGCGTTCGACGGTGAGGACCTCCTCGCGTTTGTCGACGGCGCCACGGACGTCTGTGCCGCCGTCGGTGCCGAGTACGTCGGCGGCGACTTGGACAACCACGACGAGTTCACCGTCGCGACGACGGCGTTCGGCCGGGTCGACGACCCCGTCTATCGGTCCGATGCCCACCCCGACGAGGCCATCTGCGTCACTGGGGCGCTCGGGCGCACCGCGGCGGCGCTCCGTCAGTTCGAGGCCGGCGATACCGAGCGCGGGAACGACCTCTTCAGATTCACCCCCCGGGTGGCCGCGGGCGTCGCCCTCGCCGACGATGCGACGGCGATGATGGATGTCTCGGACGGTCTCGCCCGCTCGCTCCACCAGCTCGCCGAGGCGAGCGGGGTCGGGGTCGACATTGCGTGGGGCGACATCCCCGTCGCGGCCGCCGCCGACGACGTTGCGCGTGATGCAGCCGACCGGCGGGAACTGGCCGCGTTCGTCGGCGAGGACTTCGAACTCCTCCTCACGCTTCCCGCCGACCGTGTGGCACCCGCAAGTCGTGCGCTCTCGGTCCCACTGTCGGTGTTCGGCGAAGTACGGGAGGCTGCGGACGGTGTCACCGCAGACGGCGACCCACTGGCCGACCGCGGGTTTACTCACTCAGCCGAGTAGTTCGATCGGGACCGCAACGAAACAGAGCGTCCCAACCGCGAAGGTGAGCAGCCCAACGGCGATACGGGACCACTCGAGCGGCGTCTCGTCGCGCGGGTGGGCGGGGCCGTTGTACGCGACAAGCGTCACGAGAAAGCCCCAAAAGGCCCAAAGCCCGACCGATTCGTTCAGTCCAAGGCCTCGGATGAAAAAGAGGTAGGCCGCGAGCGCGAACAGTACGCCCGGGACGATGGCGGCGACGGTCTCCTGCCGGCGGCCGATCATCGCCCGGAGGATGTGCCCGCCGTCTAGCTGGCCGACGGGCAAGAGATTGAGCAGCGTGAAGAACATTCCCACCCACCCGCCGATAATAATAGGGTGGATCATCAGCCCGGGGTCGGCATAGCTCGTCGGACGGCCAAGGACAGTGCCGATGAGCCGCAAGAGCGGCGGGCTGTTGAAGACAATGACGTCGCCGCCCGCCGCGAGTACGCGCGGCGGGATCCGCATCGGGTCGATCCAGAGGCCAACAGCGGTGACGACAACAGTGGCGGCCAGCCCAGCGAGCGGGCCGGCAACGCCGATGTCGAACAGCGCTTTCCGGTCGGGCATCCGCCCGCGCATCCGGATGACGGCGCCGAGCGTCCCGAACGGAACGACGAACGGGAGGAGGTACGGAAGCGAGACATTGACGCCGTGGTACCGTCCGACGAGATAGTGACCGAGTTCATGGGTGGCGAGAACGCCGAGCACTGCGGCGGTGAACGGCCACGCCCGAAGCGCGACGAGTGGGTTCTCGCGGACGGTCTCGACCGGGATGTAGTACCACGCCACGGCGCCGACAAACAGCGTTGAGCAGACGGTTGCGAGCGCGAGGACAAGATTCAGCCACGGGATACCGTCGATACCTGGCCCCATCGGCTCGGCGACAACGGTCACCTCGCCAACGCTCCGGCCGTCAACGACGCGAACCTCGTAGCCTGCGTCGTGGAAGGAAGGTGAGAGCTCCGAGTCAAGTACCGAGCGCGAAACCAGCGGATCGCCGTGGAAGCGCACCTCGTCGCCGTTCCGTTCGGTCGCGCGAAGGTGGACCAGCGAGCGAAGCCGCCCTATAGGCGGATCGTCGGCCGACGGGTCGCGCGGATCCATCGTTACGAGGATAGCCGGTCAGCAGGAATAACAGTTGTCACAGCCCGAAGGCGCGGCGCACGGGGACCAACCGCGAGCGCGAACGCTGTCCGGCGTCAGGCAGGCTCGACGCGCCAGGTAGTCGCACTCGTGTACGACCACTTCTCGACGCTCAGGCCGGTCGCCTCGTCGCGAAGCTTGATCATCAACGCGCCAATCTCCTTGGGTGACAGACCGACGTCGTCGGCGATGAACTTGCTCTTGAAGTACAGTTCGCCGTCTTGAACTCGGTCAAGTAGGTACTGGCGTAGCCGCTCGTCCTTGGTCGACTCCTCGTCCGTCTCAGGGGATACAGTCGCGCTCATCGTAATCACCACCTGAGGCGGCACCCGTGTATAAGAGGGTGAACGTTTGGGTGGATTCGAGCCTGAATCGACCCAAACGGAACCGTTCACAAACGTCGCAAAAGCACTTAGACGTTTTACAAAGCAGTCTAAGCGTATTTCTTCCCAACGTGTCTATAGAGAGATACGATTGGCGTCAGTCCCGTTCGTGGACCCAGAACTCATCGTCGACCGTCACTTCCTTCTTAAATAAGGGCACCTCATCTTTCAGACGGTCGATACCGTCTTCGACCGCGTGGAAGGCCTCGCGGCGGTGGCCAGCGAGAACGACGACGTAGACGATATCCTCGCCCGCCTCAACGATACCCGTACGGTGGTGTGTGCGGACGGCGAAGACGCCGTCTCGCTCGGCTAGCTCCCGTTCGATCGTTGCCATTCGCTCGTCGGCAACGCCCTCGTACTTCTCGAACTCCAGCCGTTCGGTCGGCGCGTCATCTGGACTATCCCGCGTACGGACGCGGCCGGTGAACGTCGCAATCGCGCCAGCGCGGTCAGCCGCGGGGTCGGCTTTCACCACGGCGACGAGCGACTCAAGCGTCTCGCGCGGGTCGAGCGTTGCTATCTCGGCTGCGACATGATCGAGGTCGAGATCGTCGGCCGACTCCGCCCGGACGAGGATGTCGGAGGCCGTCGCGTCACCCAGTACAACGGCTGGCAGGCGGGCTTCGGCACCCGCGACCAGGGCGTAGTCGTGGCCAGCCACGGCCTCAAGAAGTGTCGTGAGGCTCTGGTTCTCGCCCACGCCGACCCACGAGCCGTCGGCGGCGAGGCCGTAGGCGGTGTCTGCCGCGGGTGGCGGCGTCCGGGGGGTACCAGGGTCGAGATGTTCGACAGTCGCAACGGAGCCATCGAGTACCGAAGCGATGTGTGCGACGGCGGCGGTCGCATCGGGGCCGACCACGCGTACAGCGCGCATGAGTGAGGGCGTCCCCGGGCCCAATTCATTCTGTCGGCGCAGGTGATAACCCTTATCGGACGCTCGGGCCGATTCAAGATTATGAGAGTTGTCGTATCCGTAGGCGGGAGCGTTCTCGCCCCGGACCTCGACCCGGACCGTGTCGCGGCGTACGCGGCGGCACTCGACGAGGCGGTCGAGGCCGGTCACGAGATTGGGGTCGTCGTCGGTGGGGGACCCGTCGCCCGCGAGTATATTGAGGCGGCGCGAGAACTCGACACGACGGAGGTGGAGTTAGACAGGCTGGGCATCGGTGTCACGCATCTAAACGCCCGGCTTCTCCGGGCCGCGCTCGACGCACCGAGCGCCCGGACCGACGGCTACGAGGCGTCCGTTGAGGCGATGGCAGCCGGCCGCATCCCCGTAATGGGCGGGGTTGCCCCCGGCCAGACGACCGACGCCGTCGCCGCGGCACTGGCGGAGGACGCCCGCGCCGATCTTCTGCTGTTCGCGACGAGCGTCGACGGCGTCTACGACGTCGACCCGACGGCCGACGGTGAGGCGGTTCGGTTCGACGAGCTCACACCGGGCGAACTCGTCGACGTTGTCGCGCCGATGAGCCGGTCGGCGGGTGCGTCGGCTCCGGTCGACCTGCTCGCGGCAAAGCTGGTGGAACGCGCCGGTCTCCGGGCGCTGGTGGTAGACGGCATCGACCCCGAGACGGTCCGGCGGGCGATCGTCGACGGCGAGTTCGACGGGACTGAGATACGATGAGCGAAAACCAACACGAGTTCTGGGCCGACGCCGTCGCCGACGAGGTGGAGGCGTCCGACCCCGAGGAGCCGGTCGTCATCAAGGGCGGCGTCTCGCCCTCTGGCGTCCCACACGTCGGCCACCTCAACGAACTGCTTCGGGGCTGGTTCGTCGCCGAGGCACTGCGCGATCGGGGTTATAAGGTCCGGCAGGTGTTCACCAGCGATGACCGCGACGCACTCCGGAAGGTGCCCCGTCGGCTTGCAACCAGCGAGTTCGAACTCGTTGAATTAGGTGACGACCGGGTAAACGCGAGCGCGCTGGGTCGGAATTTAGGCAAGCCCTACACCTCGATTCCCGACCCCATCGAGGGGTGTGATCACGACTCCTACGGCGACCACTTCACCCACCTGCTCCATCGGTCGGCGAACCTTCTCGGGGTCGACGTCGACTTCGAGTCGAACACCGAGCTCTACGAGTCAGGAGCGTTCGAGCCCGCAACCCAGACAGCGCTCGCCCAGCGCGACGCCGCCCGCGAGGTGCTGGCGGAATATCAGTCCGACGTGCCCGATGACTACGTGCCATTCATGGCCCAGTGCGCCGAGTGTGGCCGTCTGACGGACGACGTGCGGGAGGTCGACGTCGACGCGGGGACCGTCGGCTACGTCTGCTCCGGGCTCACGGCGGGCGGCCGAGAGGTAGAGGGCTGTGGTACCGAGGCAACGGCGACGCTCCGCGAGGGGAAACTTCCGTGGCGGTTCGAGTGGCCCGCTCAGTGGGTGACTCTCGGCGTCGACTTCGAGCCCTTCGGCAAGGACCACGCCGAGGGGTCGTGGCCGAGTGGCGTCGCGATCGCAGAGACGGTGTTCGACCACCGGTCACCGGTGCCGATGACCTACGAGTGGTTCACGCTCGAGGGCGAGCCACTCTCCTCCTCAGAGGGGAACGTCGTTACGGCGCGAGAGCTGCTCGATCTCCTCGAACCCGAGGTCGTGCGGTACTTCTTCGCGCTCAACCCCCGAAAGGCCCGAGACCTCGACGTGGAGCGACTGGACCGGCTCGTGGACGACTTCGACCATCTCGAACGGGTGGCGCTTGGCCGTAAGGATGATCCGGATCTCGCGCCGTTCGCAGAGCGAGTCTACCCGTTCCTCGTCGACGAGATTCACGAGGAGCGGGTGCGGATCCCCTACGCTGTCGCCGCGGTCCTCGGGATGACCGACGACAGTAAGCTGCGCCAGCGACTCGCCCGCGACGATGGCCACCTGCCAGCCGATACGTCCGATGAGGCGGTCGCAGCGGCGCTCAACCGGGTCGAACGCGCCCGGACGTGGGCGGCCCGAACCGGCAACCGCTACGACTACCGCCTCCAGACCAATCTGCCGGCAGTCGAGTTCGACGCGACGACCGCGGCGGCGCTTGACGACCTCGCGGACGTTGTTGAGTCGGGCGCCGACGGCGAGGAGATTCAGGCGACTATCTACGAGACGGCGCGCGACAACGGCATGGAGGTGGGCGACTTTTTCGCGGCCGGTTACCGGCTCTTCTTTGACGACACCGAAGGGCCGCGACTGGGTGAGTTCCTCGGCGACCTCGACCGCTCGTTCGTCGTCGAGCGACTTCGCCGCGAGGGGTAGGGGTCGGCTCCCCTCGATTGCGTCGACGACAACAGACGCGACAACTATCAAGCGTGGGTTGGGGACATCATGGATCTCGAACGGGTACTGGTCGCAGATCGAGAGGGAGCGGTCGACGGTCGCGCGGACGCTCATATCGTCCGGGTCGTCGAGGTCAACGGCGGCGGACAGCAGCTCAGCGACATGCCGACGGAAGAGCGCCTCAGGAGGCTATCCTCGATGAAATGAGCCGTCTCCCGCCTGGAGTAGCTGTTGCTTTGCAGCGACGATAGGCTCGGGTGCCTACTCGGCGCCGGCGCCGGAAAACGGGGGGTCGACGGCCTTTTTGCCGGCGCGAGCCTCTGTCGGGTAGATGGACTTGCTGGTCGTGTTGGCAGCAGTACTTGTCGGTTACACTGTCGCCGCGTACCTGCTCAAGGCTCGAGGACTGCTTCCGTCGTCGGTCCGGCTCTCGGGCCCGCTCACGACGATCCACACGACGCGCGGGCGAGTGCTCCTGACCCGACTCGCGCGGCCCAAGCGGTTCTGGCGTGCTTGGAGCAACGTCGGCGTGGGGATTGCGCTCGTTGTGATGGGCGGCTCGTTCGCTCTGCTAGTTGCACAGGCCGGCGCAATCCTCCAGAACCCGCCCGAGCCGACACAGGTGACTCAGCCCCGGAACTTCCTCGTCATCCCTGGGGTGAACGACTTTCTCCCGCTGTCGGTCGCACCAGAGATACTACTCGGCCTTCTGGTCGGGCTCGTCGTTCACGAGGGGGGCCACGGTCTGCTCTGCCGGGTCGAGGATATCGACATCGAGTCGATGGGACTCGTCAGTCTCGCGGTGGTGCCTATTGGCGCGTTCGTCGAGCCGAGCGAGGAGAGCCAGCGCCGCGCGGATCGCGGCGCGCGCACCCGGATGTTCGCCGCGGGCGTGACGAACAACTTTGTCATCGCAGCGGTGGGGTTCGCGCTTCTGTTCGGCCCGGTTATCGGCGCTATCACCGTCGCCCCGGGTGTCCCCGTGGCCGACGCGTTCAGCGGTACGCCCGCCGACGCAGCCGGTATCGACCAGGGTGACCGCGTGACCGCGATCGAGGGGCGCTCGGTTGCGACCGAGGCCGATCTGGAGGCGGTGCTCGCGGCTACGGAGGCGAGTACTGTCTCCGTCACCGTCGACGACGAGCGGACGGTATCGGTCGACCGGTCGCTGGTGGTGGTCGGTAGCGTTGGAGGCTCCCCTGCGAACCTCACCGTCGACCCGCGCGGTGATCCCATCCGGGTCACCGCCGTAGAGGGGACACCTGTCTCGACGCGGGCCGGCTTCGAGCGCGTCGTCGAGAACCAAACCGTCGCGACGGTAGAGACGACCGCCGGGACCCGGACGTTCCCCGTTGGCGTCTACGTCGCCGTGAGTGAGGGCGGCGCACTCGACGCTGCAGGCGCCCCAGTTGAGACGACAGTGGTCACGCACATCGACGGCGCCCGTGTGACCGACCAGCGCGAACTGACGGCGGCGCTCGACGACACGACGGCGGGCGAACGGATCGCGGTCGAGACCTACCGTAACGGCGAGCGCCAGAGCTACGAGGCAACACTCGACGCCGACGACGACGGAGGCGGCCTGCTCGGAGTCGGAGTGTTCGAGGGGACGAGTGGGGTGGTGCTCGACGACTTCGGCGTCGAGGCCTACCCCGCCGGCACCTACCTCGAGTTGCTCGGCGGCGACGGCGGGCCGGGCGCAGCCTCGCCAATCGGGACCGGTGGATCGCTCCTGCTCCCCATCTTCGTCGCGCTCATCCTGCCGCTGGCCTCGTTCGTCCTCGGCGTGCCGAACTTCCCCGGGTTCACCGGCTACTGGACGGCCTTCTACGACGTACAGGGCCCGCTCGGGGTTACGGGCGAGCCGGCCGTCTTCCTGACCGCAAATGTCCTCTTCTGGGCGGCGTGGGTCAACCTCCAGCTCGGGCTGTTCAACTGCATCCCAGGCTACCCGCTAGACGGCGGGCGTATCCTCCGCAGCGGCACCGAGGCAATCGTCTCCCGACTCCCCGTTGCCGACCGCGACCGTGTGGTATCGACCATCACGACCGGCATCGGCCTCACCATGCTCGCCTCACTTCTTCTCCTTGTGTTCGGGCCGTCGCTGCTGAACTAGTAAGGCCCATACGGATGCGGCTCCGGCTCACGGTATGGCCGAGGTACCTCCAACCGACGAGGGCTGGTTCGTCCTCCACGACCTCAGGGCGGTCGACTGGGACGCGTGGCAAGCGGCACCGGAGCGCGACCGCGAGCGGGCAGTCGCAGACGGCTCGGAGTTTCTGCGCGACGCCGTAGCGGTCACAGATGCAGACGAGGGACACACCGCCGTCACGTCCGTCGTGGGCGACGGCGCCGACCTCATGCTCGTCCACATGCGTCCGGCGTTCGATGATATATCGGCGCTCGAACGCCAGTTCGAGTCGACAGAGCTCGCACGCTTTCTCGACCGGGCTGACTCGCACGTCTCCGTCACCGAGGTGAGCGGCTACGTCTCAACAGAGTACTTCGAGGGCGACGCCGAGGAGATAGACAAAGGCACCCGACGCTACATGCAGTCGAAGCTCCACCCCGACCCGCCAGAGAACGCGTACGTCTCCTACTACCCGATGAGCAAGCGCCGTGAGGGCGCGGACAACTGGTACACGCTCTCGATGGACGAGCGCCGGGAGCTGATGGCCGAACACGGTGACACCGGGAGAAACTACGCCGGACGGATCACCCAGACCATCGCCTCCTCACTCGGCTACGACGAACATGAGTGGAGCGTGACGCTGTTCGGCGACGACCCTGTCGATATCAAGCGTATTGTCTACGAGATGCGCTTTGACGAAGTGTCGGCACGCTACGGTGAGTTCGACGCGTTCTACGTCGGCCGACGGTTCCCGCCCGCCGACCTCGACGCCTACCTCGCTGGCGAGCGGGTGCCGACGAGCGAGTTCGAGACCGACGACAGCGCCGACGCTCATCACAGACATACCGAGACTGATAGCGACGACAGCGGCAACGCCCACAACGGGCATACCGAGACTGATAGCGACGACGGCGGTCACGCTCACCAAGCACATGCCGACGGCGCCGACAAGGACGACATCCGCGGGTCGCTCGCTGATCTCGACATCTACGCCGGCAAGCCCCACGGCGAGGACGTCTACGCAACTGTCCTCTACTCCGAAGCCGACCCCGACGAACTCGCGGGCGATGTAGACGGTCTCCGGGGGAACTTCGAACACTACGACACCCACGTCAGGACTGCCGTCTACGACGCCCGCGAGCGCGACCGAACCGCGGTCGTGAGCATCTGGGAGACGGCGTCGGCCGCGGAGACGGCGGCGGGCTTCCTCTCTGACCTCCCTGGCGTGGTCGCCCGTGCCGGCGACGAGGAGTCCGGCTTTGGGACGATGGGGATGTTCTACACCGTCAAGCCGGAGTACCGCGAGGACTTCACCGACCGCTTCGACACGGTACTCGGCCTGTTAGACGACTCCGAGGGCCATCTTGAGACGGACCTGATGGTGAACGCCGACGACGAAAACGACATGTTCATCTCGAGCGGGTGGCGCGCCCGTGACGACGCCATGGGCTTCTTTCGCTCCGAGGCCTTCCGTAACACGGTCGACTGGGGCCGCGAGGTGCTGGCCGACCGACCGCGGCACGTCTTCCTCGCGTAGCGGCCCGGCGAGTCGGGCGTGTCGCTGGTGTGGCTCTATCGGTATCTGACTGGTAGTTACGCTCGAAGTAGCCATCCGACGACTACCGCTCACTTCCTGCGGTCAGGGCCAACGGAGACGGTCGACAACCCTCGCGGGGCCGACGTATCGCGCACGAACCCGGTATCGCCTCGTCGGACCCCGTTCGGCAGGCGAGACGTTGCCAGCGGGAAGACGAGACTGGCCCGCTGTCCCGCGCTGGACTCCTCGCGCTCTAGCGCGGGGAGGATATCAATCATCGTCTAACGACTCCCCGCAGTGTGGACAGGTGTCTGAGTTGTCTGACTGAGAGTCTTCGATGAAGCCCGCAGCCAGTATTGACGCTGGAAGGGCAAACAGCCCAATTCCAAATACCGCGATGAGTGATCCAGCAACCTGTCCCATCCTCGTCACCGGGTACATATCGCCATATCCGACTGTTGTGAGTGTCATCGCGCCCCACCACAGCGTCGCCGGGATCGAGCTGAAGAGCTCGGGTTGTGCGTCGTGTTCGAGTTGGTACATGATAGAGGACGACAGTACGAGCAGGATAAGATTCATCGCGGCTGCGACGACCAACTTCTCTTTTTGAGATCGGATCACTGACGAAAACGACCGCATCGTTTCTGAGTATCGGGCAATTTTTAGCAGTCGCACCACTCGAAACAGCCGCATAGCCCTTAGAAATCGCGTATCTACGGCTAACACACCAGATAAGTAAAACGGCAGAATGGCGAGAAGGTCGATGATCATGAGTGGACTGAAAATGAAT
>CAKZPG010000020.1 GCA_937138675.1 uncultured archaeon | reverse complement strand
CGGGCTGTGCCCTCAAGGACGGTTCTCCGACTGACCCGTTCGTGTGTAGCGGAAGTAGAGCGAAGCATCTCCGCAAAGAGATGCACACGACCCTGAAACGACTCCAAGAGCGTGACGCATCCGAGTGGCGGATTGAAGACCGCTTCTCGCACTACCAGAACGCGCTCACCGACATCGTGGAGAAGGCGTCTCGGCAAGCCGTCGAGTACGCCAAGCAGTACGAGAATCCGGTGTTAGTGATGGAGGACTTGACGTACATCCGTGAGCGTCTCGACTACGGGAAGTACATGAACCGTCGGCTTCACTCGTGGGCGTTCGCCCGACTGCAAGGACGCATCGAGGACAAGGCGACGGAAGCAGGCATCCCGGTCGAGTACGCGAATCCAGCGTACACCTCGAAGACGTGCCACTCGTGCCACCGTATCGGTCGGCGGGACTCTCAAGCCGAGTTTCGGTGTCCGAACGACGACTGCCACGTTTCGACGTTTCAGGCCGACATCAACGCTTCCGCGAATATCGCACGACGGATTGACCCGTGGGGAGAGAGCGTCCCGCTTGACAAGGCGGAACGCGATGACTCGCCACGGGATGGGAGCGGTTGTGACACCGCCACGACTCACCGTGAGAAGAGCGTACCAGCGCAGATGACGCTCACGGCCTACGAAGAGTCGAAACCCTCTGCCAGCGACGACTGACTGGTATTCCACATGCGTGGGAAGCCTCGTCGTTTACGGCGAGGAGGATGTCACGCTGAGGACGCCGACGTCGACGCCGGGTGGTGGATTCCGCTGTAGGAACGCTTGGAGCCGGTCGCGCCAACCAGCTGACGCTCGCACCGGGGCGTGGACGTCGGGTGTGAACGTCTCAACGGACGCGTTCGACGGCCGCACAAAGGACTCCGATCTCGACAACAGGGAGATGAAGCCGACCGTGATAGTTATATGAGGGATTGTGCAATTACTCATTCGTGAGCCAGCAAACGGAGCGACTCAAGCGACTCCTTACCGACGAACTCGGTGAGTGCTGTGACGACGACGTCAAAGACAGACTGGCGTCGCTTCAGGCGCATCGCTCGGAGCTTCCCGCACATCCGGAGTCCGACCTCACCGCTCTCAGTACACTGGGGAGCGAAACGCGATACACTATCGTTCGGCTCCTGAACGCCACGGACCGAGAGATGTGTGTCTGTGAGATCAATCCGATCGTGGACGTCAGTAACAGCGCCATCAGTCACGCCCTCTCCGACCTCTTCGACGCCGGCCTCGTCACGCGGCGAAAGGAGGGTAACTGGCGATACTACGACGTGTCCGACCGTGCCGAGGCGCTTTTGATGGCCCTCGACGACACTCAGGGGGACGCCTGATGGCCGACACACCGATTCGCGCCGCGTTTATGTGCGTACAGAACGCCGGGCGGTCGCAGATGTCGACTGCGTTTGCCGAACGCGAACGCGCACAGCGCGGGCTCGGCACCGACGTCGACATCCTCACTGGCGGCACACACCCCGCAGACCACGTCCACGAGGAAGTCGTCGACGTGATGCAGGAGAACGGGATCGACCTCTCGGACCGGACGCCTCAGAACATCTCGACCGAGGAGCTCGAATCGTGTGACTACGTCGCCACCATGGGATGTTCGACACTCGAACTCGACGCCAACGCTTCAGACGTCGATATCCGAGACTGGGCGCTCGAAGATCCCGACGGACAGGACCTCGACGCGGTCCGGGCGATCCGGGACGATATCGAAGCGCGCGTCCAGGCCCTGTTCGACGAGATCGAACAGGAGATCGCGTCGACCGGCTGATTCCAGCCCCCCGACGCGTTCGACCCCGTCGTCACCGCCGGGACAGCTCGGCGCGTCTGTCGTGAGTGAGACGTACAGACTGCCCTCCACGCCGACAGTGGCGAGGGGGGCAATAGTGTCAGCCTCTTCGACGGCAACGACGCACCGGCCTGACGACACCGTCGAACGGGTCGACGTGCCCCGCGCTTTTCCACGCTGTTCCGGTGGTTTTGGGTCGACAGAGCTATGCCAACTTCCCCATACGCTCGTCTGATACCGCCGCGAGAATCTCTCGTGTCGCCCGCTGAATCCGCTCAAGGCGCTCCCGAACCGTCGCCTCGGTGTCGCCGTCCCCCGCCGCGAGATACCGCGCCGAGTGGGTTGTGTCGAGCCCGAGGCGCCGCCCGGCGAGATACACGACCGTCTCGGCCTCAACCTCGCGGGCGGCCTGCTCCGTCTTGTCGAGTGCGCCGTTGTGGAGCACCGCGTATGCGTACTCGTGGAGGAGCGTGCCCGCCGTTGCCCCCGGGTCGCGGCGCTGCACGCGCACCGCTGGCCGGTCGCTCGCGCCGTAGTCGCAGACCCCCGCTGCCTCGCCGTGGGGCCACGGGCCGGGTTGAATGAGGTCGACGGTCATATCGATAGCCGCACGCCCGGCATTGACGACGCGTTCGAGGAGGTCGGCATCACCACCCCGTGCCGTCGTGTCAAGGTCGGGCAGCGACTCGCCCGCCGTCTTGGAGACGTCGAAGACGGCGGCGGGCCGAAAGCCGACGACGTCCGTCGCCCAGTCCGCCGGCGGGGTGTCGTTGGTACAGTCGTCGTGGCTCCGGTACGAGGGGCTGTTCCCGCAGTCCGGATACGCCGGCGCGGTGGTCGGCGCCCAGATCCAGATCGCCGACTCGCTCTCGCAGACGTGCCGGTCGAACTCCTCCTGCCACGTCCGGTAGCCCGCGACGCGGGTCGCCTCGGGACACTACCGTCTGATCAACAAGGCGTTCCGGTCAGAGTAGTCGTGAAACGCCGTCTGGGCGTTGAGCCACCGCTGAAAGTGGTCGAAGGCGCGAGCCTCGCCAACCGCGTCGTTGAGTTCGGCGAGCCAGTCGTCGACCGCGTCGCGCATCCGGTCGGCGCGGCCGGCGGTGTCTGTAAGATCGAGTGGGTCGTCAGTCTGTGAGCGATGCGACTCGTCGTGGGTGTCGGTCGCCATTCTGTGTGGCTCCTGCGAGGGTCAGATCCCCCGCAACCCCTCGGGGGTGACAAACCAGCTCTGGTGTGGCACCCGGTGCTTGTGCAGGCACAGGAGGGTCGATCAGCCCGAGCAGACGCATCGCCGTCAACAGTGTTATCATATAGCATTCTCAACACAGTGTATGAACGATCGTGACCAGCCAATCGACGAGATAATGACCGAACCGGTCCGGTCGGTCACGGCTGACACGCCGACGCGTGAGGCGGCCGCGATTCTCTTCGAGGAGGGGATTGGGTCAGTCGTCGTCGGACCTGCCGATGGTATCGTGACGAAGACAGACCTCCTTGCAGGGATCAGAGAAAACCGTCTTGAGGCGCCTATCTCGGAGCTAATGACTACCCCAGTGGTCACCATCTCGCGAGACACTGATCTCCAGACCGCGATCGATCGGATGAACGAGTACGAGATCAAGCGGCTCGTCGTCGAAGCCGGTGGTGATGCTGTCGGAGTCGTGAGCACGACCGATATCCGGGTGGCACTCAGCACTCACCCCGACGCAGCGATCGATATGTTCGCTGGAGCGGCCGTAACTGAGGGGACAAACACCTACGAGTGCCTGTCCTGTGGCGAACGCGTAACTGCCGAGAGCAAGCCAGGCACCTGCCCGGTCTGTGATAGCCCGATGCGTAACATCAGTATGCCACGAAACTAGCCGTGCGCTGACCGTCTCCGCGACCCGCGCTTCGTCAGCGGGCACCGACCAGTCTCTACGAGCCTACGTCGGCTCGGCGCCGCGGTCACAGTCGCGCTGACGGCGGTGACGGTACCGCGGGCCCTGCTTGAACCGCAGGGGACGGCCCTGACGGTCGCGCACCTCGGAATCAAGCAGACACTCCTGGGGCTTGACCCGCTCACACAGCCCGTTGCGGCCGTCTTTGGCCCTGTCGCCGCGTTGTCGCTGGCATACGCCTACGCGCCCGACGCCGACCGGCGAACGAGTGGCTACACCCTTGCGTACATGGGCGCGTCTGTCGCGGCCGTGTTGGCCGGCGACTGGCTGACGCTCGTGCTCGCCTGGAAGCTGATGACCGTCGCCGCGAGCGTCATTCTTGTGGGCTTCACGGCGAAGGCCGCGGTGTACATTGTGCTGCGGCTGGTTCCTGACGACCGCGCGCTCGTCGCGTGGATGGGCGGGGCGATGATCATCGACAACGTCTGGATAGCGCTGCTCCGGACGACCGCCCGCCGGCTGCTGTCCTACCATATCATCTCACAGGTTGGATACATCAAGATCCGAACCGGCAACGAGATTGTCGTCCCTGGATTCATCAAGGATTGTCTCAGCGCGCTATGCCCAGAGCTGGCGTGACAGCCGCCGGGCTCTAGTCCACGCGCCCCGTCTCTACCGGCCGATTCATCATGCGCGGGCTGGCGCTTACCTCTGGCACGTGGGGGGCAAAAAGACTCATTCTCGTCTCCCGTACAAAGGGAAGTCATGACGCTCAGAGGACTCGACGACCTCGACCACCACATCCTCCACGCGCTCCAGCGCGACGCTCGCCACGCCTCCTCGAACGAGATCGCCAAGGAGAGGAACGTGTCTCCGAGTACGGTCCGCAAGCGTATCGAACGTCTCGAGTCGACCGGCGTCATCACCGGGTATCACGCCGACATCGACTACGAGCAGGCTGGCTACCAACTGCAGGTCCAGATATCCTGTACCGCACCTATCACCCAGCGCGACGTGATGGGTGAACACGCCCTCGAGCTTCCGGGCGTCGTCTCGGTCCGGGAGATTGCCGCCGGGGAGAACAACCTTCTTGTCCGGGTCGTCGCGCAGGACAACGACGACCTCACCCGGATCGCGAGCGACCTGAGCGAACTCGGACTGTCAATCTCAAACGAACAGCTCATCCGCGGCGAAGACACCAGTCCGTACCGCTTGTTCGGCGAAGCCGCCGAACGTGACTGAGCGCGTTGCCCCCCGGTCCGGAGCGTGCACTGTTGCGCCTACGGACCGACAGATAAGTGTTACCGACGCTTTGTATCTTGCACACCACCAGCGTCAGTTACCCACGGCTGAAGCCGTGGACTTCCGCGTTGCTTTCGCTGTGACGCCTCGCCTCCCGGCGACCCGATGACCCGGTGCAGGAGGCAAGTAGGGGCAACGCTTTGTCACTGAGGTATGTCTTTCTTCGTATGTTGAATACGGCGATCGTCGGGCTGGGGAACGTGGCGAAATGGCACCATCGTGCGATCGACCGAACCGACGGGGTCACACTCACGGCTGTTGTCGACGTGGACGAGTCGGTCGCACAGCGTCGAGCCACGGCGTGGGACGTAACACCATACACAGATATCGAGACGCTCCTGGCGACCGAACCGGTCGACTGGGCCCATGTCTGCACACCGCTCGCCAGTCACGCCGACCTTGCACAGCAGTGTCTCGAGGCCGGCGCGCACGTCCTTCTGGAAAAGCCGATGACTGCAACGCGTCAGGAGTACGAGTCGCTGGTCGACCGTGCAGACCAGCTTGACCGACGGGTCACGGTGGTACACAACCAGGTGAACTATCCGCCGTTCGTTCGGGCCCGTCGATTGGTCGAGAGCGGTCGATACGGGGAGCTCCACGGCGTCTCGGTTCGCTGGCTGGAGAACAACGACCCCCGCGAGCCAGGCCGGGGAGAGTGGGTTCTGGACCTCCCAGGTGGAGAGTTCGGTGAGGGGATCGTACATCCGATCTACGTCGGGCTCCGGATGGCTGGCCACCCGGCCAACGAGGAGTCGGTCGACGTCCAGCGCATCAACACCACCGGCGACAGTACCGTCGAGTACGACGGGATTGGCGTATCGTACACGACTGCAGACAACGTTGTCTGTACGATCCAGCACCATTCGAACGTCCCCGGGTGCCGACAGGTCGAGTACTTTCTCGACGAAGGGCGGATAGTCGCAGATATTCCGACACAGAGCGTCAGCGTGCATCCAGAAGGCTACGACGGCTATGCTACCGTTGACAATCCACTCCTGAACGCCGCCTGGTGGAGTGTTCGGAACGCTACGACCGCGGTCCGGTCAGCCATCACGATTCAGTTCAAACACCTGCTTGCAGACCTGCGTGACGAGGAGTTCACGGTCCACGACACGCACACACCAGTCATCCAGCAAGAGGCCGATGCTATCCGGGGGACCGGCGACGAGCCGACATCACGCGCCGAAGCGGACTGGACGAACCGTATCTTCACCCGGATCAACGGCGACCCAACGACGTGATCTGTCGGGACAGTTGCCTCCCGTGTTGACCCAGTCGGGACGGAACTGCTCAACACCTTGTCGACGTCCTGTGCGGCGTCACAGTCCGGTACGTCGGAGTCGTGGGGACAGTCTCTGGTGGCCACGCAGGGCCGCGACTGGCCATGAGGCGAGCCTCCCCGGTGATAGCTTGTCGGCCTCGTTGTGACTCACATTCACGACGCGATCGCTGGCACGAACGAACTCGTAGGGGTGTTGTTGTACCGTTCGATATCCTGATCGTCGCCCCGCCCACTCGAAGTCGGGGATTTTCACGCCCTCGCCCCTACCAATCGGTATGTCATCGCCAGAGTCGGACCCGGTAGGCGCCCCGTCCCATGACGGGCATCGGCCCGACGTCAACGGGAGCACGGTCGCCGAGGGTGAGCGGGCAATCGACATCGAGAATCTCCAAGTGACCTATGCCGACGGGACGGAGGCGCTACGTGGTGTCGATATGGTCGTTCCAGAGGGGGAGTTTTTCGGATTTCTGGGCCCCAACGGCGCGGGTAAGACAACGACGATCAAGGTACTGGCGACGCTGCTCGCGCCGACCAGCGGGGCAGTCCGGGTCAACGGCTTCAATGTCCGGGCGGAGTCACAGCAGATACGCGAGTCGATCGGCTACATGGCCCAGGAGACCAGTATCGACCCGGAACTCACCGCACAGGAGAACATCAGCTTCGCCTGTGAAGCGTACGGCGTCCCCCGGGGCGAGCGGGCACAGCGAGTCTCGGACCTGCTCGACCTGGTCGACCTGACCGACGTAGCCGACAAGACCGCCGAGGAGTTCTCCGGCGGGATGCAAAAGCGACTGGACGCGGCGACGGCACTAGTCCACCAGCCGCCGCTGGTATTTCTCGACGAACCGACGACTGGCCTTGACCCGAAGGCCCGCAACCGTCTCTGGGAGTACTTTCGACGGATCAACAATCGCGGGACGACGATCTTCCTGACGACACAGTATCTCGAGGAAGCCGACCAGCTCTGTAACCGGCTGTCGGTCATCCTTAACGGCGAGATCGTCGTGGAGGGGAGCCCTGCGGATCTCAAACGTCGGGTCGGCGGCGAGATTCTGGACGTCGAGATCGACACTGGTGGCGGCGCAGTCGACCGAAGCGTGGCGATCGCCACCGCGTTCGAGCCGTTCGCGGACGCGACGGTTGAGCGGACCGAGACGGGGATTAGCGTAACCGCCGAGACAGCCCGAACACACGGAACGGAGCTGCTAGTCGCTCTCCGCGACAAGGGGATCACGGTGACCGGATTCAACATTCGGGCACCGACGCTGGACGACGTGTTTCTCGCGATCACCGGCGAACATATCGAGCCCGAGCAGGCCGCCGACGAGGAGGTGTCCCGATGAGCGCGTCGTCGTCGGAGTCGACCGCGTCGGAGTCCCTGTCAGGCGACTCGGCAGCCGAGGTCGCCGTTGGCCCGACGGCCGAGCGCTCCTCGAACACGTTCTTCGGGGACGTGTGGGTTAATTTCAAACGGTGGAACCTGAAAGCGGTGCGCAACCCATTCGTGCTGGTCGTCTCCCTGGTCCAGCCGATCATCTTTCTCTTTCTGTTCACGGAGGTGTTCGGCAACGTCGCGGGCGAGGCTGTCAACCGCGGGATTCCAGGAATTACGTACGAGACGTATCTTGTGCCGGCAATCGCGATTCAGGTCGCCCTCGCGGCGGCGATCACCTCGGGCGTGGGTCTTGTCAACGATATTGAGAACGGCATGTACGAGAAAGTGCTCGTGACACCGATGAACCGCACAGCCGTGTTCGTCGGCAAGACCGCCTCGGAGGTGTTCCGCATCGGCGTTCAGATAACGATCATCCTCGGACTCGGCGCCCTCATCGGCGCCGAGATCGCGACCGGGGTGATGGGTGCGCTCGGGATCATCGGCGTTGGCATCCTGTTCTCGCTGTGGTTCGTCGCCTTCTCAAACACGCTGGCGATCCTCACGCGCGACCAGGAGTCGACGATCATCGGCGCTAACCTCCTCCAGTTCCCGCTGCTATTCCTCTCTAGTGCGTTTCTCCCGCTCGGAATACTGCCGGGGTGGATACAGACGTTCGCCAGACTCAATCCGGTCACCTACGGCGTCGACGCCGCTCGGTCGCTGATGCTCGGTCGTGACGTGATGACCGTTATCGAGCTCACGCGTTTCCAGAGCGTGCTCGACGGCGTGGTTCCCGGCGTCGCCGTACTCGCAGCCGTCGACCTCGTCTTCGGTGCTGTGGCGGTGTATCTCCTCTCGCGAGCCTCGAGTTCTGACGTGAAGTGACGTCGGGTCGGTAGGGCTCACGCCCGTACAGTCCACCCGTGAGTTAAAATCCTCCCAGCGCTAATGCGCAAGGCTTTCTCATTGATTCCCAGTAACACCGAGCCCGACCCCGAGGGCGATCAAGATCGCTCCGACGGTCCGTCGCCGAAGATACCCCTCCTGTAGTCCGACGCTACTGATGATCACGACGAGTACGATGCTTGAGCGAAACAGGATCGAGGCCTGGGTCGCACTCGGGGCCGTCCCGAAGGTGAACAGCGTCGCCGTGAGACCGCCGAACTGGAGCACGCCGAGAGCGCCCTTGTCCTTCAGATACAGCGCCAGAAGCCGCCCGCGCTGAGACGCCTCGGTGAGAGCCCCGCCTCGCAACAGTCGACCCGCACTCCCGACCCCGACAAACAAGACAATAACCGCCGAGACATACAGCGGATTGACGCTCGCGGTCGCGATGCCGTCGAGGGTAGACGTCACCCCGAAGACGAGATTCACCGATACCGCCAGCACGACCGCGGTCGTGTCCGAGCCGGTGACGACGCTTCGGAGGGTGTTTTGCTTGGAGTTCACCACCGCAGCCCCGCAGGCGCTCAGTATCGCTCCCGCGACCACGAGTGGCGTCACGGCTGTGTCACGCAACAGGGGCTCGATGAGTGAGGTGACGACCGGCGACAAGGACGTCAGCGGGAGCACGACCGACGCATCTTCTCGCGCGAGCGCCGCAAAGATCATGAACGCACCGACAACGTTCAGCGCGCCCGTCAGAACCATCGCGACGACGCCTCGTGGTGTCCCTGCGAATCCAGACTGCAACGCGGTCCAGACGACCACCGGCAGGAACAGTCCGAGCGCGACGGTGTCTCTGACGAACAACACCTCGGACTCCGACGCGGTCCCGAGCAGCCGCTTCTGATACGGGCCCATAACTGCCCGGGCACAGACGGCCACTGCCCCGGTCAGAATCCACGTCGGAGTTGAAATCGGAATTATCGATTACAGGTCGTACTCCCTCATAACGGTGCCGTGAGAGCCGGTCGTCTGGGCTTGAGGACGACCTGCGTTGCTCGTGAAATATCTTGAGGGCACGGCCCGAGGCACTCGCCTCTACCTCCTGTAGAGGGCGGACAGCGTGATGCACACGTCGACTGTCCCGGCGAGGCGTGTGTTGCTCAGCATGAACGGACGTGAACTACCCCACCCTGCTCGGCCTGACGGCCTCGCTGAGGGTGGGGCTTCGTGCCTACATTCAGCTAACTCAAACCTCGGGGCGTTTCGCACCGAGCGAACAGGTCGGTTGTACCCCATAATATCCCAACCCAGTGGTGCGGTGCCGTGGGATTCCTTCGCTTTCAGACAGAAGAGGATGTCAAGAGTCGCCGGAATCAGACCCATCCACCGGACGGGAACGGTTTTTTGAGTGGAGGCAGTACGACCTATCGTGTCCACCCCGGCGATGCCAACCGTTCCCGCGGCCGAGGCCGCTCCCGCCCCGCCCGACGGAACGGGGTGTGTGCTCTGGCACCGCCGCAACCTGCGGGTGACCGACCATCCCGCGCTCGCCTACGCCGCCCGGGAGTACGACACGGTCCTGCCGGTGTTCGTCTTCGACCCCGGGTTCTACGGGCCCGACGGGCTTGCCTGCGACGCCCGGATCCAGGTCCTCCACGACTCGCTCGCGAGCCTTCGGCGTCTCTACAAGGCGGTCGGTGGGAGTCTCAGCTTCGCCCACGGCGACGCGGTCGAGGTCCTCGCCGGGCTCCACGATGCTGGGTGGGACGTCGTCGCGACCGCCGACCCCACGGCGTCCTACGGCGCAGAGCGGGACGACCGGGCCGCGGCACGGTGTGATACGGTGTTCGTCGACGGCGACGGGCTCGTCAGAAACCAGTCTTGGCCCCGCGAGGACTGGAGTGACAACGTCGAGACATGGTTCGAGGCCGACCCGCCGACGTGGGACCCCGAGACGGTCGCCGTCCAGTCGCTCGACGAGCAGGTCACGATCAAGGCGATCGAGGACGGGTACGATATCGAGCCGACAAAGTCGAACATCCCCGACGGCGGACGGGGCCCCGGCGTCCGAAAACTCCGGGCGTTCGTCGAGAGTATCGAGGCCTATCCCGGTAACATCTCCGCACCGACCGACGCCCGGACCGGAACGAGCCAGCTCTCGCCGTACCTGCGATTCGGGTCGCTGTCGGTCCGGGAAGTGTATCAGTACGTCCAGGAGAACGCCCCCGATAGCGCCGGCAGGGAGATGTTCGTCGCGCGACTGTTCTGGAACAAACACTATCACCAGAAACTCGAAGACTGGAGCGGGTGGATGACGACGGCGGTCAACCCGGTGATGCAGGGACTCCGTCAAGAGAGTCACGACCCCGACCTGGTCAGGGCGTGGAAACGTGGTGAGACGGGCTTTCCGATGGTTGACGCCTCGATACGATGTCTGACTGAGACCGGGTGGCTCAACTTCCGGATGCGCGCGATGTGTGCGAGCGTCTTTGCCGACCTCTTCCAGCAGCCCTGGCGCATCGGTGCGGACTTCTATCACTACCATCTCGTTGACTCGGATCCGGCGATCAACTACACACAGTGGCAGTCACAAGCGGGCGCCGTCGGAACGAACCTGATGCGGATCTACAACCCGATTAAGCAGGTCCGGGACAACGATCCCGAGGGGGCGTACATCAGACGGTACGTCCCCGAGCTTCGCCCGCTACCTGTCAAGCACCTCGACCGGCCCGAAAAGACGCCGCTTCACGTCCAAGAGGAGTCCGGCGTCGTCATCGGCGAGGACTATCCGTACCCGGTCGTCGAGTACGAGGCCGCCCGCGAGCACGCGATGGCAACGTACGAGCGGCTCAAACCGGACGCGCTCGCCGCACTCGAGGATCCAGTGGTTGCCCGTCGGGCGTCGCTGTCCTCGCGGTCACAGCCCCTCGAGAGACACGAGCAGACCACCGAAACAGATCCCAACGAACAGGCGTCGATAGCGTCGTTTGCGGCCTCGGATGTTGACTCCGACTGAGCGACAGGGCGGTGTCGTGCCTCCGCAGTGAGTCGGTCGTCACGGCACACACCGCCACCGGGTGGTCGTCCGACGTCTCGCCGAACGACGAGCGCCATCGCACGTACGACCGAACGTTCGACGAAGACGAGTCGACGGCTGACGGTGGAAGGACGACCAGTAGCTGCCCGGAGTGCCACGGGCAGGTGATCACGAACGTGGCCGAGACCGTCTGTACAGACTGTGGCTTGATCGTCGCCGACCAGCAGGTCGACCACGGCCCGGAGTGGCGGGTCGCGAACGAACCCGGACCCGTGCAGCGCCGTGACCCGGGCGCGATGGCGGGCACGCTCCGTCGCGAGTCGGCGCGCGCCGTGCGCCACGACGGGGCGTTCGACGAGACAGAGCAGGCCACTCGCACAGTCAATGCCGAGACGGTCGCGTATCTCGCCGGGCCAGGAATTGTGCCTCGACACAGTCCACTCGGCGCGGTAGCTCGCGACGTAGGACGGCGATACAACGGAGGCGGTTCGGGAGCGACTCAAGTGGACTCGGCGGACGGCCCGGAAGCCACGACTGACCTGAGCGTCAAGCGTGCCAAGCTTGACCGCGGCAGGACAAGACCGCCCCCCGCCAGCGAAGAGCCAGTCACATGTTCGACCGCGCCTGTTGATGAGACAGATGCTGACGATCCGACCGCTGACGGCGGTTGACCGGGAGCCGGTCGAGTCGATCATCACGGCACACTTCGCCGACGGGTGGTCGTACGATGTCCCGACGAACGACGAGCGGAAGGGAACGTTCGTCCGCGTCGCAGAGCGGAGCGGTGGCCCACTCGGCGTCATGGCGCTAACTACGTACACGACCCCGGCACAGCTCCGCGAGGCGATGTACCTCGTTGACACGCTTGACCCGGTGCCGGACGCGGCGCGGTACGGACATATCCACGCGGGCTACGTAGCGCCGGCACACACCGGCGAAGGCATCGGGAGCCGACTGCTCAGCCACTTACATGAACTCGGCGAGCGCAACGGTGTCGACGTGTTCGTCGTTGACGCGTGGTTCCACGGAGGGGGCGATTCGCCGGCTCGGCTCTTGCAGACACACGACTACGAGGTCGTCCACGCGCATTCGATTGCTGGCCACACCGACGGACTGTGTCCGAAGTGTGGGCAGCCGTGTGTTTGTGAGGCCGCGCTTGCTATCCGGTCGCCGTGAGCCAGATGAGCGAGGACGAAGAGACGGCGCTATCGACAAGGCCCGACACCGCTGGGACCGGTCCGCACGTCGGTCTGCTCGCGTGGTGTTCGTGGCTTGGCTGACATCCCGCCGACGATGGGGCACGGTCCGGTAGCGTCGGCCGTGCGTTGGTCAGCCACGCGGTCTCCCGGTTGAAGCTGCTCTACATCTCCGCCATCGCCGTCTCGGAGGTACACGTGTGCCATTCGGCGTCCGTCGACCAGCCGCGCTTCGACCCGAAGATCGTCTGTGTCTCGAGAGTGAGTCGTGGCGCGAGCGAACCCACGCCATCGTCGGTCACTCATCGACAACCTGGACATTGAATTTGCTCCGCCATCGGTACCGGCGACCGGCCCAGGTGAACTCGGAGCGGGCAAGTGCGTAGACCGCGAGCGGCATTATCAGCAGTGCCACGGGCACGGCCAGTCCTGCCGACCACCGTGGCTCGTCGGCCCAGATGAACAGTGCGGCCGCGCCGCCGGTCACGAGCGCTGCTAGCAGCGGAGCGACGAGACAGCCGACCCCGAGCGCGAACAGTCCAACGGTCCCCACCGCTGTCGTCACCGGGTTGTGGGCGAACGCGATCTGCGTGAACCGGACGTGTCGCTCCACCGACTGGTGGAGTCGCCCGCCAACCGGGACGCGACGGAACCGGCGCACGGCAGTCGTCTCAACGTGCTCGCCGAGCAGCCCGTCGTCGCTCACGGTCTGGGTCAACTCCGTGAGAAACGCTGCCAGTTCAAGATCCGAGCGGTCGAAGATGACAGCGCCACCCCAGGGATATCTGCCGGCGTAGAGCCCAGCGACGACCGCTACGAGGTACAGCGGCTCCAGCAGGACCGCGAGCGGGTCTCGCCCGACGAACAGGGGGAGCTCGGTCACCGGCCCGTGTCGCTCGTAGTCGGCCTGCATCGTCGCTAGCCAGGTCGGCGGGTGGTGGAAGTCGTCGTCGGTCAAGACGAGCCGGTCGGTCGTCGCCGATTGTACCCCCGCGGCGATGGCGTTCGCCTTCCCGGAGCAGCCAACGGGACTGCCGGCGGCGACGAATCTAACCCCCTCTGGCCCTGGCTCGTGGTCGGCGACAGCGTCCGTCTCGTGGTCGTGGAGGATCAACAGCTCGTCGTCGGAGCCGAGCTGTGCCGCGACCTCGTCACAGGCGTCGGTCCACCGCACCGTCGGGAGAAGAACGGTCACTGGCGCTCGCGTCACTCGTCGGTTGTTTTGCCGACGGTCGTATTGACCCTTCGGTCGGGCACGCGCGGTCATGGGTGGTGCCAAGCCGGCTGAAACCGGCGTTCGAGCTTCGTTGCTGGTGCCGCCGTTCGCATTCGACGGCTGCGACGCGTTCCCCAACGTGGTCGACCAGCACCGAGTTCGTGGGGTAGCGCGACCCGACGCACGCTCGTGTCGACCCCGTCTGCGAGGCACCGGTCGGCCCCCGACTCGACCGGTGGTGTCCGCCGACCGGGACTCGTCGGACGCTTGACTCGGCGTGTCCGATCTCCGATATCCGATCTCTGGCTCACTCTCGCGGTAGCGGTCAGCCCTCGCTGGCGTGTCAGTTCATAGGGTGTCGTCCGAGTCGTCACAGCCACGGCCCCGACGCGCGATGACGACGGCCCCGACGGCGATGATACCCATCTCGGCGACTCCGGGCGCGCTCGCTGCGTATCGCAGCCAGTAGCCGACCGGCGAGACGTCAGGTGTCGGTCGTTGTGCGAGAAGCGGCCACGCGTAGTTGACGACGAACCGAGGATACGCGACGCCGATATCGGCGACGATGTGTGCGGCGTAGCCCGGCAGCACCGGTCGGAGCGGGCGGGCCGTGTCAACCGCGGTGACGACGACGACCACCAGCGTGAGCGTGACGACGGAGTGTGCGAGGGTGTGCCCCGTCTCGGCAAGTCCGAGCCGCCACGCCGTCTTGTCGACGAGGTCCGGGACGACTGCGCCGACGAGACAGAGCGCCGTCGCCCGCCAGTCGTAGTCGAGATAGTCGCTCGCGACCACCGCCGCCGCGAGGTGCCCGGCCGGTGTCACGCTCGCCCACCGGCCCGCGCCTGAAGTGGAAGCCGACCGCCGGGCAGGTGCGTCACCCGTCGGGCTCGCTCGCCAGCCGTCGCCACGGCTGCTGGCCGGTGCGTGGTCGGAGATGCGGCCGTCGCCACGTGTACACTTTCTAACGGCGGGATACGTATGTGGCTGTGGGGAGACGGCAAGCCCGAGCGCGAGCGGTCAACCTGTGTAACGCAGGGACAAGGAGTCGTTCCCAGGTCTGCGCGCCCGCCAGCGCATCGTGCCAGAGGCTGACCGAGACGACGGAGCGGCCGCAACTGAAGATTCTTCAGAGAGCGCGGTATCTGCCGATCTTAGTGTCGAATATGGGACGGAGAGCCTCGGCGCGCCGCCCGAGCGAGCCGCGCGCCCTCGGCAGCGCGAGCCCCTGCCGACAGCGTCGCACTGCTCCTCCACCGGAAGGGCGCGATATCGCCGGCGGACGGAGAGCGCCGGCCGCGGGTGGAAACGTCCCGTGCGGAAACAACAACTGCCAACTGTGGGCACCGACCACACCACATCTATGGTTGAATCGGCGTTCGTACCGCCGCTCAGGATCGTAGTTGGCGTTCTCGCTGCCATCATCGCGACGGGGGCGATGGACGTGACGATGGCCCGCCTACCGGAAGGTCGGACCCCGCCAGCGGTCGCCGCTGCGGTGCTGACGTCTCGACGGGTCGGTGAGGGGCCCACCCTGCTGGCGACGGTCGTCCACTACGCCGCCGGGTGGCTCACCGGCGGGCTGTTCGTCACGGGGTTGCTGTTCGCCGAGGCGGCGCTCGGTCGGTCGCCGGTCGCGTACCTTACGACGGTAGCGCTCATGCTCGTGTTGATGGTCGGCTTCTTCACCGGCGTCGTCCTGCCGCGTGTGGGGCTGCCGCGCCAGCGCGTCCGGGCTGTGGTGCGAGACTGGATCGTGTCGGCGGCGGTCTATCTGACCGCGCTCGTCGTGCTCGTGTGGGTAGGGTCGTCAGCACTCCTCACCGTCTGAGTAGTTCGGACCACACGAGCGCCGGGCATCCGGGCACTGACCTGCCGTATCTGTCTTAGCGCCTGCGACGTCGTGGGTGTTGTCCGGCTATGTCCGTGTCGGCCGCTGCGGTCGTGTGGGACCCGTGGTCGACACGCTCGGCGGTCTGAGGTCGTCGTGACGGCCAGCGCGTCGTAGACGCGTCCCGGTCCCGTCGTCTGTGCCAGTCGGCACGACCGAACGGGCCGAACACCACGCTCGCAGGGTTGGATCAGCGCTCGCCGCGCACGGTCTCTCGAACTGAACGGTTTAATCCCGACGCCAAAGCAACGTACTACCACGAATGGTCGATCCAGTTCTGAAGTGGGCCGGCGGGAAGCGCCAGCTGCTTGACAAGCTGTACGCGCGCTTTCCTGCGAAGTTCGACCGCTATCACGAGCCGATGTTCGGCGGCGGGGCGCTGTTCTTCGACCTCGAACCGGGAGCCGGGAGCATCAACGACACGAATCCACGGCTGGTCAACTTCTACAGACAGGTCCGTGACCGGCCCGACGCACTGGTCGACCGACTCGACTCGTTCGCCGACCCCGACAGCGAGCCGGACACCAGCCGAGCGTTCGCCGATACCACCCGGAAGGAAACGGGGGTTGAGAACTACTACTACCAGCAACGCGAGTTGTTCAACCGCCGTCCGAACGACGAGCCGTTCGACAGTCTCGACGAGGCCGCGCTGTTGCTCTATCTCAATCGGACGTGCTACAACGGACTCTATCGCGAGAATCAGAGCGGCGAGTTCAACGTTCCCGTCGGCCGATACGCGAACCCGGACTGGGTGAGACGCGACGAAATCCGATCGGCTGGGTCTGTGCTCGAATCCACCGAGATACTCAATCGGGATCTCGAGTATATCCGCGAGTACGCTGCGGCGGGCGACCTAGTATACTTCGACCCGCCCTACGAACCAATGAGTCCAACGGCGCAGTTCACCGATTACAGTGCCGAGGGCTTCGGACAGCAGGACCAACAGCGGCTGGTGGAACTCGCACAGCAGCTCACCCAGAACGGTGTTCACGTCGTTTTAAGCAACAGCGGCATTATGGCCGAAATGTACGACGATGCCGGCTTTTACGTCGACATTGAGGGCGCGACACGGAGTATCAACAGCGACGCCGACAATCGCGACGAAGTAGACGAGATCATCGCCACGAACGTCGCACCGACAGACCGCGGCGACCGCGAGCACATAGAGCTCGGGAACCACTGACCGTCGACGGGTCGTGGTCTGAGAGCGTCACAGCATGCTCACTGTCTCAGCAGCCCCAGCGATGTGTCTGAGCGCTTTATTCGGGGCCGATGGCCCGACATCCGACCGGGTTCGAATCACGGTTGGCCAAGGGGTGAACGATGGCGCGTACACGCAAACATCGATCTGCCCGACGTCGGCTCCGAGCTGCCTGTGAAGCCACCTCCGACAGTGGTGGGGCCCCCTGCGACCGAACCATACACCGGGGGGTGTCAGTCGTAGTAACTCAGTCGCTCTACGACCTCCGCGAACGCGACGTTCTGACGCACATCTGTGATTTCGACGGTGACGCGCTCGCCCTGTTCGGTGTCGGGGACGATAACGACGAACCCGCGTTCGACTCGGGTGATACCGTCGCCCTGGTCGCCGATGCTTTCGATCTCGACGGCGCGCTGTTCGCCCGCGTCGACAGGTGGGCTCTCCCGGGTCTGTGTGGGCTCTGGGTCGGCGCTGGTGTCTGCGGACTCCAGGTCAGTGCCGGCGTCGTCGGGGGCGCTGGTCGTAGGCGCCGCTTGAACAGCGACACGATACGTCTCGCCATCCTGTAGGCCGCCGAGTTCGATCTCATGTTTCGGAACCTCGAAGACGTACGAGCCGTCGCGCTGTTCGAGTGACGCAGAGAACAGACAGCGAAGGTGGGCAGAGATCTCCATAGTAGTGTGTGACTGGGATTTTCGTGAGAGAACACTTGACTCTGCTGTTGACTGCCTTCGGCGCGAGGACGTCTTCGCACGCTATGTCGACACGGTATCGGGCCCGTTCTCCACGGAACTAGCAAGGACACGCCGAATGCGACGACCCAGACACTCTCGACCACGAGTTCGTCCTCGTATCTGACAATGAAAACTTTTGATCGGAAGTGGACTTCGTTGTCGGCCTCGGCCGACCACAGACTGCCGCGGCGAGACCGACGGCAGCCTCTTTGTTCAGTAGTCAGGCCCTCTCAGAGGTCACTCTCCTCGGATTCAGGGCGCACTGAAAGACCACCTCTCCAGCGAGGGGTCTGGCCCTGCTGAAGTTGTACACCAATCTCCGAACGCCGGGGGTCGCCGTGGTGTCGTCTGCGGTCGCCGCGTTCGAGCAGTCGAGACACTCGAGCTGCTGGCCGTCGGGGTTTGTATCGGCAGTATCGGACGCCCCCCCGTTCTGTTTAATAATGGCGGGCGTCTCACATGCGACCAAGTTAGTGATTCAGGACGCACGGGTGCTACAGGACGACTTCATCCCAAAAGAGGTCAAGCACCGTGACCCCGAGGTCAACCGGATCAGCGACGCGCTCGCGCCAATCACGGACGGCGACTCCGGCGAGACGACGTTTCTGCTCGGGCCGACCGGTGTGGGCAAGACCTGCCTCGCGCAGTTCGTCACAGAGCGCCTGCGTGAGCAGGTTCTCGACCTGCAGACCTGTTATGTCAACTGCTGGGAGGACTACAACCGGTACCGTACGCTCTATCGCGTGCTTGATGCCGTCACAAGCACACACGACATCCACCGGCAGTCCACGCCTCAGGACGTCCTGCTCAATCGCCTGCGCGAACTGGACGACGCGCCGTACGTCATCATTCTCGACGAGGTCGACCAGCTCCAGGATACGAAGGCGCTCTACGACCTCTACTCGATCCCGCATATCACGATGGTGCTGGTCGCCAACCGCGAAGACACGCTGTTCGCGGGGTTCGGCGACCGACTGCGAAGCCGGTTACAGAGCAGTATCCGGGTGCGCCTCGCCGCCTACAATAGTGACGCTCTGGTCGCGATTCTCAGAGACCGCGTTCGCTGGGGGTTATCGGACAACAGTATCGGAACCGGGGTGCTTGACCAGGTTGCCGACTCCGCAGCAGGCGACGCACGGGTCGCGATCGGCACACTTCGCCGGGCGGCACGAGCGGCGACTACGGCCGGTGTCGACCGGATCACGACCGAGCTCGTGGCCGACGTGGTTCCCGAGGCGAAGGCAGCGATCCGGCAGAAGAACGTCGCCCAGCTCACTCCCGACCAACAGGTGCTGTACGAGGTCGCCACCGAACACGGTGAGATCGCGCCCGGTGAGCTGTACGACGAGTACGCACACCGCGTGAGTGACCCAAAGAGCAAGCGCACGGTCCGGAAGTACATGGGGAAACTCGCGCAGTACAACCTCGTCGACGCGGTCGGCCAGAAGCGCGGGCGGCGCTACCACGTCGTCGAGTGACACCGCCGCCCATCGGCAGTATCGGAACCCACACGCCCGGAGCTATCTACTCACCACTATTCGACTGTTGATATGCCAGCCCCCCCCGGTTCATCCGCAACGGCACTTCCGACGCTCGACGGTCCGACTGTCCTCGACACGGCCGACGGGGTGCAGGGCGCTGTCCACGCACTCGCCTGTGACCAACTTCTTACGACCGACGGCCCGGTCTGGTGGGTCGACGCCGCCGGCTACGCCGATGCGGCACGCCTCGCTGCACTCGCTCCATCACGGCGCAGTCTGGACCGGATTCAGGTCGCACGTGGGTTCACGCCATACCAGCACCACACACTGTGTCGCCGGCTCGCCGAGGCGATCCGCACGAGCTGTCGAAACGGGGAGAACACCCCCGCACTGGTGGTCTGTCCCGCGGTCGACGCGTTGTATCGCACCGGTGACCTCCCGCGGGGCGCGGCCCGCCGCCTCCTCGTATCCGCTGTTGCGGCGGTCACGACCGTTGCCGACCGCTACGACTGCCCGGTGTTGCTCACCCGCACCGACACAGACGCGTTCACGGCCCCCGTCGATGACGCGTGTACTCACCGGCTCGGCTGTCGTCGGACGCGCTTTGGCCCCCGATTCGCTGCCGTCGACCGGCACGGCCGGCCCATCGGCGATGGGTTCGAGACACTGAGCTACGATCTGGGCGACGGCTGGGTCCAGACGACGTTTGCGTACTGGCGCACCGTTCTCGAGCGCCGCCACGGCGCGTACGACGCGAGTGACGCGAGTGACGTGAGCACGGCTGCCCAGGAGGTGCTCGCCAGTGGGGCGTACTAGTCCGACCTACCGCGACGCGCTGCGGGCGACCGAGCAGCGCTGGCAGGCCTACCGGCGCACTCTCCGCCGCCACGACCGCCCTCATTTCGACCGGCTGTTCGTACACGGCCGCGCCCACGCCGACGCCGCGGGGATGTTGAACCACGCCGACCCGGTGGTGCCGCTTCTGGTCGCGGCACTGCTGGAACACGAACGCCGGCTCACGGCGCTCGAGGCCAACCAGCAGGTCGACAGCGGCCGGCGCGCCCCTGACCCCGCACAGACGACACTCGGCGGTCCCGACGCCGACTGACGTGGCGTTCACCTTCGACTGTCTCGATCGCGCCGTCCGCTACTGGGAGACGACGCCTGACGGCGCCGAGGCGACGGTCGACACCGCGTACACTCCGACGCTGTACGCGACCGGGCGGTCCCAGGACACCCTTGCGAATCTCGGGCAGGACCTGACGGTCCATCCCACCGTCGTCGACGTGGGCTTCGCCGAGAAGCGCCGAGGGTGGCGTCACGATCCCGAACCGGTCCTGCGGGTGGACGTCGCGGGGATGGATGCGATCACTCCCGTCGCGCGCACCATCCGGACTCGCGAGGGTGCCGACGCGTTCCGGTGTTACGACGTCGACCTCTCGCCGGGCTTTCGCTACTGTCTCGATACGGGCACCGACCCCGGTCCGGGCCGTGAACTCCGCACGCTCCAACTCGCCGTGAGCGAGGACGACCACGATCACGACCTCACCGCGGCGCCTCTCCAAGAACTGACGGTCGGCGACAAGACAGTCACCGGCGCGCCCGCGACCGTGGTTGACGCGGTTGGCCAGCACCTCGCCGAGTCCGACCCGGACGTTCTCGTGGTGTCACACGCCGCCGTGATCCCGCGCCTGTTCGCGACGGCCGACCACGCTGGCCGTGAGGCGTTCGCGCTCGGGCGCCTCCCGGGCTACACGAAACGCGCGGGTCGCTCAACCTACGAGTCCTACGGCCGTGTGAGCCACTCGCCGGCGCGCTACGCCGTCCCCGGGCGCGCCGTCGTCGACGAGTCGAACACGTTCTTTTGGGACCAGTCGGGGCTCGCGGGCTGTCTCGACCTCGTCGAGCGCTCGCGAAAGCCGCTTCAGGAGCTCGCGTGGGCGTCGATCGGAAACGTCCTCACCGCGATTCAGGTCTGCACGGCGCGCGAGCGCCACGTTCTCGTCCCCTGGAACGCGTGGCGCCCGGAGCGGTTCAAGTCGATGGGCACGCTTCACGACGCCGACCGCGGGGGGCTGACGCTCGCGCCACAGCCGGGCGTCCACGAGGATGTCCACGAACTCGACTTCGCCTCGCTCTACCCAAACATCATTATCACGCGGAACGTTAGCCCGGAGACGACGCGGTGTGGCTGTCACGACACCGACGACGTGCCGGGGCTGGGCTATTCGATCTGCGAGGCGGACGGCTACCTCGCCAACGTTCTTGACCCGCTGGTCGACGACCGGGCTCGGCTGAAACGCGAACGCGCGGCGGCCGAGGACCCCGACCGGATCGCCGCTCTCGACGGCCAGATATCGGCATTGAAATGGATCCTCGTCTCTTGTTTCGGCTATCAGGGGTTTTCGAACGCCAAGTTCGGCCGTATCGAGTGTCACGAGGCGATCAACGCCTACGCCCGCGAGATACTGCTCGACGCGAAGGCCGCGCTCGAAGCGGGGGGCTGGCGTGTCGTCCACGGTATCGTCGATTCGCTGTGGGTCACGCCCCGCCCGGGCGAGTCTCAGCGGCCACTCGAGGCGGTCGCTGCCGAGGTTACCGCCGACGTCGGGGTCGAACTGGAGTACGAGGACGCCTACGACTGGCTGGCGTTCGTTCCGATGCGTGACTCCGCGGCGGGCGCACTCACGCGATATTTCGGCGCTGTCGCCGGCGGCGACGACTACGTACTCAAGGGTATCGAGTGCCGCCAGCGCTCGACCTGTGAGTGGGTCGCGGAGCTTCAGCGCGACCTCGTCCGACTCGTCGGGGAGACCCGCGACCCCGAGGCGGTGTGTGACCACCTGCGCGTTCGCCTCGCTGACCTCGGCCGCGGCGACGTCGACCCCGCCGCCCTCGCGATCACGAATCGGGTTTCGAAGACACGGGCGGCCTACCAGCAGTACACCCGCTCTGTCGCAGCGCTTGACCGGCTCGGCGACCGGGGTCTGGAGCGGTTCCCGGGCGAGGACGTCCGATACGTCGTTGTTGACGACGCGCGCGCCGACCGTGACCGGGTCCGCCTCGCAAGTGAGGCCACGTCGGCCTACGACCCGGCGTTCTATCGCGACCGGGCCGTGCGGGCCGCGACGAGTGTTCTGTCGCCATTTGGCTGGCGCCGCGACCGGGTCGCGGAGTACCTTCGGGCCGGCGAGCGGACGCGGCTCGGCGCGTTCTGAGCCGGGGGGCGGCCTCGGTGACTATCACGCCGGTCAGGACCGGACTGCTACCGTCGCGTGATACCGACCACCCGTTTCCAGCCCCCCGGACGACTCTGGAGGGCGGGCAACGAGGCCGTGTTCTGCCACGCTCCCGGTCCCGGTCCCGGTCCCCGACTAGCGATGGCGGGCCTGCTCCGGGAGGGACACGTCGGCGACAGGCTCGACCTGACGACAACGGAGTGAGCCGGCGATTCGCGGCGGTGTGATGAGCACGAGTCAGGTGCCACGACCCGGTGAGCCGACCACCGGAGGCGCCAGACACTACTATGACTGGCACGTTATCGTACTATGAGCATCCTTGTCGCGGTCAACGATGACAACAGCCACGAGTTGGTCCTCACTGTGGCGTTGCGATTGGCGAGCGGTCTGAAGCAGCCGTTGTGGGTCACGCATATCACGGAGACAGAACACGCGTCCGATGCCGAGCGGGCGTTTCGTGACGACGTCCGAGCGTTTCTCGCGGAGGAGGCGGTCGATGTCGATGTCGACCTCGAGTATCTGAATCGTGGAGGACTCCGCAGGGGGACGACAGTCGGGAGACAGCTTCTCGAACTCGCAGAAGACGTCAAGGTCGATCACGTCGTTGTCGGTCACCACTCGAAAGATCCACTGACGACGGTCCGGGAGGGCCACACCGACTTCACGCTCGTTGAGGACGCGAGAGTCCCGGTGACCATCGTTCCCGGGGCCGTCGACTGAACGTCGGCTGCCGAGCCGTTCTCCCGACCGGTCGTGCGACGTAGCGTTTTCACGCTCCGAGTCGAAGCGCACCACAATGGAGGGGGCTGACCGGTTCATGTTCTACGCCGTGCTAGTACTTCTTGGACTCATCCTGTTAGGGCTCATTGTCGCGCTGACAGGTGGGTGATCGTCCGCCTTCGGCTCACCGCTCCCGTCGCACGTGGTCGCTCGTGCGCGTCGAAACGTCCAGCTTGTTCGTCCCACGAATCCAGCCGAGATAGCCCGCGAGTCGGTCGGCGTCGCGAAGGGCCGCGACGGTGTCGAACGACTCGCGAAGCTCCGCGTTCGTGAAGAGCGCGTGGACCTGGTCGTGACAGGGCCGACAGAGCGAGACGGTAGGGCTCGTGGCGCGCTCCTCGGGCCGGAGGTGGTGGGTCTGGACGACTCCCGGGTCCTCAAGTCGCTCGTCGGGGATCGACCGCCGGCAGAGCGCACACGTCGTGGCCACGGGTGGATGACGACCGCGAACGTCAGCGCTCGCGCGCCGCCCGGGTGGCGACGACGGCGTCGAAGGGGTCGTGCGCTGGTCGCTCGCGGACCGTCCGGGTGTCCGCAAACCGGCCGGCTGCGTCGACGTACGACTCGACGAGCGCGACGCGGTCCGCCGGTGACGCCTCGCGCCACGCCCGCACGGCCTTCGTCGGGAACATTCGGTTCGAGACGGAGACGACCAACACGCCACCGGGCGCGAGAACGCGCCCGAACTCGGCGACGACCGCCCCCGGGTACTGGAGATACTGGACCGACAGCGCACACAGTACGGCGTCGAATGCCCCGTCGTCGAACGGGAGTGTCTGGTCGGCGTTCAGATCACGCACAACCCACTCGTCAAGGCGGTCGTTACGCGCGAGCTCTGCTTCGTTCATGCCGTGGCCGACAACCCGGCTGTAGGACTCGTCGGGCAAGTGCGACACCCAGCTTCCCATCGCGTCCAGGACGCGGTCGCCGGCGTCAAGTTCGGCGGCGTAGAGGTCGGTCAGTCGCGCGAGAAACCCCTCGTCGGCGTGTGTCACGAGACGTGGCTGGTCGTAGAAGGCCGTATCCGGCCGGTCGTCGACCTGTTTGCGCTCGGCCTCGGAGAGAACCGCTGGCTCGTTTGCGTTCATACCAATGTTAAGCGCCCAAGCCGCTTGAACCGTCGGGCCGGGCGTCCGTCAGCTACCCACGGCTGAAGCCGTGGGCTTCCGCGCTGCCTCCGCTGTGACCGCCGCGCGGGGAGTCGGCGGGTAGGGCGAGACGGACCCGGGCCGGACCGTTCTTTCGGCCAAGCGACCCGTCAACACGCCTGCAGAGCATTGAATCCCGTGCGTGGGGTGCGTATCACTGACTATGCACCCTACCTGCCCCGACTGCGACGCACCCGGCGTCCAGAGCGAGGAGGCGACGTTCAACGTCGTCTACGTCTGCCCAATCTGCGAGCGCCAACTCGCCTGCCAGTACGCACGAGAGTGGGGCCGTCTGTTGTCCCGGACCCGGAGCCGAAGCCGCGCATCGCTGGCGGCGTGACGTTGTCGCGTGGGTGACTCCCCCAATGCCACGTTTAATCATGCCGCGAATAGAGTTGATAGTCACATGTCGTCACATACCGAGTACGACCACTTCGTCGACGGCGAGTTCGTCGCCTCAACGAGTACGGAGCGGATCGACGTCGTCTATCCCTACGACGGCGAAGTCTGGGCGTCGGTGCCCGACGGGACCGCCAGCGACGTCGACCGCGCCGTCGCGACGGCGCGCGAGGCGTTCGAGACGTGGCGCGAGACAAGTCCGAGCGAGCGCCGCGAGACGCTGTACGCGGTCGCGGACGCGCTGGACGACCATGCCGAGGAGCTAGGAACGCTCGAGACACGCCAGAACGGGAAGCTCCTGCGCGAGATGGAGGGGCAGGCACAGGGGCTCGGCGAGTGGTTCCGCTACTACGGCAGTCTCGCGGAGACCGACCGCGGCGACACCGTTCCGGTCGAGAACAAGGACGGGCAGCTGTTCAACTACGTCACCCACGAGCCCTACGGTGTCGTCGGGGCTATCACACCGTGGAACTCGCCGCTCATGCTCACGACGTGGAAGCTTGCCCCCGCGCTCGCGGCCGGCAACACGTTCGTCCACAAGCCAAGCGAGCAGACGCCCGTCAGCGCGCTCCGGTTCGCCGAGATCCTGCGCGACGAGACACCGCTTCCGGACGGCGTCTACAACGTCGTCACGGGCGCGGGTGAGACGGGCGCGGTGCTGACCAACCACGACGGGATCAACAAGCTGGCGTTCACCGGGTCGACCGCGACGGGCCGGAAGGTCGGTGAGGCGGCGGGCCGGGCGCTCAACCCTGTCTCGCTCGAACTCGGCGGCAAGAGCCCGACGGTCATCTTCCCGAGCGCCGACCTCGACAACGCGATCAACGGCGTCGTAAAGGGTATCTTCGCGGCGACGGGCCAGACCTGTCTCGCCGGTTCGCGCGTACTCGTCCATGAGGACGTACGCGACGAGTTCGTCGAGCGGTTCACCGAGCGCGCGCAGTCGGTCGAACTCGGTGACCCCATGGACCGCGACACCCAGATGGGCCCCGTCGCCTTCCGCGACCAATGGGAGAAGGTGCGTCACTACATCGACCTTGGTGCCGAAGAGGGCGCCGAGATCGCCTTCGGCGGCGACCAGCCCGACGACCTCCCCGGCGACTGCTTCATCCAGCCGACCGTTCTCGTCGACGTCGAGAACCACATGCAAGTCGCACGCGAGGAGATCTTCGGGCCCGTCGCGAGCATCATCACCGTCGAAGACGAAGCCGACGCGATCGAGACGGCGAACGACACGGACTTCGGCCTCGCGGCGGGGGTCTGGACCGAGGATATGCGCCAGGCCCACCGCGTCGCGGGCGCAATCGACGCGGGGACAGTCTGGGTCAACGAGTACCGAACGATCTCGCTCCGGAGCCCCTTCGGCGGGTTCAAAGACAGCGGGCTGGGCCGCGAGAACGGCGCGGAGGCGCTCAACGAGTACCGCCAGTCGAAGTCGGTCTGGATTGACCTGAGCGGCGAGGTGGACGACCCGTTCACGATGGGGTGATGGCGGGCGCGAGTGTCGGGCTGTTGAAGACCTCGGCGCCACACTAGCCGGCGCGAGTGGAGCGTCCCAAGTGGTCGTTGCGACAGCGGACGTCACCTACCCGCGACTGAAGCCGTGGGCTTCCGCGCTGCTTCCACTGTGACTCCCGGCGCGCGACGTCGGACAAGAGACTGTCGTCCGGCCCACACGACTGCAGGCCTTCGAGGGGCCGCTCGTCGTCGACGTCGTCCGGACTCGCCAGCGCTCTTTGTGTCACGCCAGTTTGGCACTGCGACCACCGGCTCGGTCGATCCCCCCGCAACATCGCCCGCGACGAGTGAGGCTTTGTGTGTCCGGGGAGTTTGATGGCCATGACACCGACCGAGGCTCGCCCACCCGGAGCGACCGATGGGTAGCCCGACCGTTGGCGTCGTCGGCCTCGGCAACATCGGGGGCCGGGTCGCCGACGTGTTGCTGGCGGAGTTCGACGTTGTCGTCTTCGACATCAACGACGACGCGGTCGCGCCGCTGGTCGACGCGGGCGCAGCGGGCTGTGACTCTGGCGCCGAGGTGGGCCGACGAGCCGACGTTGTCCTCTGCTCGCTCCCAAGCGACGACGCACTCATCGCGGCGACGCTGGACGACGACGGCGTCGTCGCCGGGCTGGAGGCAGGCGACGTACTAATCGACACGAGCACCGTCTCGCCTGGTGCGTCGGCGCGCGTTCGCGAGGCGACGGCGGCGACAGGGGCAGACTTTCTCGACGCGCCGGTGAGCGGCGGGGCGCGCAACGCCAAGACGGGCGACCTCGTGGCTCTGGTCGGCGGCGACGAGTCGGTTCTTGACCGGGTTCGGCCCGTTGTGAATACGATATCACGAACGGCCCACCACGTCGGCCCGGCGGGCGCCGGAGCGACGATGAAGGTGGTGAACAACTACCTGTTCGCACTGAACCAGGTCGCGCTCGCGGAGGGGCTGACGATGGCGCGGGCGGCCGGTATCGACGACGAGACGTTTGCCGAGACCGTAGCCGAGTCGTCGGGCGGGTCCTACGCGCTCAACCGGAACATGGAGCGGTTCGTCCTTCCCGACGCCTACGACTCGGAATTCACACTGGACCTGATGGCGAAAGATGCGCGACTGGGCGAGACGTTCGCGGCCAAGAACGACGTGCCGCTGCTTCTGGGGGGCGCGAGCGGGCTCTACAAGACGGCGTCGGCGCTTGGCTACGGCGACTTAGACTCCTCGGCGGTGCTGAAGCTGTACGAGGCACTGACCGATAAGGAGTGAGCCGTTGTCCCGTCTCGTCGACCACGGGAGTCGCGACGGGTGGTGTGTCCACGTCGGTCACAGAGCCGTGCTGGGTCGCGTGCCACACGTCGGCCTCGCCGCCTGACGATTCATAATCGTCCGAAGATGGGCGAAAGCCTCACACCGGTCGAAGCCTATTATCAACTATGCGTTCGTGTCTCTCCAGTTCACGGTCGGACCGCACCGCACAGAACGCCGCGACGACGGGCGCGACCATCGGCGCGCGCCTCGGATCGCGGACCGGGCCCGTGTCGACCGGCCTAGGCGCCGGCCTCGGCGCCGCAACGGGCTATCTCGTCGGCACCGTTGTCGACGACACCATGGGTCGTCTCATGCCGGACGGGGGCCGCGAGCGGCCGACCGGCGGCGAGCAGTCGGCGGAGCGTGGCGTCTCCATCGAGGTCCGCGACGCGACCGAGGCGTAGAGCCGAGGCGTTTTTACCGTCGCTTCCTAACAAACCACGTGTCCGGCCGATCTAATAGCCCTCCGGAACCGGAGTCGCTCGCGGAGCAGTTCTACGTTTACGAGGTCCGGACCGGCGACGGCGAGGTGCGCTACTACGGCGAGCCGCTGGCGGACCGCGACACCGTTATTTCCGCGCTTGTACCGCGCTTTCGCAGTCGCGGCTACCGGGTCTCTCTCACCCGCGACACCGGCGAGTTCGTTCTCGTCGCGACGGAGCGCTCGCCTGGCGTCGACGGGGTGCCGTGGACGAACATCGCGCTCCTTCTCGCCACTGCGGGGACGACGCTGTTCGCGGGCGCGCGCTGGTACGGCGTCGACCCCGTCGCGTCGCCAACGCGGGTCCTGGAGGCGTGGCCGTTCGCCGCGAGCGTTCTGTTCGTCCTCGCAGTCCACGAGTTCGGCCACTACGCGCTTTCGCGTCTCCACGGCGTGGACGTGAGTCTCCCGTACTTCATCCCGCTCCCGAACCTCATCGGGACGCTTGGTGCTGTCATCCGGGTGCGCGAGCGGGTGCCGTCGCGCCGTGCGCTGTTCGACTTTGGCGTCGCAGGACCGCTCGCGGGCCTTGGAGCCACCATCGCTGTCACCGCCGTCGGGGTATCGCTCCCGCCCGTCTCCGTCGCGGCGGGCGCCGGCCCCGCCGTCGAACTGGGCTACCCCCCGCTGCTCCAGGGGGTCGCGGCGCTTCTCGGCGAGCCAATCGCCTACCCCACGGACCGGCGGGTCAACCCCGTCGTTGTCGCGGGATGGGTCGGGGCGTTCGTCACCTTTCTCAACCTCCTGCCGGTCGGCCAGCTCGACGGCGGTCACGTCGTCCGGGCCGTTGCGGGCGAGCGGACGGCACAGATCCAGTATCTCGTGCCCGTCGCTCTCGCGGGGCTGACGACCTACCTCGTTGTCTTCGAGGGCGGCCGGAGCGCTGGTATCTGGGGGCTCTGGGCCGTCCTCGCGCTGGTTTTCACGCGCCTGCGCGGCCCCGCCCCGACCGACCCGGAGCCGGTCGGGGCCCCGCGGACGCTCGTCGCGGTCGGGACGCTGGCGCTCGGACTGCTCTGTTTTACCCCGACGCCGGTAGTGCTGAGTTGATATTCTCCCGCGCCTGAGAGCGCCGGTATCCGGCGAGACGCCACGGGAGTTCGAGGCCGGCCTCACGGCGCTCAACGGCGTCTTCGTGACGGCTCCACACGGCGGGGCCCCGCACCGTCGCCGCCAGTCATCTGCGCCGTGGCAACCGTCGGGCCACGCTCTGCGCGGGGCGGGAGCGCCTGAATCTTCTACTCGTTCGGCCGGCACAGAGCCGATACAGAGCTGTCGCGCCCCCGTCGCGCTTGGCTCGCCCGTCGCTTCTCGAGTCCACAACGTGTTTGTAGGTGTGATCAGTAGAGCATCACATGAGCGACGGCGGCTTGCGGGTCACGCTCTCTGTGGGACAGCCCGGCGACTGCCCGGTAGCGGCGGTCGCCGACGGTCCGGCCGACGGCGTGACCTGGACCGACGGCGACCCGACCGTTGAGGAGTTTCGTGCCGACCCAGCAGACGTCGACGCTCAGGACGACCCGGGCGTCGAGAGCGTGTTCAGCTACGACGACGAGACGGTCTACCAGTTCGAGCGCGACCCCGAGGCCACCTGCGTCTGCGAGCGGATCACCGCACTCGACTGTCCCGTCGCGGACGTTGCTGTCGTCGACGGGCGACTCGATCTCACGCTCCACGTCGCTGACTCGGAGACGTTCCGGGCGGTGCTCGATGACCTCCGGGCGGCGTACGACGACGTGGCCGTCGAGTCGATCCTCCGCACCCCGCTCGAGGGCGGCGACGCCGACCCCGTGGTCGTCGACCGGGGCCGACTGACGACCCGGCAGGCCGAGGTGCTGGCAACCGCTCATGAGATGGGCTACTTCGAGTACCCTCGCGAGTCGAACGCGACGCAGGTCGCTGACTCGCTCGGCATCGGCCCCTCGACGCTCGCCGAACACCTGGCGGCCGCGGAGTCGAAGCTGGTCGGCCAGACGCTCGACTGACCGCTACCGTTCCAGTCGCTCGCGCTCCGCGCGCAGGAGCCGTTCCCAGACCCCGAGAAGCGCGCTGTTCAGCCCGTACGCCTCGTCAAGGCCTCGCACCCACGCGTCGTCGGCAAACAGCGCGGCTTGGAACTGTCGGACGTCCGGCGAGAGCGTCGCCGGATCCCGGCCCTCGCGGTAGTATCGCACGCTCTCGCGGCGGGTCCGCTCGGTCAGCTCCGCGGGCACCGCGACGCCGGCCTCACGGGCGACGTGGGTGTACCAGCCGACGTGGAGAACGGCGTCGGCGAGCAGAAACCGGTCACTGAACCCCGAGACCCCGTGCGTCGCGGGCGTGCCGTCCACGAAGAGGTCGTGAGGGCGCGGGAACCGTGGTACGTCGACACCGTCGAGCTCCGCCGCGTACCGCGTCGCGACCCGGCGAAGCCGCCACGACGCGAGAGCACAGGGCCCTGCGAGCGCGAGTTCGTACCAGAGAGGCGTCCACTCACAGAACGGGCCCGGAAAGGCGGCATCGGCGAGGAGCGTCGCGACGAGGGGGCGCGTGACCCGCTCCGGGGCGTCCCGACGGCCCGTGCGCAGGAGAGCGACGCCGCGCTCGAGTCGGTTGTCGAGATCCGACGGGGCGTCGAACCCCATTGCTCGCGTCACGTCGGCGACGTACTCACCGCCGAGGCGCGTCCAGTCTGCGAACTCTGGCGGGTCGGTGAGTGTGGCGAGGGCGAGAACCGTCACGTCGCCGGGTCGTCCGCCAGGTGGTCGGTTGGCCCCCACTCCTCGGCACGGCCCCCTGCCTCCCCGTGGGCGCACTCGTGTGCAGCCCCGCCCCGGTCCTCGTCGCCGACACCCGAGGCGACGACACCTGACTTCTCAGTCGCGTCGAGACGGTCGCCCGGTGCGCGCGTGCAGGTTCGCCCAACGAGCATGGGGTCGCCCGCGAGTCGCTTGGCGGGCGCGCCGGGCCTCACTGCCAGCCGTTGGTCGTCACGGTCGCGGCCCCGTTCGGTCGTGGCACCGCCGACGGCGCCGGGGGCGACACGGAACGGACCGAGCGCGACGGCGCACGTCTTAAGCATATCAGAGCTGGCGCGGCTCCAGACTTGAATCCTATCGTGAATACACTACGGATGGAGTTCGGCCAACGGTTATGCCCGTCTCGGACCTTGCTCAGATATGGACAGTGCCGATACGTCGAGACGTCGGCAGTTCGCTGTGGACGGCGTTGTGGCGCTGGCGGCAGGGACGGCGGCGGTCGCAGGGTCGTACGCGGTCGCTGGCTTCACGCCCGCTTTCGTCGTTGCGCCGGTCGAGGGGGCGCTCGCTCGGACGATGCCAGGTGTCGTCGTCACGCTTGTCATCACGGTTCTCGGCTCGCTTGGACAGCAGCTGAATCTTCTGACGGCGGTTGGCCTCGCTGCCGTCGGCCTTGGTGTCCCGGCGCTCGCCGCCCGCCGGGGCGTCCGGGGACGCGCACCGGTCGCGACGATAGCCGCTGTCGCGGGCGCGGGGCTTGCGGTGGGGGCGTTGGTCTGGCTCCTCACCCGCTCGCCAGGGTCGGCGACGGGCGCCGGCGTCGCCGTCGGAGGCGTGCTGGCGCTCGCCGGGTTCGTGGAGCGGTCCGAGGCCGGGGTTCTCCCGACCGACACGGAGCGCCGCGGGATCCTCGCTGCCGTCGCGGGGACGGCCGTCGCAGGCCTTGTCGCTGACTCGCGCGGGATCGATAGCGGGTCGAAGGCCCAGCGCGCGCTCCCAGAGGGTCCGGCCGGCGACCTGCTTCGCGAAGCGAGGCAGACGAGCCTCGACGTGACGGGGCTAGAGCCGCTGGTGAGCGAGCATTTCTATCAAGTAGATATTAACTCTGTCGACCCAACGATAGACTCCGAGGAGTGGTCGCTCTCGATCACCGGGGCTGTCAACGAGGAGGTGACGGTCGACCTCAAGGACCTCCGCGAGATGGAGAGCCGCGAGGAGTTCGTCACCCTGCGCTGTGTTGGTGAGTCGCTCAACGGGCGGAAGACAGATACCGCGGTCTGGACCGTCGTCGATGTGGCGCCCCTGCTGGAGCGGGCGGGTGCGCCCGAGGGGTGTTGCGTGATGCTTCGCGCCGTCGACGGCTACTTCGTCCAGTTCCCACGGACGGCACTCGAGATGGGGATGCTCGCCTACGGCATGAACGGCCGGGACCTTCCGCGCGGGCACGGCGCGCCGGTGCGGGCGCTAATCCCCGGCCACTGGGGGGAGGTCAACACCAAGTGGCTCTCTGAGATCGAGATACTCGACGAACCGGTCGACGGCTACTGGGAGAAGCGTGGGTGGCACGGCACGGGGCCGGTCGAGACAGTCGCGAAGCTCCACGTCACGAACCTCCTCGCGGACAGCCGAGTCGAGGTCGCGGGCCACGCGTACGCGGGGACCCGTGGGGTCGACCGGGTGGAGGTCTCTACCGACGGTGGAGCGACGTGGACGGAGGCAGAGCTGTCCACGCCACTGCCCGGCGAGGACGTCTGGCGCCAGTGGGTCTATCGCTACGACCCGCCCGACGAGTCACACGAGGTTGTGGTGCGGGCCGTCGACGGAACAGGAACTGTCCAGCCGTCGGAGGAGTCGGGCGCCTTTCCGAGCGGGCCGACGGGTTGGGTCAGCAAGACGATCCGACCGTGAGCGCCCTCCTGATACGTCTCTCGACCACGACTATTGATCGCTCACCGCAAGAGCCAACGAGACACATTCGGATGGTCGCTGGCCTGGTCGCGTTCGGGAGCGTGATGCCCGTCGAGAACGCCGCTGCGCCCTTCATTTTCCTGATACAGATGCTCTACTCCAGCGACCCCGGCGTCCAGCAGGCCGTCGCGGTCCTCAGGGGATTCAGGCGCTCGTACTCGCCTTCCTGACCGGCGTCACGATGCGGTAGAGAGAAGCCGACGTGCGCTTATGCGCCACCATGGAGGGCACGGCCTCGCGGAAGGTGCCGGACGGCAAACTTGTCTCGGTTCGCGTCGCGTACGACGAGCGGATCACCGACTGTGCGGTCCGCGGCGACTTCTTTCTCGAGCCCCCCGACGCGCTGGTCGATCTCGAGCGCGCGGTTGAGGGACTCCCCGCGGACGCGAGCGTCGACCGGATCGCACAAGCGATCGCGGCGGTGGACGCCACCCTCGTCGGCTTCGGCACGACGGATCTCGCCCGGGCGGTGCGGGCGGCCGTGGACGGGAACGACTGACTCGTGTAACACGCCGTCAGCAACCCCGATGTAGAGGTTATGGACCATCTCGTGGCTGTTCTGACCCCTGACCGTCGTGCGTCGGACACGTGGTAAGCTACAAGTCCACGGCTTGTCTTACGTCGGCTATGAGCAAGATCACGTTCCGCGCCGACGACAACCTCGTGGAACGCCTCGAGGAGTTCGACGCCTCGAAGAGCGAGGTGATGCGGCAGGCCCTCCGTGCGTACCTCGACGGCGCACACGTGTCAGATGAGCCGTCCACCGGGGTTGATGACGCGATTGCGGAGCGCGTCGACCAGCTCCTCGCCGAGCGACTCGACGCACATCTCGCCGACTACTCTCGTCTCTCGCCGGAGCGCGATGTGAACGTAAACATCACGCTCGACGGGGTAAACGCGACGAATTCGGCAGTTGGGGAGACTGACCGAGCGGCCGAGACGACACCCACAGAGGCGGAGACGCCCGATCAGAGCCCCAAAGCGCCCGTTGACGGTCGTAAGACGGCCTCCTCAAACAATAGTAGTACGTCTGACGACAGGGTCCGAGAGACGCAAACGACGCGTAAACCGTGTGGCCAATGTGGCGAAACCGTCGGTCCTGGGCACGTTTACTGTCCGAACTGTGGCGAGAAGACCTCCCACCGAGTCTTCTGTGACTGCGGTGACGAGCTCCGATCTGACTGGGGGTTCTGCCCCTCGTGTGGTCGTCGGACACCTGCGGCGGACGTACTAGACCAGTCGTAGGGGCGGGTAAACGCCGGAAACACTGGTTTACGTCGTTGGCATACGTGCGTCATACGATCGGCGATATTTTTAAGTACCATCCAGCAATCGTAGCAATCGCGTAAGACGGTCGTCTTACAGGGCGACGTCCGGCTCACCGAACCCGGTGCAGTCGGGCGATCTACGCTCGTAGGGCGGTAAACAGGGCTCGTGCTCGACCGTCTTACCGGGGGAAACAAAAATATGGAGCGTGTGACGCTACGGATACCGAAGCAACAGATCGATGAGGTTGAACAGATGGTCGAGACGGGAGAGTTCCCGAATCGGAGCGAGGCGATTCGCTCCGCTGTTCGGGAGATGCTAGCGGAGCAGGACGACTCTCGCGACTCGAGCGATCGCCGTGACAAACGCAGCTGGGCGAGGGTCTGAGATGCAGGGCTTCGTTCAGGAGGCGATCGAGAACGAGGAGGCAGAGCAGCGCGACAACGAAGACGCCGACGAGTTCGGCAGTCCGCGAATCGTCGTCGTCGGTGCCGGCGGTGCGGGCAATAACACGGTCAATCGGCTGTACAACATCGGTGTCGACGGTGCCGAGACAGTGGCGATCAACACCGACAAGCAGCACCTGAAGATGATCGAGGCCGACACGAAGATCCTCGTCGGCAAATCCCTGACAAACGGGTTGGGCGCTGGGGGCGACCCCTCGATGGGCGAGCGCGCGACCGAGATGGCACAGGGGACGATCAAGGAGGTGCTCGGTGAGGCGGACCTCGTGTTCGTCACCGCCGGGATGGGAGGCGGCACCGGCACCGGCGCCGCGCCCGTGGTCTCGAAGATCGCAAAAGAGCAGGGCGCCATCGTCGTCGGCATGGTGTCGACGCCGTTCAACGTCGAGCGCGCCCGGACGGTCAAGGCCGAGGAAGGACTCGAGAACCTCCGCTCGGAGGCCGACTCGATCATTGTCCTCGACAACAACCGCCTGCTCGACTACGTCCCGAACCTCCCGATCGGCAAGGCGTTCTCAGTGATGGACCAGATCATCGCCGAGACGGTCAAAGGTATCTCGGAGACCATCACCCAGCCTTCGCTGATCAACCTCGACTACGCGGACATGTCGACGATCATGAATCAGGGCGGCGTGGCAGTCATGCTCGTCGGCGAGACACAGGACAAGAACAAGACCCGCGAAGTCGTCTCCGACGCGATGAGTCACCCGCTCCTTGACGTCGACTACCGCGGCGCCTCGGGTGGGCTCGTCCACATCACGGGCGGCCCCGACCTCAC